>SBGZ01000048.1 GCA_006226415.1 Alphaproteobacteria bacterium
AACTGTCGCTCTGGGAACCAGCGACCAAGTACCGACTTAACGGTGGACACAAAGCCTGTGGCCATCGAAAACTTCCCTCGAATTCATGAACATGTTGCCCCTACCCAGTCCCTATTCCATCGAAAAATCAGCAAAGAATCAAGGGGCTCCATGCATTTTTGAAATATTAAACTTCAGTTAACGTTACCCGTCTCAAGGATCACCTTGCCAGAGGGGTGTAAAAGTTCGGTAAAAGTCCTGCTTTATTACGTGCCTCATGATTAAACGGGGGCTTGAGGGCGCCCTTAAAATGGCGCGCGACAAGCAGGTGAAAGGTCTCGTCTGGCGCAGTTTTCTGCGCTTTACAGCCCAATAAAAACCACTTGGTCCCGATCGCGACATGGCCGATTTCTTCCTCATAAATCAAGGAGAGGACCTCGGCGCTGGCCTGGTCACCGGTCTCGGCCAATTTGTCGATGGTTTGCGGACTGACATCCAATCCGCGCGCTTCCAGGACAAGGGGAACGACCGCCAATCGCGCCAGCCAGTCATGCCGCGTCGCATAGGCGGCTTCCCAAAGGCCGTCGTGGGCGGGCAGGGCGCCGTAAGAACTATCCAGGGCATGAAGTCTTTCGGTTAGTAGATTGAAATGATTGCATTCTTCACGGCCAACCTGAATCCAGTCAGAGACGAAATCTGCCAGCTCGCCACTCATGTCCTGGCAGCAGCCAGCAAATCGCGCGATCATATCGAAAGCCAGATCGATGGCATTGAGCTCAATATGGGCAAGCGAGTGAAGCAAGGCAATTCGGCCCTCCTGGCTGCCCAGTCGCCGCCTGGGCATTTCATTTGGCGGTAATAAAGGCGGGTTTTCAGGGCGCGCCGGGCGGTCGGGCAGGGAGAGCGAGCCCGGTGACAAGCTCAGATCGCCCGCACCCCAGGCTTTGGCGACCTCGAGCCCAACAGCGGATTTTTCGCCCGCGTCGGCGGTCGACAATACCCGCAGCGCCGCATCAAAAACACTCGTCACTTCAAAGCCTTGACCGCTTCGAGCACCTCATCCACATGGCCTTTGACTTTGACCTTGCGCCAGATCTGCTGCACGACCCCTTTTTCGTCTATCAGAAAGGTCGAGCGGTCGATCCCCATGTATTCCCGACCATAGAGCTTCTTGAGGATCCAGGAGCCGTACCGTTCAATCACGTCACTGTCCGCATCGGAAGCGAGGGGGATCTTGAGCCCCTCCTTCTCTACAAATTTCTCATGTCGGGCGAGACTATCTTTCGAAACTCCAAGAACTTTCGCGCCGGCCCGCGTAAAAGAGGCCTTTTTCGCGCTGAATTCCTTGCTCTCCGTGGTGCAGCCAGGCGTCATGTCCTTTGGATAGAAGAACATGACCAGCTTCTCGCCTTTAAAGTCTTTCAAGGCAATTTTCCCGCCACCCGTGGCGGGCATGGAAAATGCTGGGGCCTTGTCGCCGGCCTGGATGTCATTGCTCATTGGATACTATCTCCTTGGTTTCAAAGGGAAGTTTACATGGCAACTGTTGTAGCGCGGTGACTTCATGGCTTGAAGCCTCTTTTTCTCCAAAATTTTGTCCAGTTTGTCTTTTATCCTGACTTTAAACTCGATATGAGAGCGCCATATGCCAAAGTGCCGCACCGCTTGTGGACAGTTTGGGATATTGTTGAATTATCAATGTCTTATCATTAGCATAGCCCCTGAGATCCGGGGTGGGTCGCGCACCGCGATTCGGCGTTTTGGATCTCTCGGAGGCCGAACCATTACCGCCAATTGCGCTGGACCCCCATCGATGGCCCCAATTGGCGAGCCGAAAGTTTTGTATCTGTGGTCAGATCATCCTTAAGAGTCACACTTCTCCACGTCATGGAGATCGCCGCGGGTGTTGCCGCGGTCATGGTTGTGCTCGTGGGTGTCTTGTTCTGGCAGCTTTCCAAGGGGCCAGTGTCCTTTGGCCGCTTCACCTCCCAGATCGAGAGCATTTTGAGTGCTTCGGGGAACAATATTGACGTCAAGGTTTCGGAAGCCCTGCTGGTTTGGTCTCAGGAAGACCGCACCATCAATCTGACTGCCGTGGATGTGGAGATTAATGACGGCAACGGTATTCTCATTGGTCAGGTGCCGACCATTGAAATCGATGTGTCGATACCGGA
Source organism: Alphaproteobacteria bacterium (assembly GCA_006226415.1). Classification (GTDB taxonomy): domain Bacteria; phylum Pseudomonadota; class Alphaproteobacteria; order M2410; family M2410; genus M2410. The sequence goes on from SBGZ01000048.1 coordinate 2,154, forward strand.
CCTCTTAAAAGGGCGCATGACCCTGACCCGGATAGAATTGCAGGGACCCTCGGCGATGATCGTTCGCCGGCGCAATGGCACCTTTGAGCTTGGATTTCCGCAAGAGGCAGAGATAAAGGCCCAGCCTGTCAATCAAGGGCGCGGCAAGGTCTTTTCCTGGTTGATTGATGAGCTCAACAGTGAGACGCGCTCCCGCTCTCCCATTGCCTCCTTGCAGAGATTTACAATTTCCGATGCCGAGATCGAGTTTTACGACGAGACCTCCGGCAGTCTCTGGGTGGCCCCACGAGCCCTGGTCTCCATTGCCAGGGGGCAAGCGGGACTCGCCTGGAATATGTCGGGGGACGTCCGGATTGGCCCCGAAAACGTTCAGGTCACAATGATCGGGCATATTGACCCCCAGACCAATGAAATCGACTCCTCCCTTGAGTTTTCAGATTTTTCGCCGGCCAGTTTTGCCTCTAAATCCAATTATTTCTCTGACCTTTCCGAACTCAACTTTCCCATTCGCGGCGAGGCCCGCATTCAGATCGACAGCAATGGCGAGCTCAAACACGCCGATTTGGAGTTGGCCGTAGGGGAAGGGAGTTTCCGTTTCGCCGAGTTCGGAGAAGAAATAGTGCCCGTCGAATATGGTGCCTTTTCCGCTGAATATGACGGCGACCGCCAATGGTTTGACATCAGGCGGTTGCACTTTGTCGCGGGCGAGAACAAGGCCACGCTCGGCGGCACGGCTCAAGTATCCTTCACCACGGAACAGCAGTTTAAGGTTTTGGGGTTCAGGTTTGACCTGTCCGGTCAGGATCTTTCCTTCAATCTGCCGGTGCGCATGAAGCACGTTGTGTCCATTGATGATCTTAATTTGCAAGGGGTTGTTGACTTTGAGAACCGCCGCTTGCGAATGGACCGTTTTGCCCTCGAGATCGACAAAACAAGTATTGAACTCCAAGGCGATCTCTATCAGGCGGTACCGACCCCGGCTGTAATTGCCACGGGCACGCTGAAAAATTTGCCGACCGACATGATTGATGTGCTGTGGCCGCGCGATGTGGCGCTCGGTGCGCGCGATTGGATCACGACCAATATCGACGGCGGCCTGATCAACCGGGGAGATTTGGCAATCAATGCGGCGGTGGGGGATTTCGCCGATCTCGCCAACCATCCCGATGCGGTCAACTTTGTCTTTGACGTTCAGGACGCGGCTGTCACCTATGTAAAAGGGTTGCCGAGAATGGTCGATGCCGCGGCCGAGATGGTACTGACCGGCGAAACTTTTGATCTGACCTTGAAGAAAGGCCGTGTGACGGATGTTGTCGAGGCCCCGCTTACCGTTGGCAAAGGTTCCACGGTTCGCATCGAGCATCTGTCGATCAAGGGAAGCCCGATATTGATCGAGACGACACTGAGCGGCGCGACCAATGATATTTTGACGCTAATTGACCAGCCGCCCTTGGGCTATCTCAAACGCTTTGGGGCTGACCCGCAAAAATATCGTGGCCAGGGCCGCGCCAAGATGAGCTTTTCAATACCCTCGCTGCGCCATGTGCCGCTGGACGATATCGGATTTAAGGCAGCGGCACGCGTGGACGATTTGGATATTCCCGATCTCTTTGCTGATTTGAGCGTAAACGGCGGCTTCATGGAGCTCGACATCGATCTCCAGGGTCTGACCGGTCGCGGGGAAATCCTTATCGAAGGCGCACCGACAAAGGTCACCTGGGACGAAAATTTCCGCACCCAATCCGGTGACAGTTCGAACTATGTCCTGGATTTGAACCTCAATCCAAGCACGCAGATCGACTGGGGGCTTGATACGGGCGGTGCCGTCACGGGCGATGTGCCGGTGCGTATTGTTGCCAAGGGGAGCGGCTCCAACATCTCGGAAGTTCGCGTAAAGGCCAATTTGACGCCCGCTAGCATTCAAATTTCGTCCATGGACTACTACAAGGAAACCGGGCGGAAGGCGGAAGCCAGCATGCTTGTGAAGTTCACAAAGGCGGGCGAGTTACATTTGCAGGATTTCGAAATTGTTGGCGAAGCCCTGGGTGTTGAAGGAAGCATGTCGCTCGCACGGGACGGCAAGCTGCAAGACGCGCTCTTTAAGCGTATCTGGATCGACGACTTTGTAGATGTGCGCTTCCGCGCTGAACGGGATTCTGAAGATCAGCTTCTGGTCTCCATCATTGGAGATTACTTTAACATCGCTCCCTTTCTTGAAGATTTGATGGTGGAGTTTGGCGGCGGCGAACCTGCGGTTGATCCAACCCAGCGCGAGTTTTCTTCTCCTTGGACATTTGAGGCCCAGGTGAACGATCTGTATCTGCGCCAGGGCGTTGCGCTTCGCGATGTGGTCTTTGATATTTCATCCGATGGAAAAAAATTCACCTCCCTTGATTTAAGCGGAGCCTTTCACGACAGCGGGACCGTCTTTGCATCATTGGTGCAGGACGAAGGTAACCGGCGTAGTTTGACAATCACCTCTTCGGATGGGGGGCGCATCATCAAGGGGATTACTGGTGTTGACCAAATGGTCGGCGGCGAAATGTCTTTGAAGATGCAATTCGATGATGATCAAAGATCTGAAACGAAACAGAGGGATGACTACACCGAAACAGAGGTCCTCAATGCTTATGCATTGGCACAGGCCCGTGCGGAAGATGGCGCGGAACTGAGCCTGGAGGATGAAGCCGTTCAAGAAGCGCTCAAAGACCGCGAGAAAAGCTACGAAACAGTTGCCTCCACCAGCACGATGACGGGTTATTTGAAGGTTGATAACTTCAAAATTGTCAAAGCGCCCATGTTGGCGCAGCTGCTCACGGTGGGTTCCCTGCGTGGTCTTGCCGACACCCTCAATGGAGATGGCATTCACTTCCAGAGCTTAAAGGCACCCTTTACCGTTAATGATGAGGGGGTTATCGGCATATCCGATGCCACGGCATCGGGCTCCGCTCTAGGCCTGACCCTTGTCGGGACCTTTGATCAGGGCAACAACACAACGGATTTCCAGGGCACCATCGTGCCTTCCTATGCGCTGAATTCCGCGCTTGGCAATTTACCGATCCTGGGCCCCATGTTGGTATCGCGCACCGGCGAGGGGATCTTCGCATTTACTTACGGCATCAATGGCCCCACCAGTGGGCCAACTGTTTACGTCAATCCTCTGTCGGGATTGGCACCCGGCTTCTTCCGGCGAATTTTCCAAGGGGGAGATCAACGAGAGGCGACCCGTGTCCCGGTAGAAAACTTCGAAGAAACCGATGAGAACACGGAGTCAACAGAAGTTCAGTAAACTCAGACGGGTTTGACTAAGACGTGGCGCTTCTTGCCAAATGAGAGCTTGACGACACCATCGTCATTGAGGTCTGCCTCACTGATTTGTTTTTTGTCGTCAGATAGACCTTTGTCATTGATCTTCAGACCGCCGCCTTTGATCTGCCGACGTGCCTCACCGTTGGACTGCGTGAGCCCTGCGGTGGTAAAAAGCTCCGGCGCCCAGATGCCTTCTTTAAGGCTGGCTGCCGAAACTTCGATCGTGGGAAGTCCGGCTGCTGAGCGACCTTCCTCAAAGGCTTGCCGCGCGGTCTCGGCCGCCTCAGCCGCCGCTGCCGCGCCATGGATCATGGATGTCGCTTCATTCGCGAGCACCTTTTTGGCCTCATTGATTTCTTGGCCCTCGAGGGCTTCCAGCCGTTTGATCTCGTCCAGAGGCAGTTCGGTAAACCGGCGAAGGAACACGCCCACATCGGCATCCTCACAGTTCCGCCAATATTGCCAATAGTCATAGGGCGAGCACATGTCTTCATTGAGCCAAACAGCGCCGCCCACAGTTTTGCCCATTTTCTGGCCCGAGGCTGTCGAAAGAAGCGGCGTCGTCAGGCCAAAGACCTGCGCCTGATCTTTACGGCGGCAAAGCTCAACGCCGTTGACGATATTGCCCCACTGGTCCGAGCCCCCCATTTGCAGGGTGCAGCCAAACCGATTGTACAGTTCGTGGTAATCAAAAGCCTGCATCAGCATGTAGTTGAATTCCAGGAACGTCATCGGTTGCTCCCGGCTGAGGCGCAGCTTGACGCTGTCGAAGGTCAGCATGCGGTTGATGGTAAAGTGCGTGCCGTAGTCGCGCAGGAACTCCACATAACCAAGTTGGGAAAGCCAATCGTCATTGTTCACCATCATGGCGTCAGTTTTTTTGTTCCCAAAAGTCAACAACTTGTCGAAAACCTTGCGAATGCCCGCCATGTTCTCAGCGATTTTCTCGTCCGTGAGAAGGGGCCGGGATTCGTCTTTGTCGGTTGGGTCGCCAACCTTTGTCGTGCCACCGCCCAAAAGCGCGATCGGCTTGTGACCGGCTTTTTGAAGATGGCGCAGCATCATGATCTGGATAAGGCTGCCCACATGCAGGCTCGTGGCCGTGCAATCAAAGCCGATATAGCCCGTCACGGTCCCATCCACCAGCGCCTGGTCCAGCGCCGTTTCGTCGGTGCATTGGTGAATGAAGCCCCGCTCAAACAGGGTATTCAAGAAATCTGACTTATAGGTTGCCATTTGGGTTGCCACGGATCATTTTCATATTGGTTCAGGCCGGTTGTGTATCATGGCTTTTACCAGAATTGGAAGGGCGAACCCGGGAAAACCCATGGAAAAGAGCTTCACGGCGCTGGGGTTGATGAGCGGCACCTCGATGGATGGCGTCGACGCGGCGATTTTGCGAACCGACGGTCGGCGCATCATGGGGCGTGGCGGCACACTGCAACTGTCCTATGACGCCGATATGCGAGGGGCTTTGAAGATGGCCCTGACAACGGCCCGGCCCCTGAAAGGGCGGCAACGGCCACCGGCGCTGGAGCGGCTGGAGGAAGCCTTAACTGATGCCCATGTGGTGGCGGTTGAGCGCTTGCTGGAGAGCGAAGGGCTGCGGCCCCGCGATATTGATTTTGTCGGTTTTCACGGTCAGACCCTTGTTCACGCCCCCGATCAGGGTCGATGTCTGCAATTGGGAGACGCACAGCGCCTCGCCGATCGATTAGGCATCAATGTCGTGGCGGATTTCCGTGCCGCCGACATGGCTGCGGGCGGTGAGGGCGCCCCCTTGGTGCCGCTCTATCACCAGGCGCTACTGGCCGAGGCGGGGATTACCGAGCCGGCGGCTGTCGTCAATATCGGTGGAGTTGCCAATGTTACCTTTTGTTTTGAGGGCAAGATTGTTGCCTTTGACACCGGGCCAGGCAATGCGCTGATAGATGATTGGGTCGAAGCACACACAGGCCATCCCTACGACGCATTTGGGGCCCTCGGACTGGTGGGGGAGGTGAAACAAAAAATAGTGGCCGCCCTGATGGCGGACGATTATTTTCAGGCAGCCCCTCCAAAATCTCTCGACCGCAATAGCTTTTCTGTGGAAAAGCTCGCGCCGCTTTCCATAGAAGACGGCGCCGCAACATTGGCTGCGCTAACCGCTGAAGCGATTGCCCGCGCGCAAAATTTCTTGCCGGAAGAGCCCCGTGGCTGGATTGTCTGCGGCGGAGGGCGTCACAATGGCGCCATTATGCGCGAGCTTGAGATGCGCGTGCCCGGCGCGGTTCAAACCGCTGAGGAGATTGGCTGGCGCGGCGATGCTCTGGAGGCGGAGGCTTTTGCTTTCCTCGCTGTGCGAAGTTTCCTCGGGCTCCCACTCACCCTGCCGACCACAACCGGGGTCCGCGCCGCACAAACAGGCGGCGAGCTCTTCATCCCGAATTGTTAAAGGCCCGGCAGCGCTTACTCTTCTTCGTCGCTGACTTCAGGACCTTCAGGCACTTCAAAGGGAATATCGGCGATCGCCAGACGGGCGTCGAGATAGCTGTCCACTGCGGCATTCATCTCTTCCAGCCGCGTTTCAAAGAAATGATTAGCGCCTTCGATCTCTACGTGATCGATGGTGATGCCTTTTTGCGCGGAAAGTCGGTCAACAAGCTTCTGGACATCCGCTGTTGGCACCACCTGGTCTGTCTTGCCGTGGAGAATAAGGCCAGAGGAAGGGCAAGGCGCCAGGAACGAGAAATCATACATGTTTGCGGGCGGTGCGACTGAAATGAAACCGGCAATTTCGGGACGGCGCATCAAAAGCTGCATGCCGATCCAGGCGCCGAAGGAAAATCCGGCAATCCAGCAATAACGGGCATTCGGGTTTTGTTGCTGCAGCCAGTCCAGGGCCGCTGCCGCATCCGAAAGTTCGCCAATCCCGGAATCAAACTCTCCCTGGCTGCGCCCGACACCCCGGAAATTGAACCTTAGGGTCGAAAAGCCGCGGCGCTGGAACGTATAGAACATGTCATAGACGACCCGGTTGTTCATGGTGCCGCCAAATTGTGGCTGCGGATGGAGAATCAGGGCCATGGGTGCATTTGCGTCTGCGCCGGGCTGGTAACGCCCCTGCAGTCGTCCTGCGGGGCCGGTAAAAATGACTTCAGGCATGGATCTGCCTTTTCCTTCCCGTCTGTATTTGGGGCTGCAGGCGCAATATCCGACAAGATTAGTCAGATAAATTCGAAATCATCCAGATTTACGTGGAAAACAGCCCGTTTTGAGTGACAGAATACTTGACTCTTTTAGTCAGGATAACTATCTGAAAGCTGTTTAAAGACGCGGATGAACAAGGCCCCTCAATCTTCTGGTTGTTGTGCCGAAATCAGCGAATTTCAGCCGCTTTCGGCGGGGCACGTCATAGCACAGGTCGCTTCCCGATTGGCAAGGAAATATTGGTTCTGTGTCAATTTCTCAACAGCGCCGCGCAGCTGAAGACCGTGAAAATTGAGGTAAGTTCGATGAAGCTCAGCACCAAAGGCAGATATGCTGTCATGGCCATGGTGGACCTTTGCAAGGAAAGCCAGGCGGGAAGACCCGTCACATTGGCCGACATTGCCTCCCGGCAAGAGATCTCACTGTCATATCTTGAGCAGCTCTTTTCCAAACTTCGCCGAGGCGGTCTGGTGAAAAGTTCTCGCGGGCCCGGTGGTGGCTACCGCCTTGCAGACAAGGCTGACCGCATTCGCATTGGCGATATCATTTTCGCGGTTGACGAGCCCATATCAACAACCCGCTGCAATCCGGAAACCAGCATTGGCTGCACGGGCAACAACAACCGTTGCCTGACCCATGACCTGTGGATGGAGCTCAACCGGCAAATCCAGCTTTATCTGAATTCAGTGACCCTCGCTGATGTGATTGACAAGCGGGTTTCTGGATCAGCCCGCCTTTTCGATGTTGATCAGGGCCGAGATGTCATTGATCTGACCGAGCAATTGCCAAGCACGCAGGTGGCCGAATAATCATGTCACGCCCCTTCATATATCTGGACTATAACGCCACAGCCCCCGCGAAACCTGAAGTCGCGGAAGTGGTCGCGCGCGTTATGACCGAGGGCGGCAACCCATCGTCCGTGCACACCCATGGCCGTGCCGCCAAGGCATTGGTCGAAGAGGCCCGCGCTCAAGTCGCGGCTTTGGCCGGGGCTGAGCCCAAGTCCGTGACTTTTACCGGCAGCGGCACCGAGGCCAATAATCTGGTCTTCACTGGAGCGGTGAAGGCCAACAAGGTGGGGCGCCTGTTAATTTCGACAACCGAACATGAGTCCGTGGCAAAAACGGCGGCCGCGTCTGGCCTTGCCCTTGAGGAGTTGCCAGTCGACCGTTTCGGGGCGATTGACGCTGAGGCCCTGGGCGAGCGGCTCGAGGGGAGCAGCGAAAAGGCCCTGGTCTCTGTCATGCTTGCCAATAACGAGACCGGCCGTATTCAAGACATCTCTCAGCTGGCAGCCATTGCCCATGAAGCACAGGCGCTATTTCACTGCGACGCGGTTCAGGCCGCCGGCAAGATCCCGCTGGATATGACCGCCTTGGACGCTGATTTCATGACGCTCTCGGCGCATAAGTTTGGCGGGCCTCAAGGGGTGGGAGCGCTCCTGCGCCGCCCATCAATTGATGTGGCCGCTATGATCCTTGGCGGCGGACAGGAGCTTGGACGGCGTTCGGGCACAGAAAACCTGGCCGGAATTGTCGGTATGGGACTGGCGGCCGAGCTGGCGGTGAGGGACATGGCAACAATGTCGAGCCTTGCAAAATGGCGCGACGACATGGAGAGCCAAATAGGCGCCTATGCGCCTGAAGCCTTGGTTGTTTGCCAGGAATCCCAAAGGTTGCCGAACACCTCCTTGATTTCTCTGCCGGGCGTTCTGTCTGAAACCCAGGTGATGACCCTGGACTTGGCGGGTTTTGGCGTCAGCGCCGGTTCAGCCTGCTCTTCAGGCAAAGTTGCGGCCTCCCACACATTGAAAGCTATGGGACTGGGCGATGAGATTGCCTCGAGTGCGATCCGCGTGAGCCTCGGCTGGAAAACAACACAAGAAGATGTAAAAGCCTTTACCCAAGGCTGGATGACAATGCGAGACCGGCTCTCACCTCAAGCACGCACGGAAGTCGCATGAATGGAAACGTCATGACAACGGTTGAAGAAAACAGACAAGATGTAGAGCAGTTGGCAAAGCGCGAATATGAATTCGGCTTTGTTACGGACATTGAATCAGATCGGGCGCCCAAAGGCCTGAGCGAAGACATTGTCCGCTTTATCTCAGCCAAAAAGAACGAACCGGAATGGATGCTCGAATGGCGGCTTGAGGCCTATCGCCGGTGGCTCAAGATGCCAAAACCCGATTGGGCCAAGCTCAATATCCCCGAAATCGATTTTCAGGACCTCTATTACTATTCAGCGCCGAAAAGCCAGGCAGATGGCCCCAAGAGCCTGGATGAGGTCGATCCGGAACTGCTTGCGACTTATGAGAAGCTCGGCATTCCCTTAAGTGAACAGAAAATTCTGGCTGGCGTTGTCGCCGTCGATGCGGTTTTTGACTCGGTCTCGGTTGTCACCACCTTCAAGGCAAAGCTCGCCGAAGCCGGTGTGATCTTCTGTCCGATCTCCGAGGCCCTGCAGTCGCATCCGGAGCTGGTGAAAAAATATCTCGGCACGGTCGTGCCTCAGAGTGACAATTACTATGCGGCGCTCAACTCAGCCGTCTTCAGCGATGGGTCCTTTGTCTATGTGCCCAAGGGCGTGCGCTGCCCCATGGAGCTGTCGACCTATTTCCGCATCAACGAGCGCAACACCGGCCAATTTGAACGCACGCTGATCATTGCCGAAGAGGGCGCCTATGTGTCCTATCTGGAAGGCTGTACAGCGCCGCAGCGTGATGAAAATCAGCTTCACGCCGCCGTGGTCGAGCTCGTCGCACATGAAAGCGCAGAGATTAAATATTCCACCGTGCAAAACTGGTATCCGGGGAACGCGGAAGGTGAGGGCGGTATCTACAACTTCGTCACCAAACGCGGCGATTGCCGCGAGGCTAATGCCAAGATTTCTTGGACCCAGGTCGAAACCGGCTCTGCCATCACCTGGAAATATCCAAGCTGCATTTTGCGCGGCGACAATTCGGTGGGCGAGTTCTATTCGATTGCCATCACCAACAATTACCAGCAAGCCGACACCGGTACCAAGATGATCCACCTGGGCCGCAACACCACGAGCCGGATTATTGCCAAGGGTATCTCCGCCGGCAAGTCACAATCGACGTATCGCGGACTGGTGTCCTCGCATGCCAAGGCGACAGGCGCGCGCAATTTTACGCAGTGCGACTCGCTCCTCATTGGCGACCAATGCGGTGCCCACACAGTGCCCTATATTGAAAGCCACACGCCCTCCGCAGTGATTGAGCATGAGGCGACGACCTCCAAGATCAGTGAAGATCAACTCTTTTATTGCCAGCAGCGCGGGCTCTCTGAAGAAGAGGCGGTGGCGCTCATTGTCAATGGATTTTGCAAGGATGTTCTCCAGCAACTGCCGATGGAATTCGCCGTTGAAGCGCAAAAGCTTGTCGGCATCTCCCTTGAAGGCAGTGTCGGATAAAAAGGAAAACGAAGTGAGCTTACTTGAAATCAAAGACCTGCATGTCGACGTCGGCGGCAAGGAAATCCTGAAAGGGATTAACCTGGAAATCGAAGCTGGCAAAATCCATGCGATCATGGGTCCGAACGGATCTGGCAAAAGCACCTTGTCCTACACGCTTTCGGGCCGAGAGGGCTATGAGGTCACCTCCGGCAGCATCCTGTTTAAGGGCCGGGACCTCACTGAGATGTCCATCGACGAGCGCGCGGCGGCGGGGGTCTTCCTGGCCTTCCAATATCCGATCGAAATTCCGGGCGTCACCAACATGACGTTCCTGCGCACGGCGGTTAACGCGCAGCGCAAGGCCCGCGGTGAGAGCGAAATGGATGCTGCCTCTTTCTTGCGGTTTGTGCGAGAGAAGGCGGCCCAGCTCAAAGTCTCCGATGACATGCTCAAGCGCCCTTTGAATGTCGGCTTTTCCGGCGGCGAAAAGAAACGCAACGAGATCCTGCAAATGGCGCTATTGGAGCCGAGCCTGGCGGTCCTCGACGAGACAGATTCCGGCCTCGATATCGATGCGCTGAAAGTCGTTTCAGAAGGCGTCAATGCCCTGCGCGACCCAGAGCGGGCCATGCTGGTCATCACCCACTACCAGCGTCTCCTCGACCATATTGTGCCCGATGTTGTTCATGTGCTCGCCAATGGCCGGATTATCAAGACCGGCGGCAAAGATCTGGCCCTGGAGCTTGAAAAGTCAGGCTATGAAGGCCTCATCGAGAGCGCGGCGTAAGGAGACAGGCCAAGTGGAACTAAACGCCTTCGAAAACAGTCTTCTGGAACGCGCCGACAGCGCGCGCGACCGTCTGCCTGCCTGGGCGGAACAGCTCGCAACCGCCGGTGCGGCGCGCTTTGCCCAGAGCGGATTGCCGCATCGCCGCCTGGAAGCATGGAAATACACCGACCTTAAATCTCGCCTCGAGGCAAAGCGGCCAGAGGGCGCGCAAGGCTCCCGAGCGGCATTTCATCTCGGTGGCGCCCTTGAAGTCATCCTCACCAAGGAAGGTATGCACACCAGCGCACCACTGGGTGAAGGCGTTAGAATTTTTCCCTTAAATGACGCGCTGACAAAAGAGCCGGCGCTTCTTCAAAAACACATGGGGACGAACAAAGCGCTCCAACAGGATGCTTTGACAGGCCTCAATACGGCCCTGATGCAAGACGGGTTTGTCCTTCACCTGGCCCAAGGCGTCACGCTCAACCGTCCCATCGTTTTGCGGGTGGAAGTGGGGGAGGGTGAAGCACCGAGCTTTGCCCGCAACCTCATTGTTTTGGAAGAAGGGGCAAGCGCAGTCCTCATTGAAGACTGGGCCGCGCCCCAAAGTGCGCCGCAGCTACGACATGCGGTGACAGAAATCATGTTAGCGGACAAAGCGTCACTCGCGCACGTAAGGGTGCAGGACGAAAAGCTTGAGGCCGCTCACCTTTCCCTGGTTGCTGCTGATCTTGAAGCGGGCGCCAAATACCATCAGTTCGCCCTCAATGTTGGTGCAGGCCTGACGCGCTCAGAAACTCATGTCCACCTGGGGGGTGAGGGCGCACATGCAGAACTGGGCGGGTCGTTCTTGCTGAATGGCTTGCAGCATTGTGACACGACGACCGTGGTCACCCATGCGGTACCGAATTGCACCTGCCGGGAGGTCTTCCGCGGTGTGATGGCAGATCGCAGCCGAGGCGTCTTCCAGGGCAAAATTGCCGTTGCGCCTCACGCGCAAAAGACAGACGCCAAAATGGAAACCCGCGCCTTGCTCCTGTCGGATCGGGCCGAGATGGATGCCAAGCCCGAGCTTGAAATTTATGCGGACGATGTGAAATGCGCCCATGGGGCCACCATCGGCACGCTGGATGAGCAGTCAGTCTTTTACCTGCAGTCGCGAGGCATTCCGCTTCCCGTGGCACGCCGGATGCTCATTGGTGCTTTTGTCGAGGATGCCTTAGACGTTGTGTCAGATGTAGATCTACAGGCCGCTTTGCGAGCCGTCATCGATCAGCGGCTGTCCCGTTTGGAAGGAGTGGCCGGATGACACGCCCTGAAGCCCCCAAACGCGCCTTTGACATCGCCGAGATCCGCAAGGATTTCCCGATCCTGTCCCGCGAGGTCTATGGCAAGCCGCTCGTCTACCTCGACAGCGCGGCTTCGGCGCAGAAGCCTGCCCAAGTGATCACCGCCATGCGCGAGGTCATGGAAGAAACCTATGCCAATGTGCATCGGGGGCTCCATTACCTCTCCAATACGGCGACACAGATGTATGAAGATGCCCGCGAAAAGGTTCGTGGTTTCATCAATGCGCCGAGCTTGAACGAGGTGATCTTTACCGCCAATGCCACGGACGCCATCAATCTGGTGGCCAACAGCCTTGGCGTCAGCCACATCGGCGAGGATGATGAGATCATTCTCTCCATCATGGAACACCATTCCAATATCGTGCCCTGGCATTTCCTGCGCGAACGCAAGGGCGCGGTGCTGAACTGGATTCCCATGACCGATGAGGGTGAGTTGATCCTTGAGGAATATGAGAAGCTCTTTACGCCCAAGACGAAACTGGTCGCGCTGACCCATATGTCCAACGCCCTGGGCACCATCAACCCGGTCAAGGAAATGATCCGCATTGCCCATGAAAAGGGCGCTCTGGTGCTGATTGATGGATCGCAATCCGCTGTGCATATGGGCGTTGATGTCCAGGATCTGGATGCGGACTTCTTTGTCTTTACCGGCCACAAGGTCTATGGCCCGACGGGCATTGGCGTGCTCTACGCCAAGGGGGAGCACCTCAAATGGATGCCTCCTTATCGCGGTGGCGGTGAAATGATTTCGCTCGTGGAAACCGACAAAATCACCTATGCGGAAAGCCCGCAAAAGTTTGAGGCTGGCACCCCGCCAATCATTGAAGGAATTGGTCTCGGCGCTGCCATTGACTATATCCAGTCCTTTGATCGCGCGGACCTTATGGCGCATGAAGAAAAGCTGCTCAATGCCGCGACCGAGGCGCTGGGCGCCATGAATTCGGTTCGTATCTTCGGCACAGCGCCGGAAAAGGGCGCCATTGTCTCCTTCGAGCTTGTAGGCACCCATGCCCACGACGTTTCGACCATCATTGATCGGTCGGGCGTTGCTGTTCGTGCGGGCCACCACTGCGCCCAGCCGCTCATGGACCGCCTCGGCGTGACCTCGACTGCGCGGGCCTCATTTGGAATTTACAATACGGTTGAGGAAATCGAGACCCTGGTTTCGGCCCTTACCCACGCTCAGGAGCTGTTAAGGTAGTCTCATGGCTTTGCAAGCAGAAGAATTGGAAACATTGACGGAAGAACTGGTCGCGGCTTTGAAATCGGTCTACGACCCGGAGATCCCGGTTGATATTTACGAGCTCGGCCTTATTTACAAGGTGGATGTGTCCGATGACCGCGATGTCGAGGTCGACATGACCCTGACCGCGCCGGGTTGCCCCGTGGCGGGTGAAATGCCGGGTTGGGTCGAGGATGCGATCCGAAATGTGCCGGGCGTGCGCGACGTCAAAGTCAATATGGTGTTTGATCCGCCTTGGGACGTGAGCCGCATGTCCGAAGTCGCCCGGCTCCAACTCAATATGTATTAAGAGGACAGGTGAGATGATGAAAAGAGAATTGCCAAAAGCAATCCGCCTGACCGATGCGGCAGCGGCCCGGGTTCAGGAAATTATGTCCGCCGCCGACGAGGATTATATAGGCCTGCGCATCGGCGTGAAAAACGCGGGCTGCGCCGGCATGTCCTACACCCTCGACTACGCCACGGAGCAAGCTCCCTTCGATGAGGTGGTTGAGGAAAAGGGCATCAAGATCCTGATTGAACCCAAAGCCATTCTGTTCCTGCTGGGCACGGAAATGGATTACCAGGAAGGCAAAATGTCCGCGGGCTTTGTCTTCAACAACCCCAATCAGGTAGACGCCTGTGGTTGCGGCGAATCCGTGACGCTCAAGGAAGCGGAGCTGCCGGAGTAGTCTTTATTCGGTTCCCCCGCGAAGGCGGGGGTCCAGGGCGGACGCGCACGTCGATATTTGTTGCCCCTGGGTTCCCGCCTGCGCGGGAACACATCAGGGGAGCATCAAGTGCCTCTATTCCCCTTTAAACTCAGCTGGGCGCTTTTGCAGGAAGGCGGTCACGCCCTCAACAAAGTCCTTCGTCGCCCCCGCGCGAGACTGGCTGATGCGCTCCTGAATGAGTTGCTCCTCATAGGAGTTTTGCGGGCTTTCCCAATAAAGTTTGCGGATCATGCCAAGCGCCACGGTTGGCCCCTTGGCCAGCCGTGACACCATGGCTTCGGCGGCGGGCATAAGCTCGTGATCGTCATGCACAGAATTGATCAGACCCCATTCCAGTGCCTTTTCGGCGGGCAGTTTTTCAGCCAGAAGAGAAAGCTCCAGCGAACGGGCGAGTCCAATACGGCGCGGCAACATATAGGTCGCCCCGCCATCCGGCACCAGGCCGATCCGGCCAAAGGCCTGCAGGAAAAACGCGCTCTTGGCCGCCATGACGATGTCGCCCATGAGGGCAAAGCTCATGCCGACCCCGGCAGCGGGACCATTGACAGCCGTGACAATCGGAAAATCGAGGGCCCGCAATTTGCGCAGGAAAGGGTGATAAAGCTGGTCAAGCCGCGCCCCGGCGTCCCGGTCGTCCTCAGGGGTGTTCAAACGCCCATCCGCCAGATTGGCGCCTGAGCAAAACCCACGACCCTCGCCGGTAAAAAGCAGCGCCCGCGCACCATTAGCCGGATCCGCCAGCTCGTTGGCGGCCTTACCGAGCTCTTTGATCATTTGCTGGGACACGGCATTCAGCGAACCCGGGTCATTCAGCTTCAGGGTCGCGACGCCCTCATTGATGTCGAGCAAAAGTGTTTCATAAGCCATGGGGAACCTCCAGATGATTGCGCCTTTTAAACAAGCGGCGCTTGTTTCTTTGGTTCCACAATAAAGTCTCTATTGGCGAGATCAATATCAACTTCACAGGATAGGACATCTGAACACCAAGGCCTGATCCCTCAAAATCCCTTTGATTTCAATCAGAACTGCTCCACAATGACGCGTGCTGACTTTGAGGAGGAAAGGACCGCGCCCATGTCACTTGCAGAAACCCCCACTGCGCCCGATGCGAAACCGACCACCGCATCTCAAATGCGAACCATCCTGGATAAACAAAAAGCCGCCCATATAGCCGACGGCCCGCCAAGTGCGGAGTTGCGCATTGACCGCCTCAATCGGGCCATTGGCATCCTGGTCGACCACCGCGAAGAGATCGAGGAATGTTTACGCCATGACTTTGGTCACCGATCCGTTCAGCAGACCGCCTTCACGGATGTTGTCAGCTCCATTGCGCCTTTGAAGCACGCTCGGTCCCATGTGAAGAAATGGATGCGTCCCACGCGGCGCAGCGCCAATGTACCACTCAATATTATGGGCGCGCGGGCGCGGATTGAATATCAGCCCCTTGGGACCATTGGTATTGTGTCACCGTGGAACTTCCCGGTGCAGCTCACCTTTGCCCCTTTGGCAGACATTTTCGCAGCGGGCAATCGGGCCATGATTAAGCCATCGGAATTCACGCCGCGCACATCGGAACTGATGAAGCGCATGTTCGCTTCCGTGTTCGATGAGACAGAAGTGGCTGTCATCACCGGAGGTCCTGAAACCGGCGCGGAATTTACATCGCTGCCCTTTGATCATCTGATTTTTACCGGCGCCACCTCAATTGGCCGCCATGTCATGCGGGCAGCCGCCGAAAATCTTGTGCCGGTGACCCTGGAGCTGGGCGGCAAATCACCGGTCATCATCTCCAACACTGCCGATATGCAGGTGACCGCCAACCGTGTGATGTTTGGCAAAACCTTGAATGCGGGCCAGATTTGTTTGGCGCCTGACTATGTCTTTGTGCCGAAAGATAAGGTTTCGGACTTTGCCAGTGCCGCAGAAAAATCCGTGCAGAAGATGTTTCCGACGCTCAAGGATAATCCGGACTATACCTCCGTCATCAATCAACGCCATTATGACCGTCTGCAAGGATATCTGGATGAGGCGCGAGCGGCCGGTGTTGAGATCTATGAGCTTAACCCAGCCAAAGAGGACTTCTCACAACAGCCGCACCACAAGATCCCACCGACTTTGCTTATAGATCCGAGCGATGACTTGAAGGTCATGCAGGACGAGATTTTCGGCCCCATTCTGCCGGTCAAAACCTATTCTGAGGTGGGGGAAGCGGTTGACTATATCAACAAGCATCCGCGCCCGCTGGGTCTTTACTATTTCGGTGAAGATCAGGACGAAGAGCGTCAGGTCCTCGACAAGACCACCTCAGGATCCGTCGCGCTTAACGATGTGGTCATGCAGGTGGCGCAGGACAATTTACCCTTTGGCGGTGTGGGTCCGAGCGGCATGGGCGCCTATCACGGGTATGATGGCTTTAAGACCTTCTCTCACGCCAAGTCGGTTTACAAAGCGCCGCGCACGGAATTTATTTCCATGTTCCGTCCACCATGGGGCGAAAAGTTCCAGAAAGTAATCAACGGTCAGATTAAGAGATAGCAGAGATTTGCCGCTTCCTTACTCCGGATAGAAGTTCCCGCGGAGGCGGGAACCCGGAGCCTCAAATGAGAGCTTTTGCTCGTTGCCCTGGCCCCCCGTCTTCGCGGGGGAATACAGGGAATGCTTTGCTTGAAAGGCTTTTAAAGTCTCGGAATAGGGCGCTGCAAAAAGGCCGGGACGTGATCCCCGAGCCCAACAACATCGTCGTCCGACTTTCTGTCCGTGGACCTACGAGGACGGTCAGGTTTCTGGTCACCGGATTTTCTTCCCGCAGATCTGCCTCGCGGTTCGGGTTTTGGCTCTTCCGATTTGGGAGAGCGAGAGCGAGACCGAGCCGCTCTGGGCGCTGGTTTTTCTTCTTCCGTTTTGGCGGAGGGCGTTTCTTCTTTTTCTGAAGAGGGGGCGTCAGATTTGGGCTTGCGCCGACGTTCGCGCTTCGGCTTGGCGGCAGCCGGCGTATCGTCTTCTGTTGGGGTACCCCCGAGATCCGCCAATTCAATTTTCTTTTTCGTCAGCTCTTCAATGGCTTTGAGGTACTTGTCCTCCGCCTTGGTCGCAATCGTAAAAGCAGATCCTTCACGCCCCGCGCGGCCGGTACGGCCGATACGGTGAACATAGTCTTCCGCATGGGTTGGCACATCAAAGTTGAAGACATGGCTGACGTCCGGAATGTCCAATCCCCGTGCTGCCACATCACTGGCCACCAGGAATTTCAACTTGCCCTCTTTGAAAGAGGCAAGGGTGGCAGTGCGAACGCGCTGATCAAGGTCTCCATGCAATGGCGCGGCCTCAAACCCGTGCTTCGTGAGGGACCGGGCGAGGATATCCACATCCCGTTTGCGATTGCAGAAGATGATGCCGTTCTTGATATTGTCCTGCGAGCGAATGATCTGCCGAAGCGTTTCGCGTTTCTCAAACGGTTTTGAGCCAGAGCGGCAAAGACGCGACGTAATGGTCTCCGCCATGGTGGATTGGCGCGCCACCTCAACCCGCACAGGGTTTTGCAAAAAGGCGTCTGACAGGCGCTGAATTTCAGGCGGCATAGTCGCCGAGAAGAAAAGCGTCTGACGTGTAAAGGGAATGCGCTTGCAAATGTTCTCGATGTCCGGAATGAAGCCCATATCGAGCATCCGGTCGGCTTCATCAATCACCAGGATCTGCACGCCGTTCAACATCACCTTGCCGCGTTCACAATGGTCGAGTAGCCGTCCGGGTGTTGCAATCAGCACATCGACGCCCCGATCAAGTTTGCGATCCTGATCGGCAAAGGAGACCCCGCCAATCAGCAGGGCCATCGAAAGCTTGTTGTTTTTGCCATAGACCTCAAAGCTTTCCGCCACTTGAGCCGCAAGCTCGCGTGTTGGTTCCAGAATGAGCGAACGGGGCATGCGGGCCTTGGCCCGGCCGCGCGACAGGCGGTCGATCATCGGCAGGGTAAAGCCAGCGGTCTTGCCGGTGCCTGTCTGGGCAATACCCAGCACATCGCGGCCTTGCAGGACGTTCGGTATAGCTTGCGCTTGGATCGGTGTGGGCTCTTTGTAGCCTGCCTCTTCAACGGCGGCGAG
>SBGZ01000034.1 GCA_006226415.1 Alphaproteobacteria bacterium
GTGGTCTTTGAGCTGGGGCGCACCTCGCCCGCCTTCCGCTCCGTGGTCGGCACCAATGTGGGCATCGGGAGCCAAGGCATTGTCATGTTCGGCAATGAGGCGCAGAAGAACGAATGGTTGCCGAAGCTGGCTTCCGGCGAGGCCATTGCCAGCTTTGCGCTGACCGAGCCGAACGCGGGCTCTGACAGCGCCGCGGTTCAAACCACCGCCCGCAAGGAGGGTGATGTCTATATCCTCAATGGCACCAAGCGCTTCATCACCAACGCCAACAAGGCGAGCGTCTTCACCACCATGGCCCGCACGGACCCGGCCAACAAGGGCGCGGGCGGCGTCTCCTCCTTTATTGTTCCGGCGGATCTGCCGGGCGTGTCCATCGGCAAGCCGGACAAGAAGATGGGCCAGCAGGGCGCCCATATCTGCGATGTGATTTTCGAAGATGTTCGCGTGCCGGAAAAATATCTGCTGGGGGAAGAAGGGCAGGGCTTTAAAAACGCCATGCGCATTCTCGACAAGGGCCGGCTTCACATTTCCGCCCTTTGTGTGGGCATCGCCGAACGGCTGATCAAGGACTCGGTTGTTTATGCCGCCGACCGCAAACAGTTTGGCACCCCCATCCTCGACTTTCAAATGATCCAGTCCATGCTCGCCGACAGCGAGACAGAGGCCTATGCCGGTAAATGCATGGTGATGGACGCCGCCAAAAAACGCGATCGCGGTGAAGAGGTTTCAATGGAATCCTCTGCCTGCAAGCTCTTCTGCTCCGAGATGGTGGGCCGCGTCGCTGACCGGGCAGTGCAGATCCATGGCGGCGCCGGTTATGTCGCCGACTACGGCATTGAGCGCTTTTACCGTGATGTGCGCATCTTCCGCCTTTATGAAGGCACCAGCCAGATCCAGCAGGTGGTCATCGCCCGCAACATGAAGCGCAAGTATCTTTGAGCAAGATGAGCAGGCTCGATACCCTCACCCGGGAGATCCGCGCCTGCACTCATTGTCCTCTGCCGCATGCACATCGGCCCGTCTTGCAGGTGTCGGAGAGCGCCCGTATCTGCATCGTGGGGCAAGCCCCAGGTACCCGCGTGCAGGCCTCCGGCAAACCCTTCACGGACCCGAGCGGTGATCGCCTGCGCGATTGGCTGGGGGTGAGCGAAGATCAGTTTTACGACCCGGCGCGCTTTGCCATCGTGCCCATGGGCTTTTGCTTTCCGGGGCTGGATGCCAAGGGCGGCGACCTGCCACCGAGGAAGGAATGCGCAGCCCTCTGGCGTCCGCGCCTCTTTGAGCTTTTGCCGCAGATTGAGGTCACCATACTGGTGGGCTCTTATGCGCAAAGTTGGCATCTGCCCACCCGCAAAAAGACCCTCACCGAAACCGTCAAGAACTGGCGCGATTATGCACCGACCCACTGGGTCCTGCCGCACCCCTCCTGGCGCAACAACGTTTGGCTGAAAAAGAATCCCTTCTTTGAGGCGGAAGTCTTGCCGGAATTGCGAGCGACCGTGGTTGCCCACCTTGACTCTCGCGGGGAACAGTCCGACATTGAGCCTTTCCCGGGGGTGCCGCGCTAGGCGGCTGAGATCCGGCCGGTCCGCCGCCTGCGAGAGGCCCGGACAACGCCAAGTCCCTTTGAACCTGATCCGGCTCATCCCGGCGTAGGAAGAGGCTTTAAAATGTCTGAAACGGTCATCAAACGTCCCAAAAACGACAACCAGATCCCGATCACATCCGAGACGGTGACCACGGGGCCGCTGCCCTCATCACGCAAAATCCATGTGCCCGCGACAGCCGACCCGAACGTGCGTGTCGCCATGCGCGAGATTGACTTGGAGCCCACTTCGCTGGAAGTGCCGGTTCGGGTCTATGATACCTCTGGGCCTTACACCGACCCGGACGTGAAGGTGGATATCCAAAAAGGCCTGCCGGAGCTGCGCCGGACATGGATCCTCGCGCGCGGCGATGTGGAAGAATATGTCGGCCGCGCCCGCACCCCCGCCGACGATGGGCTAAAGCCCGGTGAGAAACTCAATGTGCCTGTCTTTGATCGCGGCGACCGCAAGGTCCTGCGGGGCAAAGAGGGGGCCAATGTCACCCAGCTCAACTACGCGCGCCAGGGCATCATCACCCCGGAGATGATTTATATCGCCGAGCGCGAGAACCTCGGCCGGCAAAGAGAGCTTGAGAAAAACGCCGCGACCCGCGACCGGGGCGAAGGCTTCGGCGCCGAGATCCCCGATTTCATCTCGCCGGAGTTTGTTCGCGATGAAGTGGCCCGGGGCCGCGCCATCATACCGTCCAACATCAACCACCCGGAAACCGAGCCGATGATCATCGGCCGGAACTTCCTGGTGAAGGTCAATGCCAACATCGGCAACTCCGCCGTCTCCTCGTCGATTGCCGAGGAAGTGGACAAGCTGGTCTGGTCGACCCGCTGGGGCGCCGACACGGTTATGGACCTCTCCACCGGCCGCCACATTCACACCATCCGCGAATGGATCATCCGCAACTCGCCGGTACCCATCGGCACGGTGCCGATCTACCAGGCGCTGGAGAAGGTCGACGGCATCGCCGAGGAACTCACCTGGGACATCTACCGCGACACGTTGATTGAGCAATGCGAACAAGGGGTCGATTACTTCACGATCCATGCGGGCGTACGGCTTGCCCATATTCCGCTTTCTGCCTCCCGCGTGACAGGCATCGTCTCGCGCGGCGGCTCAATCCTCGCCAAGTGGTGTCTGTCGCACCACAAGGAGAATTTCCTCTACACCCACTTCGAAGAAATCTGCGCCATCATGGCTCAATATGATGTGGCCTTCTCGCTCGGCGATGGCCTGCGGCCCGGCTCCATTGCGGACGCCAATGACGCGGCGCAATTTGCTGAGCTGGATACACTCGGCGAGTTGGGCAAGGTCGCCGACAAACACAATGTGCAGGTGATGATCGAAGGACCGGGCCATGTGCCCATGCACAAGATCAAGGAAAACATGGAGCGCCAGCTCGAGGTTTGCAACGAAGCGCCTTTCTATACGCTTGGGCCGCTCGTCACCGACATCGCGCCGGGCTACGACCACATCACCTCCGGCATTGGCGCCGCCATGATCGGCTGGTACGGCACGGCCATGCTTTGCTACGTGACGCCGAAAGAACATCTGGGCTTGCCCAACCGCGATGATGTGAAGGTCGGCGTGGTGACCTACAAGCTTGCCGCTCATGCGGCGGACCTCGCCAAAGGCCACCCGGCGGCACAGGCCCGCGATGATGCGCTCTCCAAGGCGCGGTTTGAGTTCCGTTGGCGCGATCAGTTCCATCTCTCACTCGATCCGGAAACGGCCTTGCAGTTCCACGACGAAACCCTGCCGGCGGAAGGGGCCAAGGTTGCTCACTTCTGTTCCATGTGCGGACCGAAGTTCTGCTCCATGAAAATCAGCCAGGAAGTTAAAGACGCCGCAGCCGCGCAAAATCTGGTAACCGATGCCGAACGCGGCATGGCAGAGAAGTCCAAAGAGTTTCAAGATAAGGGCGGTGAAATCTACCTCAAAGAGGAGAAACTGGGCGCCGCTGAATAAAGCCTGTTTGGGAGGACAGCAATGAGCGAGAAGACAACAGACTTTGACATGATCATTGTCGGGGCCGGGTTCGCCGGCCTCTACATGCTCCACAAAATGCGCGGGCTTGGCTACAAGGCGCATGTGGTGGAAAAAGGCACAGACGTTGGCGGCACCTGGTATTGGAACCGCTATCCCGGCGCGCGCTGCGATATTGAAAGCCTTGATTATTCCTATCAGTTCGATGAGGACCTGCAGCAGGAATGGGAATGGTCCGAGCGCTATGCGACCCAGCCGGAGATTCTGAAATATCTGCGTCATGTGGCGGACCGCTTTGACCTGCGCAAAGACATCGATTTTGAAACCACCGTCAAGGCGGCGCATTTCGATGAAGGTTCCGGCAAATGGAACATCAAGACAGACAAGGGCGACTTCACCGCCCGTTACTGCGTCATGGCGACCGGCTGCTTGTCATCCCCCAACATTCCGGATTTTAAAGGCCAGGACAGCTTCAAGGGCGATGTTTATCACACCGGCTATTGGCCGCATGAAGGCGTCGACTTTACCGGCAAGCGCGTTGGCATCATCGGCACGGGCTCTTCCGCCATTCAGTCGATCCCCCTGATTGCTGAGCAGGCCGCGCATCTTTA
This sequence comes from Alphaproteobacteria bacterium, assembly GCA_006226415.1. GTDB lineage: Bacteria > Pseudomonadota > Alphaproteobacteria > M2410 > M2410 > M2410. Next base: position 4,196 of record SBGZ01000034.1, read on the forward strand.
CGTCTTTCAGCGCACGCCAAACTTTTCGGTTCCGGCGCACAACGGCCAGATCGATGCGGCGCGCATTGCCAATGTGAAGTCCCATTACAAGGAATATCGCGCTCAGAACAAAACGCGCCTGGCGGGTTTTGGGGAGGACGGTAAATATCAGGAGATGTCGATCTTCGATGTGCCTGCAGAAGAAGTGCAAGCCGAGCTTGATCGCCGTTGGGCGGTGGGCGGTCTCCAATTTGGCGGCGGCTTTGCCGATACCTTGTTCGACAAAAAGGCCAATGACATCGCGGCGGAATATGTGCGGGGTAAAATTCGCGAGACCGTGAAGGATCCGAAAACCGCCGAACTGCTTTGCCCGGACTCGGTGCTCGGTTGCAAGCGCATGTGCGTCGACACCAACTACTACGACACTTACAACCGGGACAATGTCACATTGGTGGATGTCAGTGGCTCGGGCGTGCAGGAGCTTACCGAAAAGGGCCTGATCGCAGCCGGTGATGAATATGAGCTCGACGCGGTGGTCTTCGCCACCGGCTTTGATGCCATGACCGGCAGCCTTAATCGCATTGACATTCAGGGCATCGGCGGCGCCAAGCTGAAAGACAAATGGTCGGAAGGCCCCAAGGCCTATCTCGGCCTCATGATCGCAGGCTTCCCGAACCTCTTTACGGTCACCGGCCCCGGCAGCCCCTCGGTGCTCACCAATATGGTGCCCACGATTGAGCAGCATGTGGAGTTCATTGCCGATGCCATTGAGCATTTGAAGAAGGCCCAAAAGACCACGATTGACGCGGACCCAGAGGCCCAGGATGCCTGGGTCGCCCAGGTGCGCGGCATTGCCGACATGACGCTCTTGCCGACCTGTAACTCCTGGTATCAGGGCGCCAATATTCCCGGCAAACCCCGGGTCTTCATGCCTTATCTCGGCTTTCCAAGCTATATTGAAAAATGCGAGGAAGTCGTTGCCAAGGACTACGAAGGCTTCAAGGTCGGGTAAATCAAAAATGTCTTTACTTGACCGAAGTCGCGGTCATCGGGAAAATAGAAATGCCTCATGCTGAGGAGGGACGGGTGTCCCGTCTCGAAGTATGGGGCATTTTTTCATCCTTCGAGACGCTCGCTTCGCTCGCCCTCAGGATGAGGAAGTTATAAGCAATCAATATATCGCATCCGGATCGAAAACCTTTGCGCCCACGGTAATCAGCTCTTTCGATCCATCGATGCAAACCTCGCGGTAGAAGCAGCTCTGGTAACCCACATGGCAGGCGCCGCCCGATTGTTCGACCGCCATCAAGAGCGCATCCTGATCGCAGTCCACACGCATGGATTTGACGTGCTGGACATGCCCTGAGGTCGCACCCTTGTGCCAGAGCCCCTGGCGCGACCGGCTCCAGTAATGAGCCTCACCGCTCTCGATGGTGCGCTCGAGCGCCACATCGTTCATATAGGCAAACATGAGGATTTCTCCGCTTGCCGCGTCAACAGTGATCACCGGCATCAGCCCGTGTTCATCGAACTTGGGCATGAAGATACTGCCGGTTTCAATCTCGTCCTTGCTGCCGCGTTCGGGGAAGAGTCCTTGAGTTGTCATGGGGGCTGTCCTTCTGGCCTGAATGTGAGACCAGTCCTATCAGAGCCTTGAGACCCTTGCAATTGGCCCAAAACCCGCCTA
>SBGZ01000028.1 GCA_006226415.1 Alphaproteobacteria bacterium
CCGAAATCCTTTTGATAGGTTTCCGCCGTCAGCTTTTCGGTGTTGCCGATGACCTGGGTCACCTCGGGCATGTCGGCAAACTCTTTTGCGTTTACTTGCGCCGCGCAGCCGGTGACGATGATGGCGGCGCCCGGGTTTTCGCGGGCCATGCGGCGGATCTGCTGGCGGGCCTGTCGCACCGCCTCGCTGGTGACCGCGCAGGTGTTGAAAATCAATGTGTCGGTGAGGCCTGCCGCGCGGGCGTGCGCCTTCATAACTTCCGACTCATAGGTGTTGAGACGGCAGCCAAAGGTGATCACTTCTGTTTCGCGGGGGTTACTCATCCTAAGTACAATCAAAATATTTCGTCTGTGAGCTGACCTTCAAAGACAAGGGTCGCATCACCGGTCATCAAGATATGGTCATCGGTGTCGCGCCATTCAATGTCGAGGGGGCCGCCGTCCAGGGTCACCCGGGCGCGGCGGCTGGTGAGCCCCTTGCGGGCGGCAGCTACCGCGGTGGCGCAGGCGCCGGTGCCGCAGGCCTTGGTGATGCCCGTGCCGCGCTCCCAGACGCGCAGGCGGATCTCGTCCTCGCCAGTAATTTCCGCGAACTCCACATTGGTGCGTTCCGGGAAGAGGGTGTGGTTTTCAATCGTCGGGCCGATTTTTTCAAGCGGCACGCTCGCCACATTATCGACGAAGAAAACACAGTGCGGGTTGCCGGTATTGACGGCAGCAGGCTGCGGGTTGCCGCCTTCGCGGCCGAAGATGGAGCCAATCGCCAGGCGCCGGGTGTCCATTTCCTCCGACAGGGGGATTTGTTGCCACTCAAGACCGGGCTTGCCCATGTCGACGGTCACGCGGCCATCGCCATGGGTGGTGCAGATGAGCGGGCCGACGCCGGTCTCAATGACGCTGTCCGGCTGGCCGGTCTCATCGGTGAGGAGCCGGGCGACGCAGCGCGAGGCATTGCCGCAGGCCTCCACTTCGCCGCCATCGGCGTTCCAGATCCGCATATAGCAATTGCCCGCGCCCTTGGCAGGTTCCAGCTTGATGAGCTGATCGCAGCCCACGCCGGAGCGCCGGTCGGCGATGGCCTTAACGCGGGCGGCATCCACCTCAAAGGGCTGCAGACGGGCGTCAATGATCACGAAATCATTGCCGAGGCCGTGCATTTTGACGAATGGGGTGCGGTTGGCTGTTCTTGTCATGGGGCGCCTTATAAATCCCTCGCGCGGGTCTTTCCATCAAAAGGGGACTTTTTGACGCGCGCGAGTCAAGAAGTCCTCTGAAATCCCCCTATTTTTAGCAGAAAACTGCCAATCCGTTGGTAAGAAGTTTTTTATTTTTCTGTCTTTTTGCCGGCCCCTCGCTTGCGACTTAGGGTTTTCCATCCAAACTTGACGAGGAGAATCTAGATGGCGAACTCTTGGAATAACCGCTGGCCCTGGCGGCCGCTTCCCGATGGGCAAAACCCTAACCGCCAGAGCTCTTATGGTCAAAACCCCTTTGGTTTGCCAATCGCTCCTCAGCCGTCGGCCCCAACAGCGGCCACAGGATCGGCGCGCCGCCGTGTACCTATGCGGGTCGAGGAGATCCCGGTCGATATCCGCGATCTGCCAAATTTAACCCACAAGGACTTCGCCCTTATGCCGAAGGATGTAGTCAGCGCACTCATCGGGTCTTCTCCAGAGAACCTTGGGCCGGACATGGTTACCTATCAACGCAATGAGGCCATCAAAACCTATGGCTACAAACCCGGTACGGATGGCCCGGCGCCGTATACCTTCGATCACGGTGGCCTTGGACACGAACAAGCTCTCGTCACCAATGCCTTCGGTAACCTTGGACCGGTGGTCATGGCAGGTGATGATCCCAGACAGGATCGTCGGGGCCGTGCAGATTGGGCTGATGTGGAAAATGACAGTTACGATTCAATCTCAGAGAAATCAGGGGACGAACAAGAACCCGATGACGAAGTTGGCAGCGACTATGTTGCAGACATGACTTTTGATGGAGAGAGCCTCTCGATTGTTGGGGGTCCTACCTTTCATGCTGTTTCCGGGCGATCGGGGTATACAAGCCCAGAACATCAAGGGCTTAAGGATACAGGGCCAATCCCGGAGGGTTTTTATCTGGCCGCTATTGAGCAATTTCAAGTGCGAGATGACTCGCTTGGCGAGTATGCAAAATGGGTAGTTGGGCGTGGCCGATGGAGGGGCGGTGCTCATGCCTGGGGTAATTCAAGAGTGTGGCTTGAGCCGCTCCCAGGAACAGATACATATGGTCGCGATAACTTTTCAATTCATGGCGGCGCTGTTCCAGGCTCTGCGGGGTGCATCGACCTTACATCGGACATGGACGCATTTGCGGAATACTTTCTTGAGAGGGATGAGGATTTAGTGTTAGAGGTAGATTATGAGTAAAATTTCAACCATTAGTATAGCAACGGGAATGCTGTCAGTGATTGCCATATTGGCGGTTCTTCTTGTCGCGCATGAGCTAATTTACGTCTGGTTTGTAAATCCGAAGTCGATGGATCACCTCATAGGCTCAACAGAACAAGGATGGATGTACCGCTCGTGGTTTAATTATACGGCCTCCGGATTCGTCCAGATTGGCATCTATTTATTGGTAGCAATCTTGCCAATGAGATTTCGCACTTGGCGGGTCTTCTGGATCCAGCTTGGGGTTATCGTTGGATCGATTATCGTTGCCAATCTGATATAGCTCTCGCATTCAATCGCCTTGATGTCACCCTACGCCCCCCTACCAGCGGATAACGGTTCTGCCTGTAGCCGAGATCTGCTGAACACGTCATTGAATAGGGTGGGTGCCTCGTGTTAAAAGTAGAGTATGACCCAAAATGCACGATTAAGTAGATTGTTAGGAATTATCTTTGCTGTGATCGCGATTCTGGTGATTTGCGTCCTGGCATTCGATCTTATCGATGCTGTTTGGCTTCAACGCGAAAACTATGCCCGGGTCATGCAGCCCCAATGGGGTTGGGCACGTTCATCGTTATCTCATTACGTTTTTACATCGTTGCTCGAAATTGCAGTTCTTGGCGTGGTGGCGTGGCTGCCGTGTTGGCAAGATTCTTTTAGATCCGTTGCGGGTCGGATTTCGCTGCTGGCCGTGTTCTTCTTGTTCACAAGGATGACCCACTTGGTGGGAAATTGACGGGATGGCTCGTCATTAGATTGTCCTGATTTCACCAAACGTCCCCGCCCATTCGGCGGGGATTTTTTTGTTTTTAGGGCACTACCGAGGGGATGTCGGCGTGAACTTTTTGACTCGCGCGAGTCAAGAAGTCCTCTGAAATCCCCCTATTTTTAGCAGAAAACCGCCAATCCGTTGGTAAGAAGTTTTTTTATTTTTCTGGCTTTTTGCCGGCCCCTCGCGCGGCGCCAAGCTTGCGGCTCATTTTTTCGCTCACGGCGAGGGAGCCAATATGTCCATCAAACACAGAAAAATCGATCGGTTGATCCTGCATTGCTCGGCGACACCGCCGACCATGGACATTGGCGCCAGGGAGATCCGCCGCTGGCATCTGGCGCGGGGCTGGTCCGACATCGGCTATCACTATGTAATCCGGCGGGACGGCGAAGTGGAGCCGGGCCGCGCCGAGGCGGTGATCGGCGCGCATACCCGGGGGTTCAATCACGGCTCCCTCGGCATCTGCCTGGTGGGCGGGCTGACGGAAGAGGGCATGGCACTTTTCAACTTCACCGATGCGCAGATGATTGCGCTGAAGGCGCTCCTGAAAGAGCTTCTGGCCCGGTACGAAGGGGCCACCCTCCACGGGCATAATGAATTCGCCGACAAGGCCTGTCCTTGTTTTGATGTGGCTGTCTGGGCGGAGGGGCTGCAATGAGCCATTCCTGGAAAGAGGTGATCGCCTCTGTGGCGCCGACGCTGGCCACTGCGCTCGGCGGTCCGCTTGGGGGTCTGGCGGCTTCCGTCGCGGGCCGTGTGCTGCTGGGGCGCGAGGGCGCCGGGCCGGAAGAGGTGTCTGACTTTGTGCTCGCCCATCAGACGCCGGAAGTCTTCTTAAAACTTCGCCAGGTCGAAGCCGATCTTACCCGCGAGCTTAAAACCCTTGAGATCGAGGCGGCGCGGGTTTCCGCCGCCGACCGGGCCTCCGCGCGGGCGCGGGAGGTTAAAACCGGCGATAAAATGCCGGGTGTGTTGGCAAGCGTCGTCTTTACCGGCTTTTTCGGCATTCTCTCGGCGCTGATGTTTATTGAGGAGATCCCGGAGGCGGCCTTGTCGCCTCTGAATATAATGTTAGGCGCACTTTCGACCCTTTTGGTCCAGATCGGGGCCTATTACTTCGGGAGCTCAAAGGGGAGTGCGGAGAAGAATGTGCTGCTCGGATCGCGTCACGTCTCTGCCGGGGGCTTATCCTGATCGGAAGTAATGCGCATCCATTTGCGCCGATTGCGAATTCCGACAATCAAAAAATATGCACCGAGAATGGTGAATATAAATCCTGTGGGATCCGCCAATCCATCAAAAGTCATGATTGAAAAGAGCAGGATAAAAATCCCGATCCCAATAAGCACATTAGGGCCAAACTTTATGTCATCTTTCCAGGAGCTGATGGCCTTAAAGTTCCGGTTGACGATGAATTCATTTCGCTCCACGACTTCGGCGCATTCGGATTTGCCGCATGCCAGCTTTTCTTGAATCCAAGTTTCACACTCAGGACATACGCCGCAATGGCACGCATAGCAGACTCCAATGGCATCAACATCCTGATGTGTGTGGCATTTCATGTCGGCCCCCTAATCGTCTCCTGTTGCGTGCAACATAAGCGCATACTCGTGTAACAGTATATTGATGAATCTCTCAGTTAATAAAGGGGTCTGACCCCCTTTATTAACATTATTGCGTATTAGCTCTAAGCCAGCTCTCCAGCTTCTCCATGTCAAATTTCCCGCTCTCATAGAGCCCCATGAGAAACGCATATGTCTCATCCGGGTCGGCGGTGATCTGTACGCCGTTGATGGCCAGGAAGGTCACCATTGACGCAAAGCTGACGCGCTTGTTGCCGTCCACAAAGGGGTGGTTTTGCGAAAGGCTTTCCCAGAGGGCGGCAGCCTCGGCGATCAGATCCTTGTAGTAGCCGGTCTGAGGGCGGAAGAGGGCGGCTTCAAGCTGGCCGAGATCGCGCAGGCCATCGGTGCCGCCAAAGCGGTGGATCTGATCGGCGTGAATGGCGAGGACCTCGGCGAGGGTCAGGTAGTCGGTCATGGGCGCTTACTTGCCGGCTACTGGGCGAGTTTTTCGTAGAGACCGGCGTAGCGATCAAGGCTGCGCTCATAGGCGGCCATGACATGGGTGCGCGGCCGGGTCTGGCGGCGCTTTTCCAGCAAGTCAGCCAAGGCCTCATCCATCAGGGCCTGAATTTGGCGCCCTTCTTCCTTTGCAAGGGAGCGGACCTCCTTCAAGAGCGCGGCATCGATCTGTGTGGCAAATTTTTCGCGGATTTCTGTCATATATGAAGGATATCAAGAAATATCATGATACGTCAAGAAATGAACGGCCCTCAGCGCTTAGGACTCTCCTTGACATCCGGGGCTTCGCCCCCTAAAACGCCCGCAACTTCAGTCATTTCAACGTGTCTGAACGCCGCCTGGCCCCGTGAGGTCAGGGGGTCAACGCCAGTCAGCGAGGTTTCGCCCACTGGCGCGTTTTGCGTTGTGCCCCATGACTGGGAAACCAATGCCTCATGCTGAGGAGCCCCTGAAAAGGGCGTCTCGAAGCATGGCGTGCGGCCGTTTCATCCTTCGAGACGCGAGCGGCGCTCGCTCCTCAGGATGAGGGCTGAAATAAAATCTCATCCTCAGGATGAGGCTAGAAAGTGAGAGGCAAGAGCCTTGTTTGAGACCCTGTCAGATCGCCTTAATGGTGTTTTGAACAAACTGACCCAGCGCGGCGCCCTGAAAGAGCAGGACGTCCGGGAAGCGCTGCGCGAGGTGCGGGTCGCGCTTTTGGAGGCGGATGTCGCCCTGCCGGTGGTCAAAAGCTTCATTGATCATGTGACAGAGCGGGCAATTGGCCAGGAAGTTCTGCGCTCGGTGACCCCGGGCCAGCAGATCATCAAGATCGTTCACGACAATCTGGTGGAAGTGCTCGGCGGCCATGAGGCGCCGGAGACCTCTGCGATCAATCTCAATGTGGTGCCGCCCGCCGTGGTGCTGATGGCCGGCCTGCAGGGCTCTGGTAAGACGACCATGACCGCCAAGATCGGTCGGCGCCTCACCCAGCGAGACAAGAAGAAAGTGCTGCTGGCTTCCCTCGACGTGCGCCGCCCGGCCGCGCAGGAGCAGCTGCGGGTGCTCGGCGAGCAGGTGGGCGTGGCGACACTTCCCATCGTTGAAGGTCAGATGCCGGTCGACATCGGCAAGCGCGCGGTGGAAGCAGGCAAGCTCGGCGGCTATGACGTGGTCATTCTCGATACCGCGGGCCGGGTCACCGTCGACGAAGATCTGATGCAGGAAGTTGCCGATGTGGCGGCGGCGACCCAACCGGCGGAAACGCTTCTGGTGGTCGACAGCCTGACCGGTCAGGACGCGGTCAATGTGGCCGAGCAGTTCGGCGCACGGCTTTCGCTGACCGGCGTGGCGCTGACCCGGGTTGACGGGGACGGGCGCGGCGGCGCGGCGCTTTCCATGCGCGCGGTCACCGGCTGCCCGATCAAGTTCCTCGGCACCGGCGAAAAGATGGAAGCGCTTGAAGACTTCCATGCGGACCGGGTCGCGAACCGCATTCTCGACATGGGCGACATTGTTGGCCTGGTCGAAAAAGCCGCCGAAAGCATCGACAAGGAAAAAGCGGCCAAGATCGCCAAGAAGATGAAGAAGGGGACCTTCGATCTGGAAGATCTCTCCGATCAGCTTCGGCAAATGCGCAAGCTTGGCGGCATGGGTTCGATCCTCGGGCTGCTGCCTGGCATTGGCAAGGCGAAGAAGCAACTGGCCGAAGCTAATCTCGACGATAAGGTGCTTATTCATCAGGAAGCCTTGATTTCTTCGATGACGATGAAAGAGCGGCGCAATCCGAAGCTCCTCAATGCATCGCGCAAGAAACGCATTGCCAAAGGCGCCGGGCTCACGGTTCAGGATGTGAACAGGCTCATCAAGATGCATCGCCAGATGGCGGACATGATGAAGAAGATGGCGAAGTCAGGCATGAAAGGCATGTTCGATACGGTGCCGGAAAATATGGAATTGCCGGAGGGCGAGATGCCCGCTGGTCTTGGGGGCTCCATGGCGCCTGGCGGTTTGCCGGGACTTGGCGCTCCGGGCGGGCTCCCGGGTCTGGGCGGTGGCAGCGGTTTGCCGCCGGGCCTTCTGGGTGGTCGCAGGAAAAAGTAATTTTTAATCCGAATACAGAGTATAATTTTTTAACAGAGAAAGAAAACTAACATGGCACTCAAAATCAGACTGTCACGTGGCGGCGCCAAAAAACGTCCGTTTTACCGGGTAGTTGTTGCAGATGTACGCAGCCCGCGCGATGGCCGTTATATCGAAAAGCTCGGGACCTTTAATCCGCTCCTGGCAAAAGATTCCGGCGAGCGTTTCAATGTAGATCTGGAGCGGGTTCAATATTGGCTCTCCAAAGGCGCCAAGCCGACAGACAAGGTTGCACGCTTCCTTTCCGAGAACGATCTCTACAAATGGGAACGCAGCAATAACCCGAACAAGGGCAAGCCGGGTCTGAAAGCGCAAGAGCGTCTGGAAGAGCAAGCGCAGAAAGAAGCAGAAGCCAAGGAAGCCGCAGAAGCTGCTGCCGCCGCAGAAGCTGAAGCTGCTGCTGCCCCGGCTGAAGAAGCACCTGCTGAGGAAGCCGCTGAAGAAGAAAAAGCGGCTGAGTAATCGGCTTTTTGCCTTCAGGTCGCAAGGAGTGGTGCGGTGTCCGACGTGAAGTCTTCTGATGACCTTGTTTGCCTTGGTGTGATCACCGGGGCGCGGGGCATCAAGGGGGCGGTCCGGATCAAACCCTTCACAGCGACCCCGGATGGGGTGGCGGCCTATGGCGAGGTGAGAACCAAGGACGGAACTGTTTTCCGTCTGGAACAAACAAAGGTGTCGGAGAAGGGCGTGATCGCCCAGCTTCAAGGCATCAAGGACAGAGATGCGGCGGAAGCGCTTAAAGGGACGGAACTATACGTCACCCGGGCGCAGCTGCCGGAACCGGATGAAGAGGAGTACTACTACGTCGATCTGATTGGACTGTCGGTCCGTCTTGCCAATGGCGATGCCTTCGGCCGTGTGAAAGCGGTTCAGGATTATGGCGCCGGCCCGCTTCTTGAAGTGGTGCCTGCGACACCTCCTCAAAAAGGGGGGCGCTCGACGCTTTATTCTTTTACCCGGGACGTGGTGCCTGAGGTCAATCTCCGCGAGGGATACCTCATCTTGGTGCCGCCCCAGGAAGAAGAGGCTGAAAAGGAGCCTTCCCGATGAGCAAGCCCTGGCAAGCGGTGGTCTTGACCCTTTATCCGGAAATGTTTCCGGAGGCCCTGGGAGCGGGCGTGGTCGGAAAAGCGCAAGAATCGGGCCTTTGGTCACTTGAAACAGTGGACATTCGCTCTTTTGCACGCGATAAACACCGCTCCGTGGACGACACCCCTGCTGGCGGTGGTCCGGGCATGGTCATGCGGGCCGATATTTTGGGCCAAGCCGTGACCCATGTGCTTGAAAAGACAGAGAAATCCCAGCCGCTCCTTTATATGAGCCCGCGCGGAAAACCTCTCACTCAGGCACGGGTCAAAGAGCTGGCAGCAGGTCCAGGCGTTTCGCTCCTGTGCGGACGGTTTGAAGGGATCGACGAGAGAGTGCTTCAGGCGCGACCCATCGAAGAGGTGAGTGTCGGCGACTTTGTCCTCTCAGGCGGTGAAATTGCCGCCATGGCGCTGATCGACGCGTCGGTGCGTCTCATCCCCGGGGTTCTGGGGGCGGAGGCTTCGACGGAAGAAGAATCGTTCGAGGACCACTTGCTGGAGTATCCGCATTATACGCGGCCAGCGGTCTGGGAAGGACTTGAAATACCGGAGGTTCTGACCTCGGGCCATCATGGAAAGATTGAGGCCTGGCGTCAGAAGCAGCGGGAAGAATTGACCAAGGAGCGGCGACCCGATCTTTGGCGAAAACATTTGAAGGACCGGCGCGGCGAGTGATCGCCCCTTCGGGGTCTTCGAAGAAGAAGGAAGTTAGACATGAATATTGTTGAGCAAATTGAAAAAGAACAAATGCAAACCCTGCCGGGTAAGCAGGATATCCCTGAATTTGGCGCGGGCGATACGCTTCGGGTCAACGTGAAGGTGGTTGAAGGGACCCGTGAGCGGATCCAGGCCTTTGAAGGCGTTTGCATTGGCCGCGCGGGCGGGGGCCTCAATGAAAACTTCACGGTTCGGAAAATTTCCTACGGTGAAGGCGTTGAGCGGGTGTTCCCGATTTACTCTCCGCTGGTCGACAGCATCAATGTGGTGCGTCGCGGTAAAGTTCGTCGTGCGAAGCTTTACTACCTGCGTGGCCTACGTGGTAAGGCGGCTCGGATTGCTGAGCGTCTGGAACGCCGTACCGAAAAGGACGCTTAAAGCCTGAGCGACTTAAAGATACGGTCCAACGGGTATAGAGATAACCGGCCCAGAGTTCGGACCTTCTTGAAAAGAGAAAATGTTCGAGGAACCCTCTGAAGGGCCGGGTGAACCCCCCGCACTTTGGAGATTTCCTCGTGACAACACCGCGCACACTCTACGATAAAATCTGGGATGCCCATGTGGTGGTGCCCCAAGAAGACGGTGCCTCGGTCATTTATATCGACCGGCACCTTGTGCATGAGGTGACAAGCCCCCAGGCCTTTGAAGGCCTGCGTGACGCAGGGCGCAAGGTGCGCCGGCCCGAGGCGACGCTGGCGGTGGCGGACCACAATGTACCGACGACTGATCGTGCCCATGGTATTGCGGATGATGAAAGCCGCATTCAGGTCGAAACTCTTGAACAGAACTGCAAAGACTTTGGCGTTGAATATCTCGACATGTCGGATATCCGCCAGGGGATCGTGCATGTCACCGGGCCGGAGCAGGGCTTTACACTGCCGGGGGCGACCATTGTCTGCGGCGACAGCCATACCTCGACCCATGGCGCGTTTGGCGCGCTTGCCTTTGGCATTGGCACATCTGAAGTGGAGCATGTGCTGGCGACGCAAACCCTTGTGGCTGCGAAATCGAAAAACATGCGGGTCAATGTCACCGGCGATTTGCCGCTGGGGGTCACCGCCAAGGATCTGGCGCTTGCCATCATCGGCGAGATTGGTACCGCAGGCGGCACCGGCTATGTGATTGAATATGCGGGCGACACCATCGAGAAACTTTCGATGGAAGGGCGCATGACGCTTTGCAATCTGACCATTGAAGGCGGTGCGCGTTCTGGCCTTATCGCGCCGGACCAAAAGACCTTCGACTATGTGCAAGGACGTCCCCGGGCGCCGAAAGCAGGCCAATGGGAAACGGCGGTAAAAATCTGGTCGGGTTTATACTCCGATCCGGATGCGCATTTTGACCGGGAGATTACGCTTAAGGCGGAAGAGATTGCGCCGCAGGTGACCTGGGGCACGAGCCCGGAAAATGTTTTGCCGATTACGGGCGTTGTGCCGAACCCGGCCGATGTGGCGGACGCCAATCGCAGGGCCGCGATGGAGCGGGCGCTTCAATATATGGGCATCGAAGCCGGTGCGCCGCTGACCTCTCTTAAAGTTGACCGGGTCTTTATCGGGTCCTGCACCAATGGGCGGATCGAGGATCTGCGCGCGGCGGCAGCCATTGCCAAGGGCCGCAAGGTGGCCTCCCATGTGGGCGCCATGGTGGTGCCAGGCTCGGGTCTCGTCAAAGAGCAGGCGGAAGCAGAAGGTCTCGACAAGATCTTCATTGAAGCGGGATTTGAATGGCGTGAGCCTGGGTGCTCCATGTGTCTGGCCATGAATGCGGACAAACTGAAGCCTGGGGAGCGCTGCGCTTCTACCTCGAACCGCAACTTTGAGGGTCGTCAGGGACGCGGCGGGCGCACGCATCTTGTCTCACCTGGCATGGCGGTGGCGGCGGCCGTTTCCGGCCATCTCGCCGATGTACGCGATTATCAGTAAGGAGAGGCCCCCCATGGAAAAATTTGACAAGCTCACCGGTGTTGCGGCTCCGCTTAATCTGATCAATATCGATACGGATATGATCATTCCCAAGCAATTTCTGAAAACCATCAAGCGCTCGGGCCTTGGCGTTCATCTCTTCGACGAGATGCGCTATGACGATGACGGCCAGGAGATTGCGGACTTTGTGCTCAACAAGCCGCAATATCGAGATGCTAAAATTCTGGTCGCCGGTGACAATTTCGGTTGCGGCTCAAGCCGCGAACATGCGCCCTGGGCAATTGCCGACTTTGGTATCCGCTGTGTGATCGCGCCAAGCTTTGCCGATATCTTTTATAACAATTGCTTCAAGAACGGCATTCTGCCCATTGCCTTGCCGCAGGACCAGGTCGACCTTCTGATGGATGATGCGGCGCGCGGCGCCAATGCGATCCTGGAGATTGATCTGGAAGCGCAGACCATCAAAGGGCCGGATGGCGGCACGATCTCTTTTGAGATTGACCCCTTCCGCAAGCACTGCCTTTTAAATGGTCTGGATGAAGTGGGTTTGACCTTGCAGCAAGAAGACAAGATCACCCAATTTGAAGCGGCGCGTGAGAACGCCCAACCCTGGCTTTAATAAGAAGAAAAACAAATGTCAGACGTGAAAAAAATACTGCTCCTGCCTGGTGACGGCATCGGCCCGGAAGTGATGGATGAGGTGAAGCATCTCATCGATTGGTTTGAGGCCAATCGCGGCCTCGCCTTTGAGGTTGAGGAAGAGCTGGTTGGCGGGTGCTGCTATGATGCCCATGGGCTCGCGGTGACGGATGCCACCATCGAGAAGGCCAAACAGGCCGATGCGGTGATCCTCGGTGCGGTCGGCGGCCCGAAATGGGCGGGCGTTGAATATGAAAACCGTCCTGAGGCGGGTCTCTTGAGGCTGCGCAAGGACCTGGAGCTCTTTGCCAATCTCAGGCCGGCGATTTGTTTTGAAGCGCTGACGGATGCCTCCTCCCTGAAACCGGAGTTGGTGGCGGGTCTCGACATTATGATCGTGCGTGAGCTCACCGGCGGGATTTACTTTGGTGAACCACGCGGCATTACTGATCTTGGCAATGGCGAGCGGCGCGGCATCAATACGCAAGTTTACGACACGCATGAGATTGTGCGCGTGGCCAAGGTGGCCTTTGATCTGGCTGAAAAGCGCTCCGGCAAAGTGACCTCTTCTGAAAAATCGAATGTCATGGAAGCGGGGCTTCTCTGGCGTGAAGAAGTTGAGAAGCTGCACAAGGAAAAATACAGCCACTTAGAGCTTGAGCATATGTTGGCGGATGCCTGCGCCATGCAGCTGGTGCGCCAGCCCAAGCAGTTTGACGTGATTGTGACCGACAATCTCTTTGGCGATATGCTGTCCGATGAAGCCTCGATGCTCACCGGGTCTCTCGGCATGTTGCCGTCGGCTTCGCTTGGTGAGCGCGATGCGGATGGCCATCAATGCGCCATGTATGAGCCGGTGCACGGGTCAGCGCCGGATATCGCTGGTCAGGGCCTTGCCAATCCGATTGCGACGATCCTCTCCTTTGCCATGGCGCTTCGCTATTCGTTTGACATGGGCGCAGAGGCGGACCTGGTGGAAGAGGCTGTTAAAGGCGTGCTCGACAAGGGTGAACGCACAGCGGACATCATGCAGCCGGGCAAAACCAAAGTATCAACCAAAGAAATGGGCGCCGCGATTTTGCGCGAGCTCGACAAACGGGCGACTGACAATTAACACTTAACTTCCCTCTCCCTCGTCTCTTTGCAAAAGCCAGGGCGGGGGACAAAAAAGGAAGACGAAAAATGTCCTATCGAGTAGCCGTGGTCGGCGCGACCGGCAATGTGGGCCGGGAGATGCTGAATGTCCTGTCGGAACGGGAGTTTCCCGTGTCGGAAGTGATCCCGCTCGCCTCTGCCCGCAGCAATGGGCGCGAGGTTTCCTTCGGCGACAAGACGCTTAAATGCAAGGTGCTCGACAATTTTGATTTCAGCACGGTGGATATCGTGATGATGTCGGCGGGCGGTGATGTTTCGCGCGAATGGTCGCCGAAGATCGGACGTCAGGGCGCCGTGGTGATCGATAATTCCTCGGCATTCCGTATGGAACACGACGTGCCGCTGATTGTGCCGGAGGTTAATCCGGGCGCCATCGACGGATATGCCAAGCGCAATATCATCGCCAACCCGAATTGTTCCACAGCGCAGCTGGTTGTGGCGCTCAAACCCTTGCACGACGCGGCAAAGATCAAGCGGGTGGTGATCTCCACCTATCAGTCCGTTTCCGGCACCGGCAAGGAGGCGATGGACGAGCTTTATAATCAGACCCGCGCGATCATGGTCGGCGATCCGGTGGAGCGCTCCATTTATCCCAAGCAGATTGCCTTTAACGTCATCCCGCACGGCGGCGATTTTATGGACTCCGGCGACACCACGGAAGAGTGGAAGCTCGTTGTCGAGACGAAGAAGATGCTCGATCCGAAAATCAAAGTGAGCGCAACGGTTGCGCGGGTGCCGGTTTTTGTCGGGCATTCGGAATCGGTTAATCTTGAGTTTGAAAACCCGATTTCAGATGACGAAGCCCGTGAGCTCCTGCGCGAGGCGCCGGGGATTATGGTGGTCGACAAGCGCGAGGATGGCGGCTATGTGACGCCGGTTGAATGCGTCGGCGAGTTTGCCACCTTCGTCAGCCGGATCCGCACGGACGCGACCATCGACAATGGCCTGTCCATGTGGGTGGTTTCCGACAATCTGCGCAAAGGCGCCGCGCTGAATGCGGTGCAGATCGCCGAGCTCTTGGTTGAGCGGCATCTTTCTGAACGGGTGGCGTGAGTTCAAAAAATCTTAAGCATGTGTATCCCCGGATCGTGGCTTGCTTGTCGCGGGATGCAATTCATTTTGTGAATTACGTTAGACTTAAATCGACTGAGCCGTTGCTCTTCTCGCAGATCTTAAAGGTTTCTGACACTGCGATGTGAAAGGCGCCTGGTTGGTTTTTGTCCAGCATGTGATGACCCACATAAAGTGCTGTTAAAAGATCGCCGGTGCCGTGGGGGACTGCCGGGAGGCGCTCCGTTGTTTCCTCAATGACCTCACCCGGTGTCACCAGGAGGGATGTGAGTGTGTTTTCGCTCTCTGTCGCCGAAGAGCAAAGCACCGTGGCGGGCGCAAAAGTGCGGGCGGCGGCGATGATCTCTTCTTTTGAGGCGCAGGGCATGCCCGTCAACCATTCCAGTTCAAAGCGATTGGGCACAAGGATATCGGCCAGCGGCACCAGTTGGTCCCGGACCGCGCGGGCGATCTCTTCTTTGACATAGAGCGCCTGATTGTCGCCGAGGACCGGGTCGCAGACATAAAGAAGGTGCGGATTGGCCGCTTTGAGCCTTTTCACCCAGGCGGCGGCGAGGACAACTTGTTGCGCGTCAGCAAAATAGCCGGTGATAATGGCGGCGAGACCCTCAAGGCGGTCAAGGCTTTGAAGCCCGGCCAGCAATTTTTCCATGTCCTCGGGCGCGGTCACTACCGGCTCGGTGGGTCCGTGGCCCGGATGGACAGCGAGAATTACGGTGGGCAGCGCCATTACCTCATGACCCATGGCGGTGAGCACGGGCCGCGCCACCGTATTGCCGACCGCGCCGCTTAAGACCTCAGAAGAAATGGAAAGGACCTTTGTCAAAGGGGGCTCCCCCAAAAATTTATTTTGCACTTGCGAGATAATGACTAAAGTAAGGTCAATCATTTAAAGAAAAACGAGGTGGCAGCCAAGCCGCCCAGAGAATAAAAGAGGAACTCCCCAAAATGACAGTCAAAGGTGTCGATGAGATTCGGCCGCGCCGCTCTGTGCTTTACATGCCGGGCTCCAATAGCCGCGCCATGGAAAAGGCCAAGACCCTGCCCACCGATGCGGTGATCCTGGATCTGGAAGATGCGGTGGCGCCGGACGCCAAGGAAGAGGCGCGCAAGGCGGTGACCCATGCGGTGAAGGCCGGGGGTTATGGCGGGCGCGAGATCATCATTCGGGTGAATTCCACGGAAACCCCCTGGGGCGAAGAAGATATCAAAGAGGCAGTGAAGGCGCTGCCGGATGCCATTTTGGTGCCCAAGGTCAGCTCGGCGGCGGAAGTGGGCCAACTCTCCGACCTTATGGACAAGGCAGGGGCGCCGCCGGCGATGAAGCTCTGGGTGATGATGGAGACGCCGCTGGCGATCCTGAACGCGCAGGAGATTGCCGCAACCGCCATGGATGATGATTGTCGGCTTTCCTGTTTCGTCATGGGGACCAATGATCTCATCAAGGAAACCTATTCGGCGCAGACGGCCGACCGCGCGGGCCTTATGACCGCGCTCAATATCTGCGTGCTGGCGGCGCGGGCCTATGGGCTCACCATCCTCGACGGGGTTTATAACGACATTAAAAACGAAGAGGGCTTTGCCGCCATGTGTGCCCAAGGCGCGGAGCTTGGCTTTGATGGCAAAACACTCATTCACCCGAGCCAGCTCGGGCCCTGCAATGAGGTCTTTGGCCCCTCGGCGGAGGAGGTGGATTGGTCGCGCAAGGTGATCGCCGCCTTTGCGGACCCTGAAAACAAGGGTAAGGGGGTTCTCAAAGTGGAGGGCCGCATGACGGAGCTCCTGCACCGGGACATCGCCGAGCGGGTGGTCTTGATTGCCGATGCCATCGCCAGGCTAGAGGCGGAGACGGGGGCATGAGCAAAACCAATCCCGGTAATTTCTTTGAAGATTTTAAAGTCGGGCAGGTCCTCACCCACGCCACACCGCGCACCGTCACCACTGGCGATCAGGCGCTCTATACAGCGCTTTATGGTTCTCGCTTTGCCCTGCAAAGCTCTGATGAATTTGC
Organism: Alphaproteobacteria bacterium; assembly: GCA_006226415.1. Taxonomy (GTDB): domain Bacteria; phylum Pseudomonadota; class Alphaproteobacteria; order M2410; family M2410; genus M2410. The sequence continues at coordinate 16,009 of SBGZ01000028.1, forward strand.
CCGAGGGCTCGGGCTGCCGCGCGCGCCGGTGGATGATCTTCTCGCCTTTCACATCGTCTTCGGCAAAACGGTGCCGGATATTTCGCTTAATGCGGTGGCCAACCTCGGCTATGCGGAATGCCGGTTTTTGAGGCCTGTTTATCCCGGCGACACGCTTTCAACCGTGTCGGAGGTGATCGGCCTTAAAGAAAACTCCAACGGCAAGACCGGCGTGGTCTATGTGCGCTCGGTGGGCCGCAATCAGGCGGGGGCGGAGGTGCTCTCCTATGTGCGCTGGGTCATGGTGCGAAAGCGCGACGAAACGGCGCCCGCGCCAGCCAGCCAAGTGCCTGATCTTGCGAAAGTGGTTGCGCCGTCTGATCTCTTCGTGCCGGACAGCGATTTCTCCGGCTTTGACTTTGCCGCCGCGGGCAGTCCCCACACCTGGGACGACTACGAGGTGGGCGAAAAGATCGACCATGTGGACGGCATGACCATTGAGGAATCCGATCACATGCTGGCCACGCGGCTTTATCAGAACACGGCCAAGGTCCATTTCAACCAGCACACAGAGGGCCACGGCCGTTTTGGTCGGCGGCTCATCTATGGCGGCCATGTGATTTCGCTCGCCCGGGCGCTCTCCTTTAACGGGCTCGGCAATGCCTCTCTGGTGGCGGCGATCAACGGGGGGAGCCATGTGGCGCCCTGTTTTGCCGGGGACACGGTCTATGCCTGGTCTGAAGTGCTTGATAAAGAGGCGCTTCCTGGCCGCGCCGATGTCGGTGCCTTGCGGGTGAACCTCATCGCCACCAAGGATCTGCCCTGTGCCGCTTTCCCCAAACGTGACGCCTCGGCCAAGTTTGTGGAAGGTGTGATCCTTGACCTCGACTACTGGCTCATCCTGCCCAGAAAATGAGGAGGCTTCGGCCTTGACGGAACCTTTTCAGGCGCTAAAACAGTTTAGGTCCCATCCACACCGAATCAAACGGTCTCTCCGATGACGAAATCTTCACCCGAACGGCCTCTTTCGCCGCACCTGCAGGTCTACCGCTGGCCTGTCACCATGCTGACCTCCATTACCCACCGGTTTACCGGCATCGGGCTCGGGCTTGGCTTTCTTCTGCTGGCCTGCTGGCTGGTGGCGCTGTCGCTGGGCGAGGGGCCCTATGAAGCTGTGCAAGCCTTCCATCGGTCATTCATTGGCCGTTTTCTGCTTTTGGGCTTCAGCTGGGCGGTGATCTTTCACCTCTTTAACGGCATCCGGCACTTGTTCTGGGATGCGGGGATGGGTTTTGAAAAGGAAACCGCCGACCGCACAGGCTGGGTGGTTTTGGCTTTGTCTGTTGTGGTGACCCTCGCCCTTTGGTGGATCGCCTATCCCATGGGAGGGCTTTAAGTCATGAAGACCGCAACCAAGAAACAAAGAGGGCTCGGCGCCGCCAAGCAAGGGGTCCATCACTTCTGGGCGCAGCGCATGACAGCGGTGGCTCTGGTGCCGCTGGTGCTCTGGTTTATTTATTCGATCATGCAAGTGGTGGGCGCGCCCTATCTGGTAGCGCTTGACTATATGAAAGAGCCGCACCGGGTGGTGCTGATGGTTCTGCTCATTTGGGCTAGCATGAGCCATTTGCGCATTGGCCTTTCGGAAGTGGTTGAAGATTATGTGCCGGATCACGGCATGAACGCCGCCGCCAAGATGCTGGTGACGTTCTTTTGCGCCTTGATCGGCGTCACCTGCCTCTACGCCATTTTGCGCATTGCCTTTGTTGCCTGATAGGAACGCGAAAAAGATGACTACATACGAGATTACAGATCATACCTACGATGTCATCGTGGTCGGCGCCGGTGGTGCCGGTCTGCGCGCGACACTCGGCTGCAGCCAGGCGGGTCTTAAGACTGCTTGCATCACCAAGGTGTTTCCCACCCGCTCCCACACTGTGGCGGCGCAAGGGGGCATTTCCGCTTCGCTCGGCAATATGGGCGAGGATAATTGGCGCTGGCATATGTACGACACGGTCAAGGGGTCGGACTGGTTGGGTGACCAGGACGCTATTGAATATCTGGTGCGCCATGCGCCGGCGGCGGTTTATGAGCTGGAGCACTTCGGTGTGCCGTTCAGCCGGACCGAAGAGGGCCGGATTTATCAGCGCGCCTTTGGCGGCATGACGTCCAATTTCGGCGAAGGTGTGGTTCAGCGCACCTGCGCGGCAGCAGACCGGACGGGCCATGCCATGTTGCATACGCTTTATGGCCAGAGCCTGCGCCATAATACAGAGTTCTACATTGAATATTTCGCGCTTGATCTTCTGATGGAAGACGGCGAATGCCGGGGCGTCCTCGCCATGTGCATGGAAGACGGTTCTCTTCACCGTTTCCGGGCGCAGCGCACGATCCTGGCGACCGGCGGTTATGGCCGCGCTTACTTCTCTTGCACCTCGGCGCATACTTGCACCGGGGACGGTAACGGCATGGTGCTGCGCGCGGGTCTTGCCTTGCAGGACATGGAATTTGTGCAGTTCCATCCAACCGGTATTTACGGCGCGGGGTGTCTCATCACCGAGGGCGCGCGCGGCGAAGGCGGCTATCTTGTCAATTCCGAGGGTGAGCGCTTCATGGAGCGTTATGCGCCTTCGGCCAAGGATCTCGCCTCACGGGATGTGGTGTCACGGTCGATGACCATCGAAATCCGCGAAGGGCGCGGCGTGGGTCCGGGCAAGGATCATATTTATCTGCACCTTGATCACCTGGACCCGGATGTTCTGGCGGCGCGGCTGCCAGGCATTTCTGAAAGCGCGCGGATTTTTGCCGGTGTGGATGTGACCAAGGAACCGATCCCGGTTCTGCCGACGGTGCACTACAACATGGGCGGCATTCCCACCAATTACCACGGCGAAGTGGTGACCATGAAGGACGGCGATCCGGATGCGGTGGTGCCGGGCCTGATGGCGGTCGGGGAAGCGGCCTGTGTGTCGGTTCACGGCGCCAACCGTTTGGGCTCCAATTCGCTGATCGACCTGGTGGTCTTCGGCCGGGCGGCAGGCCTTCGCGCCGCCGACAAGGTTTCGGCTGGCGCGGCGCAGCCTGATTTTGCCAAGGCTTCCACGGATCAGGCGCTGGCACGCCTCGACAAGATCCGCTTTGCCAATGGTTCCATCTCCACGGCGGAGATTCGCCTCAACATGCAGAAGGTCATGCAGAACAATTGCGCGGTGTTCCGCACCGGCGAGGTTCTGGAAGAAGGCCGCAAGCTGATCGCGGAAGTGAATGCGGCGCGGCCGGACATTCGTGTCACCGACCGCTCCATGGTTTGGAACTCCGACCTCATCGAAACGCTGGAATTTGAAAACCTCATCGGCCAGGCCATGGTGACCATGGAAGGGGCGGCGATGCGCGAAGAAAGCCGCGGCGCTCATGCCCGCGAGGACTTTGCCGAGCGTGATGACGAGAACTGGATGAAGCACACGCTTGCCTGGTTCGACGACGCATCGGTCAAGCTCGACTACCGGCCGGTGCATTCCTACACCATGTCCGATGAGATCGATTACATCGTGCCCAAGGCACGGGTCTATTAAGGGGAAAGAGAAAACTCATGGTTCAATTGAAACTGCCCCAAAACAGCCGCGTCAAACATGGCCGCAA
>SBGZ01000019.1 GCA_006226415.1 Alphaproteobacteria bacterium
TCGCAGGAAACCGAAGACGGCACCCGAATGGTGGCCTTTTTGCCTTCAAAGGCTTCCTCCAGGCTGATCTCCATATTGTAGCGCAAATCGCCGCCCCGGCCCGCGCCGGACGAACGCCGTCCGCCGCCCATGCCGCCAAAGAGATCCTCAAAAATGTCTGAAAAGGCTGAAGAAGGATCGCCCTGGAAACCACGTCCAAAGCCGCCGCCAAAGCCGCCGGGCCCACCCGGCCCCGCGCCACCGTTTTCAAAGGCGGCATGCCCGAAGCGATCATAAGCGGCGCGCTTTTGATCGTCCTTCAGGACTTCATAGGCTTCATTGACTTCTTTGAATTTTCGTTCCGCATCCGGATCATCCGGATTGCGGTCCGGGTGGTATTTCATGGCCGCCTTGCGGAAAGCTTTTTTCAGCTCGTCCTTATCGGCGCCTTTGTCCACACCTAATAGCGCGTAAAAATCCTGCTTCGTCATAGATCACATGTCTTTTTCAGGCGCTTCGCCGGTCTGGTCATGAGGAGAGGAAAAAGGAGAAACCTCTTAAAATCCCATGACCGACCAGTGATGAAGCGGCAGGTTACGCGTCGTTTTTCTTGTCGTCGTCAACTTCTTCAAAGTCGGCGTCAACAACATCCTCGCCTTCTGCGGCTGCCGAAGCAGCGGCATCGGCGGCGGCTTGTTGTTCCTGGGCGTCCGCATACATGGCTTCACCCAGCTTCATGGAAGACTGAACAAGGGCCTGCGTTGCGGCGGTAATGCTTTCAGCAGAAGCATCCTCTGCGCCAAGGGCTTCATTCAGGGCCGCCACGTCTTTCTCGATGGCTTCCTTGATATCGCTTCCGACTTTGTCGCCATGCTCAGAAAGATTTTTCTCTGTGGCATGGATGAGAGATTCAGCCTGGTTCTTGGCTTCCACCAGCGCGCGGCGCTTCTTGTCGTCTTCAGAGTGTGCTTCCGCATCCTTGACCATCTGATCGATGTCAGCGTCGCTGAGACCGCCAGAAGCCTGGATCCGAATCTGTTGTTCCTTGTTGGTGGCTTTGTCTTTCGCCGACACATTGACGATACCGTTGGCATCGATATCGAAGGTCACTTCAACCTGCGGCACGCCGCGCGGTGCGGCCGGGATACCAACCAGGTCAAACTGGCCCAGCAATTTGTTGTCAGCGGCCATTTCGCGCTCACCCTGGAAGACGCGGATCGTCACAGCGGTCTGATTATCTTCAGCCGTTGAGAAAACCTGAGACTTCTTGGTCGGGATTGTGGTGTTGCGATCGATAAGGCGAGTAAAGACACCGCCCAGGGTCTCGATGCCGAGCGACAGCGGCGTCACGTCGAGCAACAGAACGTCTTTCACGTCCCCTTGCAACACGCCTGCCTGAATGGCGGCGCCCATGGCCACAACTTCGTCCGGGTTCACACCCTTGTGCGGCTCTTTGCCGAAGAAGGTTTTAACGATCTCCTGAACCTTCGGCATCCGGGTCATCCCGCCGACGAGGATCACTTCGTCCACTTCGCCCGCAGAAAGGCCGGCATCCTTCAAAGCTGCCTTGCAAGGCTCAATGGTGCGTTGGTTGAGATCTTCAACGAGGCTTTCAAACTTCGCCCGGGTGAGCTTCATGGTCAGGTGCTTCGGACCGGAGGCATCTGCGGTAATGAAGGGCAGATTGACTTCCGTTTGCGTTGCAGAGGAAAGTTCGATCTTGGCCTTTTCAGCGGCTTCTTTCAGGCGCTGCAGAGCCAGCTTGTCACCGCGCAGGTCAATGCCGTTTTCTTTTTTGAATTCGCTGGCGAGATAGTCGACCAGGCGCAGGTCATAGTCTTCCCCGCCGAGGAAGGTATCCCCATTGGTCGACTTCACTTCAAAGACGCCGTCCCCGATTTCCAGGATCGAGACGTCGAAGGTCCCGCCGCCCAGGTCATAAACCGCGATGGTCTTGCCGTCTTTCTTGTCGAGGCCATAGGCAAGCGCCGCAGCTGTCGGTTCGTTGATGATCCGCAGAACTTCCAGACCGGCAATCTTGCCCGCGTCTTTTGTTGCCTGACGCTGAGCATCGTTAAAATAGGCCGGAACCGTGATGACGGCCTGCGTGACGGTCTCGCCCAGATAGTCTTCGGCGGTCTGTTTCATCTTTTGCAGGATGAAGGCAGAGATCTGGCTCGGGGAGAGTTTTTCCTCGCGTCCATCTACCCAGGCATCCCCATTGTCGGCTTTGACGATGGTGTAAGGCACCATGCCCTTGTCTTTTTGCGTGGTGGGATCATCAAACTTGCGGCCGATCAGGCGCTTGATAGCGAAATAGGTGTGCTCCGGATTGGTCACGGCCTGGCGTTTGGCAGGCTGGCCGGTGAGCCGTTCGCCTTCATCCGTAAAGGCCACCATGGACGGGGTCGTCCGCGCGCCTTCGGCGTTTTCGATCACTTTCGGTTCCGAGCCATCCATGATGGCGACGCAGGAATTGGTTGTCCCCAGGTCAATACCGATTACTTTTGCCATTAGTTGTGTCTCCTTTCGCGGCAGACTTTTGGCCAGCCATTAAATGCACTGGCAAAGCCCCCATATGAGATGTCTCTTTAAAGCGGGCCTCCCGGCAAAGGAGGCGCGAGACAGAAATGATAAGGTTAAGCTTCGAGCTAAGCGGTATATAGGTTTGATAAATGCGGCCCGCAAGCCTTGAAAGCCGGAAAATCCTGTTGTTTTACGAGTTTTTACGGGGCCGCCGCGCAAATTTGCTGAGATCCGCGCATATGTTGAGCAAATGCCAGACAAAGTAAAAGACCTCTCCCCAAACCCCGGTGCCGATTTGCGGCTTCTACCCGGCCTGTTGGACAGTCATGCTCAGGCAGGTCTAATAGCGGCGGTTCGCGCCCTTGTCGCCGAAGCCCCGCTCTACCGCCCGGTCATGCCAAGGACCGGCCAGCCCTTTTCGGTGCGCATGACCTGCGCCGGAGATCTGGGCTGGGTGTCCGACAAAGAGGGCGGCTATCGCTATCAGGAAACCCATCCGGTGACCGGTCGGCCTTGGCCCCGCCTGCCGGACGCCATCCTCGATATCTGGCGAAAAGTGGCAGATTTTGACGGCCTGCCCGATTGTTGCCTGGTCAACTATTACGCTGATTCAAATGCTAAAATGGGTCTTCATCAGGACCGCGATGAGAAGGATCTTAGCGCCCCGGTGGTCTCGATCTCTCTTGGCGATACGGCCCGCTTTCGGATCGGCACAGAATTAAGGCGCGGGCCTACCCGCTCGTTTAAGGTTTCTTCCGGTGATGTTCTGGTGCTGGAAGGGGCCGCGCGGCTTGCTTTTCATGGCATCGACCGGATTTATCCCGGCACTTCGACGCTCTTAAAGGACGGCGGCCGGATCAACCTCACCCTGCGGCGCGCCTCATAAACACCAACTTAGGGGTCAGCCACTTTTGATGAAAAATTCACCGAAAGAGCCTGACCCCAATCATGGTAGAGCATAGGCGATGATGTAGTCCCCGAGTTTTGTCCCAGCCCGCTGATGGCCACCGGCCGCGATGACGACATATTGCTTCTCGCGCCCATTTGGCCCCGTCACCACATAGGACATGGGGGTTGCCTGACCCCCCGCCGGCAGGCGTCCCTTCCAGACCTCCTTGCCGGTCTTAAGGTCAAAGGCGCGCAAATAGTTGTCAGCCGCCGCGCCGATAAAGACGAGCCCGCCCGCAGTCACCAGGGGTCCGCCCAGATTGGGCACCCCAAGTTTCCAATTAAGCGGCACCGGCGCCACGTCGCGGATCGTGCCAAGCGGTACATCCCAGAGCTTCTCACCGGTCTTAAGGTTCACCGCCACCAGCTTGCCCCAAGGCGGCGGGGCGCAGGGAATGCCGAAAGGCGACATCACCAACTCCCGCTGCCCGCCGTAGGGATAGCCTTCCATCTGCATCAGCTCCCCGTGTCCATCATAGGAGCCACGTGACGGCATTTCCTCGCGCGGGATGAGCCGCACCCGCCAGGGCAGGTTCATCACATTGGCGATGACAATCTCGTCCTCCGGGTCCACGGCCACACCGCCCCAATTGGAACCCCCCGCATTCCCCGGATACATCAGCGTCCATTTTTCATTGGCGACGGTATACATGCCGTCAAAGCGCAGGTCCTTGATTGCTTGTCGGCATTTACCCTCGTCCCAGAAGGTGATGCCCCAGGCCTCCTCGGGCTTAAGATCCGTCGCGCTCAGCTGCAGCCATTCCTGCGGAAAGGGCTGCGTCGGCGAGACCTGCAACCCCGGCACATCCACTTGCGGCACCGGGCGCTCTTCCACCGGAAAGACAGGCGCGCCGGTCTCCCGGTTAAGGACAAAGAGAAAACCCATTTTGGTCGCTTGCACCAAGGCGGGGATGCGCACGCCATCTCGCTCAAGATCCAGCAACGTCGGTTGCGCCGGAATGTCAAAATCCCAAAGGTCGTGATGCACGGTCTGATAATGCCAGACCGATTTGCCGGTTGCCGCCTCAAGCGCCACCACGGAGCTGCCGTAATAATCGAGCCGATTGCCGGTCTCCCGGTAATAATCCGGGGACGGATTACCTGTCGGGATAAAAACAAGTCCTCGCTCAAGATCGGCCACCATGGGCGCCCAGACATTGGGTGTTCCAAGCGCGTAACCCGCATCGCTCGCAGGACCGTCATAGTCAGGTGGCGCCAGATCAAAGGCCCACTTAAGAGCGCCGCTCTGTGCGTCATAGGCGCGCACCACGCCGGACGGTGGTTGTCGCCGGGCATTATCACCGAGAGAGCCCCCAACGATCACAAGATCCCCGATCACCAGCGGCGGCGAGGTGTGCTGATATTCGCCTTTCCACCGGGTTTCGCCAACACCCTTGGCAAGCGCGACCCGGCCCGCATCTCCAAACCCGGGGCAGGGGGCGCCCGTCTCCGCATCAAGGGCGATCAACTGCGTGTCATTGGTGGCGGTGAAGATGGTCCGATCACACAAAGCCCCGCTTTCTGCCTCGCGCGCATGATAGGCAACGCCTCGGCAGACGAACTGATTGGAGTAGTTGGCGCTCTTGTCGATTTCCGGATCAAAGTTCCAGATCTCGGCTCCGCTTACCGGATCCAGCGCCACCACACGGTTAAACGGCGAGCAGATAAACATCTTGCCATCCATCAAGAGCGGCGTGTTTTCAAAGGCCGATCCGGTCTTAAAAGGCCCCTTTCCCGGCTCGGCAATATCGCCGGTGCGATAGATCCAGGCAACTTTGAGATCACGCACATTTTGCGGTGTGATCTCTCCGGCCGCCGCGTAGCGCTGACCCTGGCCGCCGCCATACTCCGGCCATTGGGAAGTCTCTCTCGGTTCGGCATTGCCTGCGAATCTCGGCTCAAAAGGTTTGTCGCCGCAGGAAGAAACAATCAGTAGACTGATGAAAAGAAAAAACATCAGAAGGTTTCGTTGAATAGTCATGAGATCATTCCTTTCCAATCAGGCCTCGAACCGCAAAGCCCACGACTTCCGATCTGATCCGTGATGGATCGTAGGGACTTTTGGCCGGATCTCTTTCGCGGTGGAGCCCCCACCAGGCAATCAGTTCCACAAGGCTGCGCATCATGATGGAAAGATCCTGCGTGGGCGCCAGCACGCCGTGGTCAAACCGATCCTTCAGATAGCGCTCAATCTTGTCCAGATAACCAGCGCGCAATTGATCGAAGTAGAGTGCCGCCAGTTCCGGATAATCGACGGTGGAGGCCTCGATCAGGCGGATCCCGGTGCCGAACCGCGTGGTAAAATCAAACATCTCACCGATGACATCTCCAAGCTCCTGTCCAAAGTCCGCCTCGGGCGGATGGTCGAGGGCCTCATCAAGGCGCGGCGTCCAGGTTTCTGCGGTGAAGTCTTGACTAGCCAATTGCAGAAAGACAACAGGGTCCAGCATGAGGCTGCGATCCACCTCTACCTCGAAGGCCGCGGCCAGCGCCCAGGCAAAAAGGGTCTCTTTGCTGTCCACCCAGTTGTAAAGACTGCCGACCGACACGCCCATCTCCCGGGCAATGTCAGACATCTGGGTTTGCCGGAAGCCGTTGCGGGTAAAAACCTGCGTCGCCGCCGCGATCAGCTGCGTCCGTCGTTCGTCAAGATTGGGTTTTAAGCGTGCCATAGCCTCTATAATAAATGAATGATTCATTCAGTCAAATGAAATATAGGGCAGATTTCTGCGGAGTTTCGGCCGATAGGCCGCCCCTCGCGGAGGCCGCGCGTCAAAACGCACTGGCCGTGAGCCTGAAAGAAAGCCAAAGGGTCCGACTGGACAGATTTTTGCGGATGTCTGGGCGATAGCCCGCCCGCGCGGAGGCCGCGCGGTCACGCGCTGGCCGTGAGCCTGATAAAAGCCAAACCCCCGCCAGCTTGGGATCTGACGGGGGCTCTTTTTGAGATCCCTGCTTGAAGGGCATCAGTGCAGGGGTCCTTCAAAACTAGGTATTAGGGGGACCTAGTTGTGAATATCGATATCGCCGGAACCATGCGTCCGGCTCTTGGTCAGGCGGCCGCCGCCATAAACATCCACGTCGCCTGAGCCCATAATGGAAACTTCGATCTCGCCGCTGGCGAAAATGGAAATATCCGCTGATCCCATGCTGGAGACATTCACGTCTTTGCATTTAAAGCTCTTGGCGCCAATGTCGCCGCTGCCCATGGAATCGAGCGTAAATGTGCTGCAGGTGCCGGAGATCGACAGATCGCCGGACCCATGGCTCGAATACACGGCCTCGGAGGACTTCAGGCCTGAAAAGCTGATGTCGCCAGACCCGTGGCTGACCACATTGAGTTGGTCGGCGTCAAAAGCATTGGCGTTCAGATCGCCGCTGCCGTGGGATCTCAGCTCAGCTTTCTTGACCTTTCCGGCCATGGTGACATCGCCGGACCCTTGTTGCTGAAGGTCGAAGTGGTCGCCTTTCAGGCCTTTGATTTCCGCGTCGCCGGAGCCTTGCGATTCAAAGCCCTCAAGGCTCGGCACGGTAATCACCACACGAGGACCTGTCTTACGGCCCCAGAACTTCAAGTCGGTGTTTTTCTTTTGGCGGACGATGAGTTCACCGCCTTTGACTTCCGTCACGATCCGGCCAATGTCTTCCTCGTCCGCGTAAACGGTGACCGATTGGCTTTTGCCAACCGTGACCACAACATCAACAGAGCCTCTTTGGCTGATTTCGGTAAAGGCAGAAACATCGCGCGTTTCGTTCACCTCGGCCGCCTGGGCGGGGCAGGTCAAAAGCGCAAATAAGGAAGCGCTGACAATCAGCGACAGAGCGACGGATCTTGGATTGGTATAGGTCATCGGATTTGGTTCCCCTTTCAAGCCGCCCCCCAAGAGGGGCTTTACGAACTGGAACCAAATTTAGGGGGTCTCGATGGGAGCGTCTGTAAACCCGATGTCACACGGCCTGTTCATGGGTCACAAAGCCGGTGTGGGACTTATTTTCCCTTGGAAACTGTCACCATGGCCGGGCGCAAGACCCGGTCGCCAATCAGATAGCCGGTTTGCACCACATCGACCACATGGCCTTTTTCGTGGGTTTCGCTGGGGATTTCCGCAATGGCCTGGTGGAAATTCGGGTCGAATTTTTCCCCTTCCGGATGCACCACGGTCACCGAATGGCGCTCCAGAACCGTGTGCAGCTCCTTATCGGTCATCTGAATGCCCAGGAGGAGGTTTTTCACCGCGTCAATTTGAGCCTCTTGGGCATCTTCAGGAATGGAGGTCATGGCCCGGCGCAGATTGTCCGCCACATCCACCAGATCCTTGGCGAAATTGGAAATGCCGAATTTCGCGGCCTCCTGCTTTTCCCGGGCGGCCCGGCGGCGAATATTTTCAGCTTCCGCCATGGCGCGGAGCAGACGGTCTTTCAAACCGGCATTTTCTTCCAGAAGCTCTTCATAGGTTTTGGAGCCCGCGTCCAGCGCCTCCTGCATCTCGTCAGCGGCAGAAGTGTCATTGGCGGCTTGCTCGGGTGCTTCCGGCTGCACTTCTTCAGGGGACTTTTCGTTTTCCTTGGCGTCACACATGTTTCGTCAAACCTTTTGCTTTCAGGGCCTTTTTGGCAAGGCAGGCGCTTCCTTACAGGAAATCCGGTCTCAACCCAACAGTCTTCCGATGGTTTTTGCGGTAAAATCCACCATCGGGATGATCCGGGCATAATTCAGCCGAGTCGGCCCGATCACACCGACCACGCCAACAATCTTTTGCTCTTGATCCATATAGGGTGAAACCACCACAGATGAACCCGACAGCGAAAATAAATTGGTTTCCGAGCCAATAAAAATCTTCACCCCGTCGCCTTGCTCCGCCAGATCCAGGAGCTGCATCAGCTCATTTTGTTTCTCCAGATCCTCAAACAGCATGCGGATGCGCTCCAGGTCTTCGGCCGCCGCCATATCTTCCAGCAGATTGGCCTGACCGCGCACAATGAGCGAACGATCCGTGCCTTCCCCGGCGCCGCTCCACACCGCCATGCCCGCGCGCACCGCTTCCTGAGACAGGGTGTCCAGGGCAGCGCGCTGCTCGGCAAGCTCGTTCTCAACCTCCGCCTTGGCCTGGGTGAGGGTCTTGCCAGCAAATTTTGTGGTGAGAAAATTGGCCGCCTGAATAAGTGAAGAAGGAGTGACCCCTTGCGGCAGGCGTGCCAGGCGGTTTTCAACCGAGCCATCCTCGAACACCAGGACCACCAGCGCCCGCCCCGCACCGGTTGGGACAAATTCAATATGCTTGAGGGTGCCCTCATGCTTGGGGGTCACCACCAGCCCGGCGCAGCGCGACAGCCCTGACAGCCGGGTGGTCGCCTCGCGCAGGATCTCATCGAAATTGCGCCCCCGGGCGGCGATCTCGCTTTCAATGCTTTCACGCTCTTCCCGGGCGAGGTCGCCCACCTCCAGAAGACCGTCCACAAACAAACGCAGGCCCGACTGGCTGGGCAGCCGCCCGGCGCTGGCATGGGGGGAGGTCAAAAGCCCCAGCCGCTCCAGATCTGACATGACATTGCGGATCGAGGCCGCCGACAGGGAAATCGGCAGCGCCTGGCTGAGGGTGCGCGAGCCCACCGGCTCACCGGTCTCCAGATAATTCTCCACGATCAGGCGGAAAATCTCGCGGCTGCGCGCATTCAAGCTTTCAAGGGATGTCAGGCTCATAGCCGTCATATTTAGGGACGCTCGGCGATTGCGTCAATCGCACTCTCCGGGTAGAACCACTGCCAAGCAACTAATTGACGCAAAAAGGATATTTTTAAAACTATGCGACCTTCCGGACGAGCCCCCGACGAAATGCGGGCAATTACCCTCCAGCCAGGCTTTTCCCTCCATGCGGAGGGCTCTTGCCTGGTCAAAGCAGGCAATACCCATGTGATCTGCACCGCCAGTGTGGAAGAGCGGGTGCCGCCCTTCCTGAGAAACCAGGGCAAAGGCTGGGTCACCGCCGAATATGGCATGCTGCCGCGCTCGACCGGTGAGCGGATGCGGCGCGAAGCCTCCGCCGGCAAGCAGTCTGGACGCACCCAGGAAATCCAGCGCCTCATTGGCCGCTCGCTGCGCGCCGTCGTTGACATGGAAAAGCTCGGTGAGCGCCAGATCACCATCGACTGCGATGTCATCCAGGCCGATGGCGGCACAAGAACCGCGTCGATCACCGGCGCCTATGTGGCGCTTTATGAAGCGGTGCGCAAACTGCAGATGAAGGGGCTCCTCGAAACCAATCCGATCCTGGATTCCGTTGCCGCCATTTCCTGTGGCATCTATCAGGGAAGCCCGGTGCTTGATCTTGATTATGCCGAAGACTCTACCGCTGAGACCGACGCCAATTTTGTCATGACGGGCAAGGGCGGCATTGTCGAAATTCAAGGCACGGCGGAAGGCGAACCTTTCTCGGAAGAAAATTTTGCCGAGCTGATGCGCCTGGCCAAAAAGGGCATTGGCGAATTGGGGGGTCTGCAATCCCAGGCTCTCGGCCTCGACTAAAGGGGATCCCATGGAGCGCATACTCATTCTTGGCCCCTGCGGCGCGGGTAAATCAACCCTTGCCGCAAGCCTGGGAGAAGCGCTCTGTCTCCCGGTCATCCATCTCGACAAGCTCTTTTGGCAGCCCGGATGGGTGGAGAGCACGCCGGAAGATTTCAGCGCGCGTCTGGAAGCCGAGCTTAAGCAACCGCGCTGGATCGTTGATGGCAACTACAGTAACTACCTTGCAAAGCGCCTCAAATTCGCTGACACGCTTATCCATCTCGATTATCCGCGCCGTATTCATGTTGGCCGCGTGATCAAGCGTGTGCTCACAAAGAAGGGTTTAGTTCGCCCTGATATGGCACCCGACTGCCCTGAAAAATTCGATTGGGAATTTCTGGTCTACACCTGGAATTTCCGCCGCGACAAGACCCCCAAGACAAGGGCTTTGATTGAGAGTGTTCAAGCGACCAAGAAAGTCCTAACCTTTACCCATCCCCGCCAAACACAGGCTTGGCTACAATCCTTGAAAGAGACGCGCCCATGACACGACAATTCGACGGCGACAAATTGGTCGTTGCCAGTCACAACAAAGGCAAGGTGAAAGAAATCACCGAGCTTCTGGCGCCCTTTGGCGTGACGGCTGTGTCGGCGGGCGATCTGGGGCTTGCCGAGCCGGAAGAGACCGGTACCACCTTTGAAGCCAATGCCAAAATCAAGGCCCTGGCGGCGGCCAAGGGCGCCAATCTGCCCGCCCTTGCTGACGACAGCGGGCTGTGCGTGGATGCGCTCGGCGGCGAGCCGGGGGTTTACTCGGCGCGCTGGGGCGGCGACTCCAAAAACTTCAATCTCGCCATGGAAAGACTGCAGGAGGCGCTCTCCAAGGCGCGTGCCTATGACGCCCGTGATCGCGGCGCCCATTTTGCCTGCGCGCTGTGTCTGGCCTGGCCCGATGGCCATACCGAAACCTTTGTCGGCAAGGTGGATGGCAAGATTGTCTATCCGCCGCGCGGTAACCGCGGTTTTGGTTATGATCCCATGTTCGCCGCAGAAGGCATGACCAAAACCTTTGCCGAAATCGACCCGCAAGAAAAACATGCCATGAGCCATCGCGCGCGCGCCTTCAAGGAAATGATCAAGGCCTGCTTCTCGGGGCGAGAGGCTTAAGTGACCACGGCCTTAGATCCTGGCTTTGGCATTTATGTCCACTGGCCATTTTGTCTCGCCAAATGTCCCTATTGTGACTTTAATTCCCATGTGGTGCGCGACATTGATCAAAAACATTGGGCAGAGGCTCTTTGTCAAGAACTCCGTACACTGAGCAAAAAGCAAGATCCGCTTAAGGTGACATCCATTTTCTTTGGCGGCGGCACGCCCAGCCTGATGGCCGGTGAAACCGTCGCCGCCGTCCTGGATGAAATTGCGGCCCTTTGGTCCATCGCGCCGGATGCGGAAGTGACCCTGGAGGCCAACCCGACGTCCGTTGAGGCGGAGCGCTTTAAGGCGTACCGGGCGGCGGGCGTCAATCGGCTCTCTCTCGGGGTTCAGTCTCTGGTACCGGAAGATTTAAAGAACCTCGGCCGTCTTCATAGCGTGGACGAAGCGCTTGGCGCGGTGGAACTCGCCCGCGAAATCTTCCCCCGTCTCAGTTTTGACCTCATCTATGCGCGGCCCGGTCAGACGGAAGCCGCCTGGGAGCGGGAGCTTCAAAAAGCGCTCACCTTCGCCGCCGATCATCTCTCGCTTTATCAATTGACCATCGAGCCCGGCACGCCTTTTCAGGCGCTTTTCGAAAAAGGCGCGCTGACCTTGCCAGAGGAAGAAACTGCCCGGCGGCTTTACGAGATGACAGAGCTGCTCTGCAATGAGGCGGGCCTTGCCGCTTATGAAGTTTCCAATTACGCCAAGCCCGGCGCGGAAGGGCGCCATAACCTGACCTATTGGCGCTACGGCGATTATCTCGGCGTTGGCCCCGGTGCCCATGGCCGTCTGAGCCAGGGCGGCAAGCGCTTTGCCACGGAAACAGAGGCCTTGCCTGCGAAATGGTTGGCAGCGGTAAAACAAAAAGGTCAGGGGCTGGTTGAGCAGATAGAAATCGCGCCGGAGACCCAAGCTGAGGAATATCTTCTGATGGGGCTTCGCCTTCGGGAGGGTATTTCGAAGGATCGCGCGGGCGCCCTGGCCGGGACGCCCTTGAACTGGGGCGCTCTGCAGGACCTCGAAACGGAGGGTTTGATCGAGCAAGATAAAAACACCTTGGCAGCGACCACCGAGGGCCGCCTTGTGCTTAATACGTTGATTTCGGAAGTGGTGCGGCGGTTGTTTTAGACGCCCAACGAAAACTTCAAGAGCCACCGCGCTCGCGGAAACCAATGCACCCAACGCCAAAACCTCATGCTGAGGAGAGCCCGAAGGGCTCGTCTCGAAGTATGAGGATATTTTCACCATCCTTCGAGACACGCTCTGCGCTCATCAGGATGAGGTCTTCAACGTGGTTGTTTTAGACGCTACTCCCACATCTGTGAAACGCCCGATTCAAACTCGGCTTCCACCGCATCGTCATAGGCCGAAAGGAAATCATAACCGGTTTCATCTTCGAGCGCATCGATGGACGTGCGAAAACTCTTCAGGCTTTTCCCCGTCAGGCTCTCATGAGGAAAGCGGAACGCGATCGCCTTTTGTTCAACGGGAGCGAAGACTATTTTGTAAAAGGCGTCAGGCACCAGAAGGTTGGTTGGCTGGTCGGGCTTGGAATTGGCGGAATAAGCAATGAGGCGCTCTGGCGTCTCACCGAAGATCGTGCCGGTAATGATAACAAGCGCCGGCCGGGACTTGGCCCAGCCCTGCGATTTTTGTTCAAGGCTTTTCCATTTGCTGCCATTAAAAGATGACCCGAGCTGCGGCGCCACATTGGCCAGATAAAAGCTTTCCTTCATGGCCAGCTTTGAAAACCGCATATTGTCTGCTGGCGCCAGATGGCCGCGCGCATAGCCTGACCAGGTATAGGCCTCGGTTTGGGTCTGAAAGAGTGTTGGCAATTGCCGTTCCGGTTTAAAGCTGCCGCGGCGCGGAACCACCTCTTCAAGCCGGTCGGGCGTTAAAAGTTCCACCACCCAGTCCGCCACATGGGTGTCCGGGTTCATATAGCCAACATAGCCGGTGCGGCAGAAATAAAGCTCAGGGCGGCGGTCGGCCTTCCCGGGCGGTCCGCCGTGAGCCAGCAGATGGCCGCAGGCCACAAGCGCCTCTGCGGGCGCGGCCTGCGCAGTCCCAAGGGGCAGGTTCGCGGATGCAAAAGCCGCAAAAACCAGAAGAAACGGCAAAAGAAACTTGGGAGCACGGGCCAACATGGGCCCAGTTTATGCCCTCTCACACAGAAAAAACACCTAAAAGTGCAAAAACAGAAAACACACTTTGTAGTATATTTTTAGGTGTGTCAGTACTGGAGGCTCTCGTAATCGGTCGTGGAATCGCCGCCTTCAAGGGGGCCAAACATGGCGTCGCTGCGCGGTTTTTCAAAGGTCATCGGCGCCGGATCGATTACCACAATTCCGTCCGGCTGCACCTGCAGAACGGCGAGCCCCCGCTCCGCGCCCCCGTCTGGCAGGAAGCGGAAGATCCCGTCAATGCCGGCAAAGCCGTTGGGATTGCTGAGGGTGTCTTCGGAAAACCGCTCCCGCTCCGGCAGCCGGGCCAGCGAGGCGACCAGCGCCACCGCATCAAAGGACAGGCTCGAGATGCGCGGCGGTGTGGCCGCAAAGGAACTTTCATAGCGCACCGTAAAGGCATCATGCATATCTGGCTGCGGCGCGGCAAACCAGCCGCCCACCAGCGAAGGTTCCTTGCCGAGCGAAGGGTCATCCCAAAGACCGGTGCCCAGGAATTTCGTCTTGCGCGGGTCCACATCGAAATAAGGCATGAGGGGCGCCAGACTGCGCAGCATGGTGCCGCCTTCAGCCAGCAGGATGGCCTGATAAGAAACCCCGCCCCAGGTTTCCCGGTTGGGCGAGCGCATCTGCGCCAGGGCCTCCGGGTCAGCGGCTTTAAGCTCGCCCGTTTCGGGGTCATAGACCAGCGAACCCGCCGCCGCATCAAGCGGCTTGTTGGGGTCATAGGCTTCATCAGAGGCCTTGCGGCGTTTTAAGTTGGCCTTGCGATCATCGTATTCAGCAACAATCCGGGCTGGCGCGAACATCTGCTCAGCATTGCGCGGGTAGCTTTGCAGCTGGGTAACCACACCGCCTTTTTCGGAAACAACTTGTTGAAAGGCGGAGCGCACCCGGTCGCCATAAGCGCTTTGCGGCACGAGACCGGCAAAGGCGTAATAGCCTTCACTGACCGCATAATCGGTCACCCGCTTAACTTCCTGTTCTGGCAGGAAGGACAAAAGATAAACCCCGTCACCGCTCACAGTCCGGTCGGTCGAAAAGGCAATCATCGGGACACGGTTTGCCCGGGCAACAGCCCCGGCCGTGCGCACGGATCCCGCAAAGAGCGGCCCGAGAATAATATCCGCGCCTTCATCAATGGCTTGTGTCGCGGCGAGCCGCGCCCCGTCAGGGGTTCCTTTCGTGTCCTTTGGGATCAGCACCACATTCGGATTGCCAATTTCAAACAGCGCGAGCTGCGCCGAATTGAGCAGCGCTTCGCCCACTGCTTCCACATTATTTTGCGAATTGGTGAGCGGCAAAAGGATCGCGACCCGAACAGCGGATTTGTCACCCAGATGCGGAAAATCCAATTTATCCTGATCAGAGATCGATGGCAGCTGGGTCGGTGCCTGATCAACACGTGTCGCATGAGGGCGCGGTGTGCCATCCGTGCCGCAGGCATAAAGCAGTAAAGAAGCAAGGACGAGACCTGCGCCTTGAACAATTCGTTTCATGAAATGACCTGTTTCTGTCATGTCGCCGTCAATCCCCTGGCCTATCCGTGGATGTTTGAGAGCTTTCTCAAATAGCCATCCAAGGTTAAGATAGTGTTCTGTGTATCCCCAACCCAGCAATGCGTTCTTTGTCTTTGAAACACACCGCAACACCCCTCATGTGCCCGGCGAGTGTAAAGAAGCGGGCCAAGGCCGACAACGGCAAATCGTGAAAACAGGCATCAAATCCCATGAGTTCAGACCTCTCAGACACTAATTTGCCGCGCGCCGGACAATCAAGGCACCGGATTATGGAGGTTTTAAGCCCTGAAAAACCGGCGCCGGGCCTCTATTTAGTGGCAACCCCCATCGGTCACGCCTCCGATATCACCTTAAGGGCGCTGGGGCTGCTCGCCGCCGCCGATGTGCTTTATTGCGAAGACACCCGCGTCACCTCCAAGCTCCTGAGCCTTTACGGGATTAGGCAAAAATTGGAGCCCTATCATGAGCATAATGCGGCAAGAATGCGCCCGAAGATCGCCGCGCGGCTTGAAAGAGGCGAGGTGATTGCGATGGTTTCAGATGCTGGTACGCCGGCGATTTCCGATCCCGGGTTTCGCCTCGCCCGTGACATGGCATCGGCCGGACATCTCGTCACCCATTGCCCGGGCCCAAGCGCCGCCCTGACGGGCCTTGTCTTGTCGGGGCTCGCCACCAACAGGTTTTTCTTTTGCGGCTTCCTGCCCCCCAAACACAAAGCGCGTCTAAGTGATCTTGAAGAGGTTAAAACCGTTCCCGCAACGCTCATCTTTTATGAGTCGCCCAAGCGCTTGGCCGCGAGTTTGAGGGACATGGAAACCGTGCTTGGTGACCGCCCCTCAGCCGTCGCCCGCGAGCTTACCAAGAAATTTGAAGAGATCCGCAAAGGACCCTTAAGCGAACTGGCCAGCGCCTATGAAGAAGAGGGCGCTCCCAAAGGAGAGGTGGTTGTTGTGGTCGACGCGCCGGGCGAAAGCGCCGAGCAGTCGCAAGAACAAATCCGTGACCGGCTGTCGGCACTCTTAAACGAGGTGTCGTTGAAAGATGCGGTGGCTGAAGTCACCCGCGAAAGCGGCTGGAAGCGTTCTGACGTTTATGATCTGGCCCTTGGTCTCAAGAAAGCCGAGACGCTATGACCGACCCGCTCGCCAAAAGACAAAAGGCCTATCGCGACGGCCTCTTCGCCGAGACACTCGCCGCCTGGCTTTTGCGTCTTAAAGGCTTTCGCATCCTTGAGCGGCGCTTTAAATGCCCGAGCGGAGAGGTTGATCTCATCGCCCGGCGCGGCCAATTGCTTGTCTTTGTTGAGGTCAAGCGCCGCGCGCATCTGGACGAAGCGGCCTTTGCCATTCATGAAACACAAATGCGCAGAATTCACAAAGCGGCTGAAACTTACTTGACCCGGAAGACAACCCCCGCAAATCTGCGTCTGAGATTTGACGCCATTCTTATCGCCCCGTCTGGACGTTTCAGACATTTGGCCAACGCCTGGCAGCCTTAAAAGGAACCTGCATGTCACTTAAAGTCGCCATTCAGATGGACCCGGTTGAAGGGATCGATATCGATGCCGATTCCACCTTTGCCCTTGGGCTTGAGGCCGAAGCGCGCGGCCATCAACTCTTCTTTTATCTGCCCAAGCATCTGAGCCTTAGAGATGGCAAGGTCCTTGCCCGTGGCCGCGCGATCAGCTTGCGCCGCGAGCGCGGCAATCACGTCACCTTTGGCGATGAAGAAGTGGTCGACCTGTCGGAGTTTGATGTGGTGCTCATGCGTCAGGACCCGCCTTTCGACATGGCCTACATCACGGCAACCCATATCCTTGAACACATCCACCCCAAAACATTGGTGGTCAACGATCCGGCATCTGTGCGCAACGCACCGGAAAAACTTTTCGTCACCCATTTTGAAGGGCTCCTGCCGCCGACCCTGATCACCTCCGACGAAAAAGAGATCCGCGCCTTCCGTGCCGCGCACAAGGACATCATCCTCAAGCCGCTCTATGGCAATGGCGGCGCCGGGGTCTTCCGCGTCAAACCGGACGACGGCAATTTCCAGTCGCTCCTGGAAATGTTCTCGCTGCAGTTTCGCGAGCCGCTCATTGCCCAGGCCTTCGTGCCGGATGTGGCAAATGGCGACAAGCGCATCATCCTGGTGGACGGCGCCCCGGCGGGGGCCATCAACCGCATTCCGGCGGCAGGCGAAACCCGGTCCAACCTCCATGTCGGGGGCCGCGCCGAGGCGGTGGATCTGACCCCCCGCGACCGCGAAATCTGCGAGGCCATCGGTCCGGCACTGAAGGAACAGGGACTTATTTTTGTGGGTATTGACGTGATCGGCAATTTCCTCACCGAAATCAACGTCACCTCACCCACGGGCATTCAGGAAGTAAAGCGCTTTGGCGGCAGCGACATCGCCGCCCTGATCTGGGATGCCATTGATACCAAGAAAAATACCTGACCCCAAAAGTGATACCAACTTCGGGGTCAGGCTCTTTTGGTGGTATCACCCCAGCAGAGCATACCAGACCCGCCCCACCAGCTCATGGGCGGCGTAATAGCTGCGATGCAGCGCCTTGGCTTGGGGGAACAGACTGCCGAGCCCGAAATGCCCGGGTCGCTCAAAGGCTGTCGGGGCAGGAATGACCTCAATCCCCTCTCGCTCAAAGGCCGCTTGAGCCCGTTTCATATGCCAGGCATGGGTTACCAAGAGCACCCGGTCCACACCCCGGGCCTTTAGCATTTCCGCGGAAAAGGCGGCATTCCCCCGCGTCGCCCGGGACCGGTCCTCGTGCCAGACCTCTTCCACACCAAAATCCCGGGTCAGGACCTCCGCCATCATCGGCGCCATGGTTACCTCTTCAAGGCTCCACTTGCCGCCGCTGACCAGCACCGGAAGATGGGTCTCGCGCGCCAGCCGCGCCCCATATCTGAGCCGCTCCAAGGTCTGGGCATCCACGCTTGCCGCCGCGCCATATTCCGGCGCCGGCACATTGGCCCCGGCCGACAGCACCACAATGGCGCCAGCACCCTTTGGGTCCTCCAAAGGCGCGACGCCCCATTGCACGAGCCCCATGAGCCCATCGGAAACCAGCGGTGTCGACAACAGCCAGAGCGCCGCCAGCGAGGCCCCGCCAAGCCAGTGCGCTGCGCGCAGGCGGCCGCGCCACAAAAGCACCCCCGCCACCACAAGGCCCACCATGAAGAGGGCCGGCGGCAGAATGAGCTGTTTGATAAAGCCAAGAACATAGATCATGGCCGATATCCTATCCCAATTTCGGTCAAAACACTCTTAAAGAGAGAAATCGCAAACGAGTGTGGACAAGCCTGCCACTCGTGCCATAGTAGAGAAAGACAACCTTGCTCGCGCGTTCATATTTTCAACTCCGAGGATACTGACCCAAACCCATGACTGTCGCACACGTGGATACTGTCGCCTTTGTCGGCATAGAGGCCCGCCATGTGGACGTCCAGGTGCAGATGGGCGGCGGCGGCCTCCCAGCCTTTAATATCGTGGGTCTGCCGGACAAGGCGGTGGCCGAAAGCAAGGAGCGCGTGCGGGCGGCGCTCACCGCCATCGGTCTGGGTCTGCCGCCTGAGCGCATCACGATCAATCTCGCCCCGGCAGATCTCCCCAAGGAAGGCAGCCATTTTGACCTGCCGATTGCCCTCGGGCTCCTCACCGCCATGGGCGTGGTGCCCGTGGATGTGATCGGCGACTATACCGCGGTTGGCGAGCTCGCCCTCGATGGGGCCATCGCGCCGGTTGCCGGGGTGCTCAATGCCGGACTGGCGGCTGCCGAAGAGGGCAGGGGTCTCATTTGCCCCAAGACCTGCGGACCGGAAGCGGCCTGGGCGGGCTCAGGCAAAATTCTCGCAGCCCCAACCCTCATTGCACTGATTAATCACTTCAAGGGAACTCAGATCCTCGAAACGCCCATCGCCAAATTGGCGGAGGAGACGTCCGTTCACCTGGACCTTAAAGACATCAAGGGTCAGGAAAGCGCCAAACGCGCTTTGGAAGTGGCCGCTGCTGGCGGGCACAACATGGCCATGGTCGGTCCGCCCGGCTCCGGCAAATCCATGCTCGCCGCGCGCCTGCCCGGCATCTTGCCGCCCCTGGAAGCCAAAGAGGCTTTGGAGGTTTCCATGATCGCCTCTTTGGCGGGAGAGCTTCAGGACGGCAGGATTAAGCGCGCCCGGCCTTATCGCTCGCCCCACCACTCCGCCTCCATGGCGGCCCTCGTCGGCGGCGGTCAACGCGCCCGGCCCGGCGAGGTGTCACTGGCCCACAAGGGCGTTTTGTTTTTGGACGAGCTGCCAGAGTTTTCGCGGCAGGTGCTTGATAGCCTCCGCCAACCATTGGAGCTTGGTGAATGCGTGGTCGCCCGCGCCAATGCCCACATCCGCTATCCAAGCCGGGTGCAGCTCATCGCCGCCATGAACCCCTGTCGCTGCGGCTACTTGTCAGACCCCTCGCGCGCTTGTGGCCGGGCGCCAAAATGCTCTCAGGACTATCTGTCAAAAATTTCTGGGCCCCTGATGGACCGCATCGATTTACATATTGAAGTGCCGCAGGTCTCGGCCTCGGATCTGACCCTGCCGCCCGCCCGCGAGGGGTCCGCCGAAGTGGCGGCCCGTGTCGCTGCCGCGCGCGACCTTCAGCGCGCCCGTTATGAGACCTTAACCGGTGACGATAAGATACGCGTCAATGCGGAAGCCGATG
>SBGZ01000027.1 GCA_006226415.1 Alphaproteobacteria bacterium
TTCGTGACCGCCGCCGACCTTAAGGCCGAGAGTATTCTGCGTGAGGAGCTTGAGAAAGCGCGGGGTGGTTACACCTTCGTGCTGGAAGAAGCCGGCGAGATTACAGGTGTTGACCAAACCCACCGCTGGATCGTCGATCCCTTGGATGGCACCACTAATTTTCTCCACGGCATTCCGCACTTCGCAATCTCCATTGCGCTCGAACGCGAGGGCGAGCTGGTTGCCGCAGTCATCCTTAATCCGGTAACAGACGAACTCTATTGGTCCGAACGCGGCAAGGGCGCTTACCTCAACGACCATCGTCTGCGTGTCTCCTCGCGGCGCGACACCACCGACTGTGTGGTCGCAACCGGTATCCCGCACCTGGGCCGTCCGGGTCAGGACGAATTTCTTCGAGAAATGGACTGGGTCATGCCCCGCGTCGCCGGGGTGCGCCGCATGGGCGCGGCCGCTCTCGATCTCGCCTATGTGGCCGCGGGCCGCTATGACGGTTTTTGGGAGCGCAACCTCGCAATCTGGGACATCGCTGCCGGCGTGCTTCTGGTGCGCGAGGCCGGTGGTATCGTCACCGACCCCGTTGGCAAGCCCCGGGCGCTCGAAACGGGTCACATCCTGGCCACCAATGGCCAGATCCAGGCCCCGATGGTCGACCTTTTGAAGAAGGCCGCCAGCGCCTGAATTCGCTGAAAACTGCGAAAAATCAATCGGTTAAATCTTTTTCTCGGGCATCTCCCGCCAAAATCCCTATCCTTGGGCCTGAATTTGCCTGATTTGGCCATCATTTTGCAGGTCAAGGCGAAGCCTTGGCCCATTCGGGCACAGGCGCAAAGTTGAACCGAAAGAGGCAGGACCCATGGCGAGACGCGATACGCCAGATTTTTTCCGGATGACCCGGCCGACCAGCTTTGTCGGCGGCATGTTCGCTTTCCTCATCCTGGCGGGGCTCATCGCCGCCGCCTTGATGGAGCAGATCACCCGCGCCTTTCAGGCCAACCCCTTCTTGAATGGCCTCATCCTGTTGGTGCTCATCATCGGCATCATATTCTCATTTGTTCAGGTCTACCGCCTGGGGCCCGCCGTGCGCTGGATTGAACGGTTCCGTTTTGGCGAGCCTGGTCTGGCGCCGTCAAGTGACGCCGCCCCGCCCCAGCTTTTGGCGCCCATGGCAGCCATGCTCCGTGATCGGCCCACAGCCATGACCCTTTCCGCAACGGCGCTTCGGTCCATCCTCGACTCCATCGGCACACGGCTCGACGAGTCCCGTGAGATCTCGCGTTATCTGATTGGTCTATTAGTTTTCCTCGGCCTTCTCGGCACCTTCTGGGGTCTCCTGCAAACCATCGGATCGGTCGCTGACAGCATTCGTGCCCTGTCACCTGAGGCCGGTGAAGCCGAACAGATCTTCAAAGACCTGATCGCAGGCCTTGAAACACCGCTGTCCGGCATGGCCATCGCTTTTTCGTCCTCGCTTTTCGGCCTGTCAGGCTCCCTGATCCTGGGCTTCCTCGACATTCGCGCCGGTCAGGCGCAAAACCGTTTCTACAATGAACTGGAAGAACATCTGTCGACCCGCACGCAGGTCGCACTCGACGACTTCCCCATCGACAATACCGCCGATGCCAGCCAGACCTATCAAGCCTTGGCAGCTGCCATCATGGCTTTGAATGAAAACATCACCCGAATGCAGACCAGCGCCCCGACCGGTCCCGCCGCGGGAAGCGATGTGCCGGTCTCTGAGGCCGCGCGCGACCTTCGGGCCGCCGCCAGCGAGATCAACCATGCCCTTGAACGCGTTGTCGGCAAAAGTGCCGTTGGCGCCCCGGACTCCATTCAGGACATTCGCAACGACCTCCGTGTGCTGACGAAAAAGATTACCTCCCTGACAGATGAAGGTCGGAGGTAAAGACGAAAGTGGCGCGCGGAAGATCTACCAGAGCCCGTTTTAGCGGCACCGACTATTGGCCGGGCTTTGTGGACGCCCTGGCGACCTTGCTGCTTGTGCTGATCTTTTTGCTTTCCATTTTTGTGCTCGCTCAGTTTTTTCTGAGCCAGGCCCTCAGCGGCCGAGATGCCGCCCTCGCGCAGCTCGACACACGCCTGGCAGAGCTTTCCGAACTCCTCAATCTTGAAAAGACCAAAACCGCCGACCTGAGCGAAAGCCTTGCCCAGCTTTCCGCCTCACTTGTGAGCGCCCGCGATGAGGCCAGCCTTAAGCAGGCGGAAATGGATCGCCTCACCGCATTGCTCAGCACCGCCGAGGCCAAGTCTGGTGAACTGGCGACCTCTCTCGCCGCCGAGCAAAAGCTTTCCAAGGAAGCGCAGGCCGAAATTGCCGCCCTCAACAATCAGCTGGCCGCCCTGCGGTTGCAGATTGCCAGCCTTAATGAAGCGCTCGAGGCCTCCGAAGCCCGCGACAAGGAAGCCCAGGCCCAGATTGCCAATCTCGGTCAGCGCCTCAATGCGGCCCTGGCACAAAAGGTTCAGGAATTGGCCACCTATCGCTCGGAATTTTTCGGACGCCTGCGCGAAGTGCTCGGCGACCGCGCGGACATCGAAATTGTGGGGGATCGCTTCATCCTTCAGTCGGAGGTTCTGTTTGATTCAGGCTCTGCCACCATCAACCCGGATGGACAATTGGAGCTTCTCAAGATCGCGCGCGCCTTAAAGGAGATCTCCTCCGAAATTCCGCCGGAACTGCAATGGGTGCTGCGCGTCGATGGCCACTCAGACCGCGTGCCGATCCACACTGAAGAGTTCCCTTCCAACTGGCACCTGTCGAGTGCCCGCGCCATTGCCGTGGTGACCTACCTCACCAAAGAGGGTATTCCGCCGAACCGCCTTGTCGCGGCAGGCTTTGGCGAATATCACCCGCTCACCCCCGGCACGGCACCGGCGGACCTGCGCCGCAATCGCCGCATTGAGTTCAAACTGACAGAGCGCTAAAGGCGCGTAACCATAGGCAAATGGATTGTCAAGGCTCCCCCGCGAAGGCGGGGGTCCAGAGTAAATAGGAATGCCTCATCCTGAGGAGCGCGCAGCGCGTCTCGAAGGATAAGACCGAATGACCTCATGCTTCGAGATGAGCCCTTTGGGCTCTCCTCAGCATGAGGCCCCAATCTATTCCCCGAGATCACACGCCAAAAGGAACGGGTCAAACACCTGACCGATGAAGACCTTGCCAGCCGCTTCAATCGCAACGGATGAGCCGGAAATTTCATCGCCAAGCCCCAGATAGATCTGGTCAACGGCGCCGCCATGGGCCTCAGCTCCCCGCGTGACTTTCAAAACATGAGAGGGGCTCATATTCGCCGCGTCCTTGGCGTGAGGGCCAAACTTTAAAGGCTGCGGATGCGCCCCGATCCAATAGCTGCCGTCCGCGGCCCGGTCAATATTGTCGACCCCCGTATAAAGCGGCAATTTTTCCTTAAAGGTCAAAGCCCCGCTCGCCGCATCGCGCTCATAAAATTTCACAGACATGCCCGTCGTCTCGCCCACCACGAGCTCGCGCCCATCTGCGCTCACCGCCACACCATTGGCATAGGAAAACCCATCCGCCGCAACTCGCGCAGTCGCACCGTCGAAGTAAACCAGGGTTCCTCGGCTCAGCGGCACATAATCGTCCAGCGCCCGCATGAAACGACCGCCCGGTCCATGATCATTCGACACATAAAAAGCATCATGTCCAACCGCCTGAAGATCGTTCGGGGAATGAATGAGCGCATCCTCAACCGAGCGACGGAACGCCACCTGCCGAACCGGAATGCCATCCACTTCCTCTTCAAAGAGATCGAAGATTTCGATCCTGTTTTCAGTTTCGGAAGGATGATTAATCACCATCAGCGTGGTGCGTCCGGTATCGTCGCGGTAAAGGCTCAGCCCATGAGGATAGAAGCGGCGCCCCTCCAGTTGAGCCGCGAGCCCAAGGGCTGTAAATCCTGCCTCTGGCGCGCGCGGATCAATCAGATAGATATCGCCATCAGCATCGCTGGTGCCGCCAACAAGAGCCCGGCGATCCGTTGAGCTGAGATAGACAAACCCGCTGCGTGGATCAAGCTGCATGTCCTCCGGCCCAACCGGCGCCTCAACCCGCACGCACATGCCGGGAGAGGCCGGCGACAAGGTCGCAAACGCATTGACGCGGTAAAGCGTGCGCACCACGAAGAAGCTGACAAGGGTCAAGATCCCAATCAGGCCAAAGACGATGGTGCGGCCTTTTCCTTTTGTCATTTTCTATTCCCCCCAAAGTTATGCATTGTCAGAATTCAATGTATCTTGTCGAGATTGACCACATTCGTGGCCTCATCGGCATCACGTCCAAATTGAATTTCAGCAAGTCGCGCATAAAGGCCATTCTGACCCAGTAGCTCCTTGTGGGTGCCGACCTCGACAATCTCACCTTTGTCCATCACGATAATCCGGTCCGCTTTCAAAATCGTCGACAATCGGTGGGCGATGATCAGCGTGGTATGGTTTTCCATCAGCTTTTCCAGGGCCTCTTGCACCAAACGCTCGCTTTCTGAATCGAGCGCACTGGTGGCTTCATCCAGCAAAAGGATAGGCGTGTTCTTCAAAACCGCCCGGGCAATGGCAATGCGTTGCTTTTGCCCGCCCGACAGACCGATACCCTTCTGCCCAAGGTTGGTATGATAGCCCTCTGGCAATTCAGATATAAACCCATCGGCGGACGCCACTTCGGCAGCCCGCACCACTTCATCGAGAGAAGCGTCTGGCCGACCATAGCGTATATTTTCAAAAGCGCTTTCTCCAAAAATCACGGCTTCTTGCGGCACCAGCGATAATGAAGAGCGCAGATCTTTGAGCGAGAGATCGCGGATATCGGTACCGGAAATCCGGATACTTCCCTGCTGCGGATCATAGAACCTAAGTAGCAATTGAAAGACCGTGCTCTTGCCCGCGCCGGATGGGCCGACCAAGGCCACTTTTTCACCTGGCGCCACATCCAGAGAAAACTCTTTCAGCACAGAGACATTCTTACGGGTCGGATAGCGAAAACTGACGCGCTCGAACGTAAGCCCTCGCGTTGTCGCCTCCGGCAGATGGACAGGGTCTTCACAATCTCCAATTTCCGATTGGGTTGCCAAAAGCACCATCAACCGCTCACTGGCGCCAGCGGCCCGTTGCACATCACCCCAGACTTCTGACAGAGACCCCAGGGAGCTCGCCGCCATGATCGCCAATATGATGAAGCTGACGAGCTCGCCCGAGCTCATGGCGCCTGACACCACAAAGCGCGAACCTGTCCACAAAATTCCGGTAATGGATGAAAAGACGAGGAAGATAATGGTCGCCGTCAAAATAGCCTGCATGCCTATGCGCTTGCGCGCCGCTTGAAAGGCCTGCTCCACAGTCTCGTCATAGCGGGCTGTTTCGTTATCTTCCTGGGTGAAGGCCTGAACTGTGCGCACGGCCGACAGGCTTTCTTCCGCCCGTGAGCTGGTATGGGCCACCTTATCTTGCGCCTTGTTGGACTGGCCGCGCACCGTGCGCCCAAAGAGCACAAGAGGCAGGATCACAGCTGGCGCCAGCAACAGGAAATAGGCCGACAGGCGCGGGCTCGTATAGACCAGCATGGCGGCGGCGCCCGCGAACATGAAGAGGTTGCGAAGAGCGATCGACGCGCTGGCCCCGACGATGGACTGGATGAGGGTCGTATCCGTTGTCAATCGCGACAGGATTTCGCCCGTATTGGTGCGCTCAAAAAAGGCGGGGCTGAGGGTCAAAAGATGCGCATAAACTGCCGAGCGGATATCCGCCACGATGCGCTCGCCCAATTGCATGACAAAGAAAAACCGCCCCGCCGAAGACACCGCCAGCACCACGGCCAAAAGAAAAACCCCTAAAAAATAGCGGTCGATATTGGCCGCCGATTCGCCCGAAAAGCCGTGATCGAGCATCTGACGCACCGCCAGCGGCACCGCAAGTGTCGCCACAGAAGCGATCGTCAGCATGACAAAAACCACAAGAAGCCGCCCCTTGTAGCGCCAGACAAAGGGCAGAAGGGCTCTTAGGGCTTTCACATTACGCGAGCTTGGGCGGTCTTGCTGGGCAGCGGTCAATCCACGGGCCAAGGCAGATCTCCTTGATTTTCTGGGGCTGGAGAAGCCCAACATTGCCGCCAGGGCAACTGAATGCAAGCCTTTTTGCCCCGCTTTTTCGGGACAAAGTGTCACTTGCTCAATTTCCAAAAAAACCCCAAAAACCCCCGACTTTTGCTTGCTTTCATGAAATTCGGCCTGTATAAACCGCCCTTCATTTGGCCGAGGTTTGGCCGTGGAGGCGAAAAACGATGAAAAAAGAAACACATCCGGACTACCACTTTATCACCGTGGTGATGACCGACGGCACCACCTTTAAAACCCGCTCCACCTATGGCGCGGAAGGTGACACGCTGCAGCTTGAGATCGACCCGACCTCCCACCCGGCATGGACCGGCGGCGGACAGCACCTGCTCGATACGGGCGGACGTGTGGGTCGCTTCAACAAGAAATTCGAAGGCTTCCTGGGCAACTAAGCCGGAAGATCTTCCCGAAAAACGAAAAGCCGCTGATCTCAGCGGCTTTTTTTGTTGCCTTTAATTGCCCCCGCGAAGGCGGGGGTCCAGAGCGGCGAGGCACGACGCCAATGGGGGCCCCTGGGCTCCCGCCTGCGCGGGAGCACAACTTCCTTTTGTTTTTTGAATGCTGGAGGCCCCGACCGGGCGTTCCCCCGCAAAAGCGGGGGTCCAGAGCGGCGAGGCACGACCTCAATGGGGGCCCTGGGCTCCCACCTGCGCGGGAGCACAATTTGGATTTGCTTTCTAAATACTTCTAGATACTAAAGCGCGGCGTCTCCAAACACCTGCTCCAGGCGCCCGAGCTGCGCGGCGATACTGCTGGGCTGCGGCCCTTTGGGCTCGCGGAACATGGAGGCATCCAGCCGGTCGATGCGGTCGTAGAGATATTCGCTTTGCTCCATCAGATCCTGAAGCTTGACCGGCAGCTCCTGCGCGCTGTCCATGGAAGGACCCCGGCAAACTTCTTGAGCGCTCACCCGGTATTTCGCCTGGGCGGCCTCTTCAGGGGACATTTCACCCTCCTTGATCGCCTTTTGCACGAGCAGCCAGGAGGCCACCTGCATCAGGCGGGTTGTCAGTCGCATACTCTCACCCGCATAAGCCAGCGCCAATCGCCGCGACAAACCTTTCGCCTGCATTCGACCCTCACCGTCCAGATAAACGGCGGTGGTTTCAACCAGAGCCATGCCTTCTGTAAACAGCTTGGTAAACATCTGAGACTGAGCGAAATCCTTTACAGCATTATCAAAATCTGCCGACCAGATGACCGCCACTTCAGGACTTGCATTTCTTTCGCCTGATTTACCCATTAACTTTCTGTCTTCCCTTTTGAGCCCGATGAAGGGGACCCGATTTCATCAATTTCATTACCCAGCGCGCCATTTTGGGGGACCTTAGGACGCATTTATTCCCAAGTAGCAGGAACCATGCCGTTTAGACGGCCGCGCGCCTGTCCCGGAAAGGAACGGTCACCCTCACCGAAAAACCGCGTCCGCCGCAGATTTGGAGGCCTCCCTTGCCTCGATCGCATCTTCGCAGCGCTTAATTTCAGCCTTAAGGTCTTCAATGCGCGCCATAAGATCGGTAACTGAGAAGTCGTCTAAAACGATGCTCAGTCCCGCACCCGCTTGGCGCCGCGGCTCTAGATCATCTGTATCCATGAGAGTTGTCCCCCCATTTCTGGCCCAAGGCTTTCCCTGCAGATCGCTCCCCTTGTGTCGCACCCAAATTCGGCACCAGGAGCCAGGAAGAACCTCAAAACACCCATTTCACCATTACTTGTGATGAATTCTGACTCGCCTCTATGCTTAAGTCCAACCGTTGATTCGAAAAAGAAATGAAAAACGAGGCGAAACTTATGGATTCGGGAAAATCAGCAACACTTCTGGAAAACCATATTCCGGAAACCATGGGCACCATCGCCATTAAGGAGCCGGGCGGCCCTGACGTTCTCCAACCCGAAACCCTCAAAACCCCCAGCCCTGGCCCCGGCGAAGTCTTGGTGAAAGTGGCCGCGGCGGGCGTGAACCGCCCCGATGTGGTGCAACGCATGGGGCTTTATCCGCCGCCCCCGGGCGCGCCCGATACGCCTGGCCTGGAAGTCTCCGGTACCGTGGTGGCGCTCGGAGAAGATGTCACCCAGCTCAAGCTCGGCGATGAGATCTGTGCCCTGGTCCCCGGCGGCGGCTACGCCGAATATTGCCTGGTTCAGGCGCCGCTCGCCCTTCCCGTCCCCAAAGGCCTCTCCCTGGAAGACGCAGCCGGTCTGCCTGAAACCTTCTTCACGGTCTGGACCAATGTATTTGACCGGGGCCGACTTCAACCCGGCGAAAGCCTGCTCATCCACGGCGGCTCCTCGGGCATTGGCACCACGGCCATTCAGATCGCGAGCGCCCTTGGCGCAAAGGTCTATGCCACTGCTGGCAATGCCGACAAATGCAAGGCCTGCGAAAGTCTCGGCGCGGCGCGGGCCATAAACTACCGCGAAGAAGACTTTGAAGCGGTCATCAAGGAAGAAACCGGCGGCAAGGGCGTTAATGTCATCCTCGACATGGTGGGCGGCGACTATATCGCCAAGAACATTTCATCGCTCGCTATGGACGGGCGGCTCGTCAACATCGCCTTCTTAAACGGCCCTGTCGCCGAAGTGAACTTCTTGCCGGTAATGCTCAAACGCCTGACCCTCACCGGCTCCACCCTGCGCCCGCAAAGTCTGGAGCAGAAGGCGGCCATTGCCGAAAGCCTCAAAGCACGGGTCTGGCCGCTGCTGGAGGCGGGCAAAATTCGCCCCATCATCGACAGCCGTTTCCCTCTCGCCGAGGCCGCCAAAGCCCACGCCCTCATGGAAGCCTCAACCCATATCGGCAAGATCATCCTGACCGCGTGAGGGGGAGCAACGCGCATTTTAGGTTTCAATTTGGCCTGAAAACCCTTATATAGCGGGCCAGATAATCCTTAAACATGTTGCGCGTTTAGGAGGGTTGCTGGGTCGAAACCCAAGGGTTTCCGCCAAAAAACAGCACCGGCAAGCCCTGTCCTATGGCCGCGTGACAAAGATCTGCAGGAGCAAAGAAATGGCCCAACCCCTGATGCCGAAAGCCACCGCCGTTTGGCTGATCGACAACACCACGCTGACTTTCAAGCAAATCGCGGATTTCTGTGGCTTGCACGAGCTTGAGGTCAAAGGCATTGCGGACGGCGATGTCGCCACCGGCATTAAAGGCATGGACCCGATCTCTGCCGGCCAGCTCATGCGCGCTGAACTTGAAAAAGCAGTTGCTGATGAAAACTACACCATGAAGCTCCATAAGGTCAGCGAAGATGTGCCGGTGCCAACGCGGCGCAAGGGCCCGCGCTACACGCCGGTCTCGCGTCGTCAGGATCGCCCGGATGCCATTTCCTGGCTGGTACGCAACCATCCAGAGCTCACCGATGCGCAGGTTTCACGCCTTGTGGGCACCACCAAGCCGACCATTCAAGCGATCCGCGATCGGACTCACTGGAACTCCGCCAACATCAAGCCGGTCGACCCGGTAACCTTGGGCCTGTGCTCCCAGATCGAATTGGATGCGGAAGTGCAAAAGGCGGCACGCCGACTTGAACGCGAAGCCAAAAAAATGGGCGGCGCCAAGTTGAAGTCAACGGAGGAATCCCTGGCCGAAACCGCACAAGAGCCTGAAGCGCCCGCCGCTGAAGAAATCACATCGGAAAACCTTTTCACCAACAGTGAGACGCCAGCAGAGCCGGAAACCAAAGCCGACGACGAAAACATCGATGTCGACAGCGTCTTTGCCGGTCTGAAGGAAAAGTCTGACTCTGAATAAAAAGGTCACCGGGAGGACCCATGGAGGACAAACCGCAGACACAGCCCACACCTTATCCGCCGACTGGTGCGGGTTGGTATGCGGTTTCCATTCTCCTGGTTGCCTATATTTTTTCCTTCGTGGATCGCCAGATCCTTTCGCTGCTGGTGGAACCCATCCAGCAGGACTTGGGCGTTAATGACACTCAAATGGGCGTCCTGCACGGGCTGACCTTCGCCCTGTTTTATTCCGTACTCGGACTGCCAATCGCACGTTTTGTTGATCGCTCCAACCGGCGTAACGCCATTGCCATAGGGATTGCGCTCTGGAGTATCGCCACAGCCTTCAGCGGCCTTTCCGTGCGTTACATTCAACTCTTTTTAGCCCGCATCGGCGTGGCCGTCGGCGAAGCCACCCTACTTCCCGGCACCTCCTCCATCGTTGCGGACTATTTCGAGCCGAAACGCCGCGCCCTGGCCATGGGAGTTTTTGCCTCAGGTCTTTACATCGGTGCCGGCCTTGCCTTCATTGGCGGCGGGCTTTTGATCCGCGCCTTTGAAGGGGTCAAAGTCACCCTTCCGATCGTTGGTGAAGCCGCGACCTGGCATCTGGTATTTATAGCTATTGGTCTGCCGGGGCTTCTCGTTGCGCTTCTCACCCTGACTATGAAAGAACCTCCCCGCCGCGAACATCACGGACCCAAGGGCGTACCGCTTTCTGAGGTCAGCGCCTATTTCAAGGACAACAAAAGAGCCTATATCTGGTTTATCCTCGGCGCGGGTTTAGCGGTCTATGTCGGCCAGGCCACCGGCTTCTGGGTGTTAACCTTTTTTGTGCGCAATTTCGGTTGGACCTATTCCGAAATCGGCATTCGCATCGGCCTGATCATTCTCGTGTTCGGCCCCATCGGCACAATAGCCGGAGGCTGGATCGCAGACAGATGGGTGGCGCGCGGGCTGATAGATGGCAAAGTCCGAATTGGACTGGCGGCATCCACCTTGTTGGTCATCCCCGCCGTGGTATTTCCCCTGCTGCCCGATCCCAATGATGCGCTCATCGTTTATTCCTTCACGGTGCTTATCGCCAGCGCCATCTGGGGCGCAGCACCTGCCGCCATTCAGGACATGACCCCTGGCCCGATGCGCGGTCAAATGACGGCACTTTATACCGGCCTGATCAATCTCATTGGCCTTGGACTGGGACCGCCCAGCATCGGCCTCCTGAACGACTTTGTCTTTAAAGATCCCAGCGAGATGAAGTATTCCCTCATCCTGGTCGGCACCCTGGGCACGGCCGCCGCCGCTACATTCTTTTGGCTGGCTTTAAAGCCTTACCGCCGCGCTGTTGAGAACGCGCAAAATTGGCGCCCAGGCAGTTCAACGTGATCGACGATCCGCTCTTTTATGCTGTCGCCATCCCGGCGGTATTACTAACCGGAATTTCTAAGGGCGGTTTTGCCGGCGGTTTCGGGCTTCTGGCGGTTCCGGCCATGGCGCTCGTCATCCCTCCGGTCCAAGCGGCCGGCATTATGCTGCCCATCCTCATCGCCATGGATATGATCGGTGTCTGGGCCTACCGCAAGACCTGGGACCGCAAAAACCTGTTCATCCTCATTCCCGGCGCTTTTCTCGGCATCGTCTTCGGCGCCCTCACCGCCAGCTACTTTGAAGATGCCCATGTCCGCCTGGTCATCGGGATCGTCGCCATCGCCTTTGTGCTCGACAGCTTTCTCGGCCACCACCAGGGCCGTGAGGTCAAAACACCCTCCAGGCCGCGCGGCACTTTCTGGGGCGCCATTGCCGGGTTTACCAGCTTTGTCGCCCATGCAGGCTCCCCGCCCTTCCAGATTTACATGCTGCCGCAAAAGCCGGATAAAACCCTCTTCGTCGGCACCAGCGTAATGTTTTTTACGGCCGTCAATCTTATCAAGCTCCCGCCCTACTGGGCGCTGGGCATGCTTGCGCCCGGCAATCTCACCACATCGCTCGTGCTCCTGCCGCTCGCACCGCTCGGTATCGCCCTTGGCTATTGGGCCCACAAAAGGATCCCTCACGAACCCTTCTTCCGGCTCGTCTACGTTCTTGTCTTTCTGGTCGGCATGAAACTCATCTGGGATGGTATGGCGAGCTTTCTCTAACCAAGGGAAACTTGCCTTTTCACAAGGAGGCAATTTCGCTAACGTTTCAAAAAACAAAATCCAAGAGGGGAACAACGCCCATGACCGGCTCCGCCTATGATCGCGACCTGGACAAGAATGACGCCAATTACACCGCGCTGACGCCGCTGCAATATCTTCAGCGCGCAGCTTCTGTCCACCCGGAACAGACAGCGGTCATCCACGGCAGCAAGAGCTATACCTACCTTGAGTTCTATGCCCGCGCCCGACGTCTGGGCAGCGCCCTTGCCAAGGCAGGGATTGGCAAGGGAGACACCGTTTCGATCCTCGCTCCCAACACCCCAGCCATGCTGGAGGCGCACTACGGTGTGCCGATGATCGGTGCGGTCCTGAACGCCCTCAATTACCGCTTGGACGCGGCCGCCATCGCCTTCATTCTTGATCACGCGGAAGCAAAGGTGCTGTTGGTGGATGGCGAGTTCGCGGATTTGGCCCAAGAGGCACTCAAACTTACCCAATGTTCACCGATCATCATCGACATTGATGATCCGGAATTCGGCATCTCAAACCCCATCGGCAACGTCGAGTATGAAACCTTCATCAAAGACGGCGATCCTGATTTCAATTGGATCTGGCCCGCCGATGAATGGGAAGCGATTTCACTGAATTACACCTCCGGCACCACCGGCAACCCCAAGGGCGTTGTCTTCCACCATCGCGGCGCCTATCTCGCCGCCATCGGCAACATTGTGACGGCCTCCATGCCGCAAATGCCGGTCTACCTCTGGACCCTGCCCATGTTCCACTGCAACGGCTGGTGTTTCACCTGGGCCATTGGTGTGGTCGCAGGCACACATGTCTGCCTGCGCCGGGTGGAACCGGCACTGATCTATGAGGCGCTCGCAAAACACAAAGTCACCCATCTGTGCGGTGCGCCGATTGTCATGAACATGCTGATCAACGCCGCGGACGATGAAGTTCAGGACCTCCCCCATCGGGTATCCTTTTTTACCGCCGCCGCGCCGCCCCCTGCGGCCGTCATCGCGACCATGGAATCGCGCGGATTCGACATCACCCACCTCTATGGTCTCACAGAAACCTATGGCCCCGCCGTGATCAACGATTGGCATGCCGAATGGGATGAGCTGCCCGCCGATGAACGCGCCAAGGTCAAGGCGCGCCAGGGTGTGCGCTACCAGGTACTCGAAGATCTGGCGGTTATGGACCCGGAAACTATGGAAAAAGTGCCGCAAGATGGCGCCACCATGGGTGAGGTCATGTTCCGCGGCAATATTGTCATGAAGGGCTACCTGAAGAACCCGAAGGCAACCGGTGAGGCCTTTGCCGGCGGCTGGTTCCACTCCGGCGACCTCGGCGTCTGGGACGAAGATGGCTACATCCGCCTCATGGACCGCTCTAAGGACATCATCATTTCAGGCGGCGAAAACATTTCGTCCATCGAGGTCGAAGACACGCTTTACAAACACCCGCAAGTGCTGGCTGCGGCCGTCGTCGCACGGGAGGATGAGAAATGGGGCGAGACCCCTTGCGCCTTTATCGAGCTCAAAAAAGACGCAACAGCCAACGAGGCAGAGATCATTTCATTCTGCCGCGAACATTTGGCGCACTTCAAATGCCCAAAAACTGTTGTCTTTGAGGAACTCCCCAAGACCTCAACAGGCAAAGTTCAAAAATTCAAACTGCGCGACCGCGTAAAAGAACTCTAGAGAGGTAATCCTTACACGGATTACCTCTGCGACATCGGCGCAACAACATAAAACCCCTCATGCCGAGGAGAGCCCGCAGAGGGCCATCTCGAAGCATGAGGAAAACCTTGCCATCCTCCGAGACGCGCGACGCGCGCCTCAGGATAAGGCAATACGAACTTGCAACCCGGCTTTCACCGGAGACTCAGAATTTTTGTCGTGTTGGCAGCTCAGTTAATGAGTACTGCTATGTCGGAGACGTTCCATCTCTTCTTTGAGTCGGAGCTTTTCACGCTTGAGCTCCATAATCTTTAATGTATCCACGCTGGGATGTTGCATTGCCTCACTAATATCGCAATCAAGTTGCTTATGTTTCTCGCTCAGTTCCGAGAGGTGAGATTCTATTGCCATTAAAGCTTCTCCCTTGTTGATAGACCTATTAAAACACTAATCAAGAAGCCTGTCAGGAAGATTCTGACATCGTGAACAAGAGTTAAATGAAAGACACAGTTAATGGTGGAAAAACGCGAGCGCATCATTGTCGGGATTACAGGCGCGAGTGGCATTCAATACGCCGTTCGAATCCTTGAGATTCTGCGGGACTTGGGAGCCGAGACCCATCTGGTCATGAGCAAGGCGGCGGAAGTAACCTGCGCTTATGAGACGGATTTATCCACAAGTGACATTGTGTCACTCGCGGACGTCAAATACGGGATTCAAGACATCGCCAGCGCCATCGCCAGTGGCTCCTTTAAAACCAGAGGTATGATAGTAGCGCCCTGTTCGATTCGCTCCATGTCGGAGATCGCAACCGGGGTGACATCAAACCTCCTCACGCGCGCCGCCGATGTCTGCCTGAAGGAACGTCGCAAGCTTGTGCTCATGGTGCGCGAGTCCCCTTTACACGCCGGTCACTTACGCAACATGGCCGCCCTATCCGATCTTGGCGCCGTGATCGCCCCACCCTTGCCCGCGTTTTATTTAAAGCCGCAGTCCGTGGACGACATCATCACCCAAACCGCGGAGCGTGCCATCGAGCTCCTGGGGATCGACGTCCCCGATGCAGCGCGCTGGGGCGAGACGGCCGCGACCGGAAAGAGGCCGCGAGACTGACCGGCGGCCGGTCACCATTCTTCTTTGAGCCCGAGGCAAAAACTTTCTATAGTGCCGACCACCACAAAAGGCAGACGGATCGCATGAACGACGATATTTCAAATTGGGATGACGAGGACGCGCTCCGTCAAAAACTTGCCGGCTTGCGGCAAGAGCACCGCGACCTGGACGCAGCTATCGCCGCGCTGGGCGAAAATTTCCCGGTGGATCAATTACAACTCGGGCGCCTGAAAAAGAAAAAGCTGATGCTGAAAGACAAAATCGCCATCATCGAAGACTATCTGATGCCCGACATCATTGCCTAAACGGCGCGATCAGGCCTTTTGGCGCTGAGCCTCCTTGCAGGCATACATGGCCTCATCCGCACGGTGCAATGCCGCCTCCACGTCCTCATTCGGCGATACTTGGACCACGCCCCACGCCGTTGAAATCTTGAGGGCATGGCCTTCAAACGGAATTGTCGATCCTTCCAAAATTTCCGCCACTTGGCGGGCCTTGGCCTCCGCCGAATCTTGAGTGGAATTGGCCAGAATGATCGCAAATTCGTCACCGCCAAGCCGCCCAACCAAATCTGACCGGCGAAATTGATCAAGAAGCAACTGACCCACAAAGCGCAGCACGGTGTCTCCTGCCACGTGGCCATAGGCATCGTTGATATTTTTAAAGTCGTTCAGGTCCATATAGATCAGCGAAAGCTGCACGCCATGGCGCGCGTCATAGGCTTTCATCCGGATGAGCGCATGGATAAAGGCACGACGATTGGCCACGGGCACCAGTACATCCTCATCCGCCAACGCCTCCAATCGCTCGATACTTTGCCGAGCGAGAGCAAGTTCGGTCCTGAGTTCCTGGTTTTGAGCTTCAAGCTCGCGCAGCAAAGCGAGCTCAGAATTCGGGTCTGTCGACATGGAGGTATCTTAGACGGTTCCGGCGCAATTTCCCAGAAAAAGCGGGCAATCCCGAGCTTCTGCGGGCCGCCAACAAGCGCCCTTGATTATAAGGACAAGCTCCCTATAATCCGCGCCTCTCGTCAACCAGAAGGTCAATGCCATGTCCGAGACCGCCCCCCTTGTCGGCATCATTATGGGCAGTCAGTCCGATTGGGAATGTATGCGCCACGCCGCCGAGACGCTGGACAGCCTGGGAATTCCTTACGAGACCAAGATTGTGTCCGCACACAGAACCCCCGACCGCATGAGCGAATATGCCAAGGGCGCCAAGGCGCGGGGCCTCAAGGTCATCATCGCGGGCGCAGGGGGCGCGGCCCATCTGCCGGGCATGACGGCCGCCCAAACCATCTTGCCGGTTCTGGGCGTGCCCGTGGAAAGTAAAACCCTGAAAGGTCAGGACAGCCTTTTGTCGATCGTGCAAATGCCTGCTGGCATCCCGGTCGGCACCCTGGCCATTGGCAAAGCCGGCGCCGCCAATGCCGGTCTTCTGGCGGCGGCAATCCTTGCCACAAGTGATGAAAAAGTGGCAAAAGCACTTCAGGAATTTCGCGACAGCCAAACCGCTTCGATCGCGCAAGAACCGGACAAAAGCTAAACCACAAAGTAAAAGAAGGCGCCCCTTGACCGCCCCCCTCCCCAAAGGCAGCACCATCGGCATCCTCGGCAGCGGACAATTGGGACAGATGCTGGCCCTCGCCGCCAAAAAACTCGGCTACAAAACCCACATTTATTCCCCTGAGCGTGACACACCCGCCGGACTGGTCGCGGACCGGGAAATTGTCGCCGACTATCTTGACCTCAAGGCACTGGCCGCTTTCGCCAAAGAGGTCGATGTCGCCACCTATGAATTTGAGAATGTCCCCGCCGACACCGCCGCTTACCTCAGCTCCTCCACCACCCTTTATCCCAATGCCAATGTGCTCGCCATTGCTCAAGACCGGTGGATCGAGAAAAGTTTTCTGCAGGATATTGGCGAGCGCACGGCCCCTTGCGCCAAAGTCGATTCCCAGGAGGATCTTGAGGCCGCCTTGCATAAAATCGGCCTGCCAGCCGTCTTAAAAACCCGCCGCTTTGGTTATGACGGCAAAGGCCAGATCATGCTGCGATCAGAAAGAGACATCGAGGACGCCTTTGAGCAGCTCGGCAATGTACCGGCGATTCTGGAAGGGTTTGTTCACTTCACCCGCGAAATTTCTGTTGTCGCTGCCCGCTCCCCCGAGGGTCACATCGCCTGTTTTGATGCGGCTGAAAACATTCACGAAGACCATATCCTCGCGGTCTCCATCGCCCCCGCGCGCATCCCCGAAACTCTTTTGGAACGGGCAAAAGAGACCGCTGAAAACATTATGATCCAACTGCAATATGTCGGTGTCATTGGTGTGGAGATGTTTGAAACCGAAGCAGGGGGTCTGGTTGTCAACGAAATGGCCCCACGCGTCCACAACTCAGGTCATTGGACACAGGACGCTTGTTTAGCCAGCCAGTTTGAGCAGCACATTCGCGCCATCGCCAACCTGCCCCTCGCCGATCCCGCCCGCCATTCAGACGCGGTCATGATCAACCTGATCGGTGAGGCGGTGCGCCCCTACGAAACGGCGACCGCAAAGTCCGACGAATTTATTCACCTCTACGGCAAACGCCAGGCCCGTCCGGGCCGCAAGATGGGCCACGTCAACCGCCTATATCCGCTGGGATATATTGCGCGCCACCCTGAACGTTTTTGAAGCAATTTCATTTCCACCTCTCCCTCGGGGAGAGGTCGAAAGGCACCAGCCTTTCGGGTGAGGGGTCAACCCCTCATCCGGCTCGCTTAACGCTCGCCACCTTCTCCCCAAGGAGAAGGGAACATAGTGCTTACCGCCCCTTTGCTGTGGGGCCTGGATAACGCAGCGCCGAAAGCACACCAAGTGGTGAAGGCACCTTTGTCGCAGCCGAGCGCACCTTCGCCTTGACCTTTTCAAACTCCATGACATTGGCAATGCGCCGATCCAGAAACGCCCAGGTCTCCGCGTGGTCTTCTGTCTCATCGCTGAAAAAGGCAAGCAAAGTCGAAGAATAGACCGCCGCCAGTGTGGCACGCTTGGTGTAGAAATTAAAATCCGTTGACGTGTCGCCGATACCCCGCCAGATCTGATCCACCGTGCGG
This sequence comes from Alphaproteobacteria bacterium, assembly GCA_006226415.1. Lineage (GTDB taxonomy): Bacteria > Pseudomonadota > Alphaproteobacteria > M2410 > M2410 > M2410. Next base: position 17,908 of record SBGZ01000027.1, read on the forward strand.
TAGAGCATCTTGGCGGCCAAGGGACCAAAAACCGGCACTGCCAAAAGGCTCGTCGCTTGCTGCGCCGCTTCCTTGTGCTCAATGAGAACCTCGAGCCGCGTTCGTACCGCAAAAGTAATCCGCTCACGGATTTTCATGGCGGCAAGATCAGCCTTGCTCATCCGCGCGAGCATTTGCTCATCCGCCCAATCGGAAAAAGCCTCAATGAGACCAACACGTCCCTTAGGGAAGAGGAGTTGGATTTCACCTTGGGGGATGCCGGCCTCTTTGGCGGCTTCGCCCAGCGTTGCGTCCGTCCAGCCATCAAAGGCGACGATGGGCAGGGCCGCCTTCAAAATCTTAAGGCGCCTGCTTTCATGGGTCTCTTGTTTTTTCGGCATTTCACTCTTCCTCGTCACCCTCGGCGACCTCTTCCCAATGGCGCGTCTCGCTGGTGAACATCAACGTGGAAAGATCCGTCATTCTTTGCGGATAGAGGATCCCGTCCAGATGGTCATATTCATGCTGCACAACCCGGGCATGGAACCCTTTGGCTTCGCGCTCAATGAGATCGCCTTCCGGATTATATCCGCGATATCGGATATGCGTGTAACGCGGCACAACGCCGGTAAGGCCAGGAACCGATAGGCAGCCTTCCCAACCGTCCTCCATTTCTTCGGTCAGAATCTCGACCTCAGGATTAATCAGAACGGTGAGCGGCGCCATATGGTCAAAGGCCTCTTCTTCCCCCAGGCCCGGCAGGCTGCGTTCTGGCGGCGCCTGAAAAATCACCACCCGGCGGCTGACATGTACCTGCGGCGCGGCAAGTCCCGCGCCATCGGCATCACGCATGGTTTCGACCATATTGCGGACCAGTTGCTTGACCCGCGGCGCCGTGGGGTCCGGCACAGGCTTGGCGGTTTGAGCAAGGATCGGATGGCCCATCCGGGCAATTTTAAGTATCGGCATGGGCCGGACTATGGCCCTTTCGCCCCCGAAAGGTCAAAGGAAATGGCGGATTTTGGGCAAAAAGTCGCAGGTTTTCGCCCTGGCGCCCCAACCAGCCCTAGACAGAGCCGCGCCAATCCGCTAAACGAGGCCACCTCAGCCAGGGCCTTCACGCTTGGGCTGGGTTTATTTGGTGGCTTCGGCCACGCTTCAAACCAGAAATGGATGTGATTTAAGTGCAGATCATCGTTCGTGATAACAACGTCGACCAGGCTCTCCGCGCAT
>SBGZ01000006.1 GCA_006226415.1 Alphaproteobacteria bacterium
AGAGCGCCGCGCGCGGTTTTCTTCCGTGCGGCGAGCGATCTTGCGGATCATTTTCTTTGCAGAACGGGTATTTGCCATCCGTCTAACTACTTCTCTTTAGGTCATTTAAATTTGGAGCGTGGGTTATAACGGGGGCCCAAGGGCCGGTCAATAGGTGATTTGGCACTTTTTCAAAGAGAAATTACCCTTATATTTCATGGACTTACCTAAATCCGGCCAGCACCACCCCGCCCCCCAGGGGCGCTGAGCGGCTCGCTTTCCGGCCTCCCGTGACGCTTAAAGGCCTTTAAAAGCCTCAGTTTCTACCTCTGACAGCTTGAGCAAAAGAAGGTGGAACGGCCGGACTGGACAATGCGCTGTACGGTGCCATGACACCCTTGTTTGAGACAGGGCGCGCCCTCGCGGCCATAGACCTGAAAGGCATGCTGGAAGTAGCCAAGCTCGCCATTGGCCTGGGCATAATCCTTTAAAGACGAGCCGCCAGCGGCAATGGCCTCGCCGAGGACCTTCTTGATTTCCGGCACCAGACGCTCGGCGCGGGCGGGGCCAATGGTATGGGCCGAGCGGCGCGGCGAGATGCCAGCCCGGTAGAGCGCCTCGCAGACATAGATATTGCCAAGGCCGGCCACCACATGCTGGTCGAGGAGCGCCGATTTGATGGGGGTTTTCTTGGCCCGCAGCGCTTCGCGCAGATGCGGGCCGCTGAAAGCATTGCCCAGCGGCTCGGGGCCCATGGCGGCAAAGAACTTATGAGTTTCAAGGCTTTCGGTCGGCGCCAGATCCATAAAGCCAAAGCGGCGCGGGTCGCAGTAGTGAATGTCGGTGCCGCCGTGAAGCTGAAAGCGCACATGGGTGTGAGGCTCAAGGGGCGCGGGGGCCCCATGGATCACAAAACGGCCGGACATGCCCAGATGCGCGATCAAGGTCGTGTCCCCTTGAAGGTCCACGAGCAGATATTTGGCGCGGCGACGCAGGCCCAAAACCTCGCGGCCGGTTAGTTTTTTGGCAAAACCCCTCGGCAGGGGAAAGCGCAGGTCCTTGCGGTAGCAGGTCACCTTTTCAAGGCGCGCGCCGGTCATGGGCACGGCGAGGCCGCGCATCACGGTTTCAACTTCGGGCAATTCTGGCATGTCTTTGGTTTACCTTCCCTCTCCCCCTCTTTATACCCCTGACTTAAGTGTCGCACAGGGGTTATAAACCCTCGCCCGCGCGCCGATGAAAGGCTAATCTCACGCCCATGACGGAAAAGAACACCATCCCGGACGAAATCGACTTCGGCTTTGAGAAAGTCGCCCGCGAGGAAAAGAGCGCCCGCGTGGCGGAGGTCTTTACCTCCGTGGCCGACAAATATGACGTGATGAACGATGCCCTGTCGCTCGGGGTTCACCGGATCTGGAAGAGCCTTTTGATGGACCGGCTGGACCCGCGCGAAAACATGACCCTCCTCGATGTGGCGGGCGGCACGGGCGATATTTCCTTCGGGTTTTTAAAACGCGGCGGCGGCAAAGCCATCGTCTGCGACATAAATCCGGCCATGCTGGCGGCGGGCCAAAAGCGCAAAGAAGCCGCTCAATATGAAGACCGCCTCACATGGCTCTGCGGCAATGCGGAAGTCTTGTCTCTGCCGGACCGCTCGGTGGACGCCTATACCATCACCTTCGGCATTCGCAATGTGACCGACCGGGACGCGGCCTTGAGAGAAGCCTGGCGCGTGCTCAAGCCGGGCGGACATTTTCTCTGTCTTGAATTTTCCGAGCCGGAAACCCCGGGGCTCGACAAGATCTATGATCTTTATTCCTTCAAGCTTTTCCCGCGCCTTGGTGCCATGATCGCGGGCGACGCGGAGAGCTACCAATATCTGGCCGAAAGCATTCGCATGTTTCCGCGCCCGAAAGATTTCGCCAAGCAGATCGAGCGGGCGGGGCTTTCGCAAGTCAGTTTCCACAATCTCTCAGGCGGCATCGCCACGCTTTATTCAGCCTGGCGCACCTGACAGCAACCACATCCTGATCGCACGTGACCTCATCTCTTTCCAACGCCGCCCGCCTTGTCCGCACGCTCTTCGTGCTGGCGCGCTATGACGTCCTGGCGCCGAAGGAGCTCACCGCCGAGGTGCCGAAGGGCCTTAAGTCCTTAAGCGCTTTTTTGCGCCTCCTGTCCTGGCGGGCTGGCCGGGGCGCGGCGCTGGAAGCGCGTCTTGCCGAAGCGCTGCCGAAACTCGGGCCCAGCTATATCAAGATCGGCCAGCTGCTGGCGGCGCGGCCGGACCTTGTGGGACCGGAACTGGCGGGCGCCCTCTCCGTCCTGCAGGACAAGCTGCCACCTTTTGAGATGGCCGAGGCGGAAGCGGCGCTGGAGGCGGCCTTTGGCAAGCCCATGAGCGCGCTTTTTGAGCGGCTGGATGCGCCTTTTGCGGCGGCCTCGGTGGCGCAGGTTCATCGCGGCTGGCTGAAAGACACCGAAGACGCTGAGGAGGCAGGGGCGCGGCCCGTGGCGGTGAAAATTTTGCGGCCGGGCATCCGGCGCATTTTTCAGCGCGACATCGACACCTTCTTCTGGGGCGCGACGTGGCTGGAACGGTTGGTGCCCTCGGCGCGGCGATTGGAGCCTTTAAAGCTTGTCGGCGTGCTCGCCCAGTCCATGCGCATGGAGCTCGATTTGCGCCTTGAAGGGGCGGCGGCTTCTGAGCTCCTGGAAAACACGCGCGGGGACGGCGACCTCATCGTGCCGCAGGTGATCTGGCCGCGCACGGCGGAGCGGGTGCTTACCACCGAATGGATTGAAGGTATTCCGCTGACGGACAATCCGGCGCTTGATGCGGCGGGCATCGACCGGCGCGAGCTTTCGCTCATTGTCATTCGCAGTTTTCTGACCCAGGCGCTTCGGGACGGCTATTTCCACGCGGACATGCATCAGGGCAATCTCTTTGCGGTGCCGCCAAGCGCCGATGGCGCGCCGCTCAAGCTTGCGGTGGTCGACTTTGGCATCATGGGGCGGCTCAGCCGCGAAAGCCGGGTCTATCTCGGCGATATTCTCATGGGCTTTATCCTGCAGGACTATCTGCGCGTGGCGCGGGCCCACTTTGACGCGGGCTATGTGTCGGCAGATTTTCCGGTGGAAGATTTTGCCCAGGCGCTCAGAGCCATCGGCGAGCCGGTGTTTGGCCAGCTCGCCCGCGACATCTCCATGGCGAAGCTCCTCATGCAGCTCTTCCAGACCACGGAAACATTCAACATGCATTTGCAGCCGCAGCTCGTGCTCTTGCAAAAAACCATGATGGTGGTGGAAGGGGTGGCGCGCGCGCTCGACCGGGACCACGACATGTGGGACGCGGCGCGGCCGGTGGTGGAGCGTTTCATCGAAGAGATGATGGGGCCAGAAGCCATGGTAGAGAACGTGGCGCGCGGCGCGCAGACCCTGGGGCGGATTGTCGCCCGGGCGCCGGAAAGCCTTGAGCGGCTTGAACGGGCCGGCGAGCTTCTCGCCCAGATGACAGAAGAAGGCGGCCTTAGACTCCACCCGGACACGGCGCGGGAAATGGCCGAAATGCAAAGGCCCTCAAACAGCCCGGGCCGCTGGGCCCTTGTCGTGGCGCTTGCGGCACTGGCGGCTGTTGTATGGCAAGTGGTCTTTTGACTTGATGGCGTTCGTGATTTGTTCTATATACAAGCTTTGCGGTAGTTATATGGAACTTTCAATTGTTTCAAAAATTCTTTGATGAGCGCTCTGACCAATCAGAAGTAAAGGCTCGGATCGTCGAAAAATACTTTTACGTGTGGGCCAAAGTCATTAAGGGTGCCGCCCAAAAAGGGGATGGTCGGATTGGCTATATTGACCTTTATGCAGGTCCGGGCAGATACAAAGATGGGGCTGCATCAACGCCGCTGCTGGTTATTGAGCACGCTATTGAAGACGCCGACATGTCTCAGATGCTGGTTGCCTACCTAAATGACATTGACCAAAACAATACCTCGACCTTAGAGGCAGAAATTAATGCACTACCTGGCATAAGTAAGCTCAAACACAAGCCACAAATCTCATGTAGTGCAGTCGATGAAGATGCGGAGTCATTTTTTTATGAGACGAGATTGATACCCTCATTCTCTTTCATCGACCCATTCGGTTACAAAGGACTATCCCTGAAACTGATACATGGGGTTATTAAAGACTGGGGTTGTGACTGCGTGTTCTTCTTCAATTACGCAAGGATCAACGCTGGGATCACCAACCCTACCGTTAAGAAACACATAGATGCATTGTTTGGCGAGGAACGGGCAAACTTCTTGAGAGAGAAGTTGCCTGGACTTAGTCCCCCACTTCGAGAGGCTCTGATACTTGAAGAGATCGCAAATCTAATTAAAGGGTTGGGTGGAAAATTCGTACTCCCATTTACTTTTAAGACCGCCGATGGAAGTCGTACATCTCACAAGTTGATTTTCGTGTCGAAGCACTTCAAAGGCTATGAGATCATGAAAGACATTATGGCATCCGAGAGCTCTACTACGGACCAAGGTGTACCTTCGTTCGAATATTCACCAGCAGATGAATCGATGCCGTTGCTATTCTCGCTAAGTCGACCTTTAGAAACTCTTGCTGGATCACTACTTGAAGAGTACTCTGGCCAAGAGATTAGCTTGGACGCTTTGTATCGCGATCACAGTGTCGATACTCCATACATCAAAAAGAATTATCGTTCTGCATTGGAAGAACTAGAGGGTAATGGCGAGATAACTGCATATTCTACTACAGGGAAGAGAAGAGGGATTACCTATCCTTCACATGTTTTGATCCAATTTCCTTGAGAGGATTATCCGATGGCCAATAACTCTTCAATTGAATGGACAGAAGCGACATGGAATCCCGTTGTTGGATGCAACGTCATTTCTCCTGGTTGCACAAATTGTTATGCCATGCGAATGGCGCGTCGACTCGAATCCATGGGCCAACCTAAATACACCGGAACGACTCGCATTACTAGCGGCCGTGCGAAATGGAACGGAAAGATCAAATTGGATCGACCCTCACTTGAAGTTCCTTCGACTTGGAAAACCGGTCGAATGATTTTCGTGAATTCAATGTCCGACTTGTTTCATGACAAAGTTCCTTTGACGTTTATCAAGCAGGTCTTCAAAACGATCTCGGATACACCGCAACACACATATCAGATACTCACTAAGAGAGCAGAACGTCTTGAAGAACTTGCGCCGAAGCTTGATTGGCCAAGTAACTTGTGGATGGGCGTAAGTGTCGAAAATGCAGACTATAAATATCGTATTGATCATTTAAGGACCGTTGACTCTATGATCCGGTTCTTGAGCCTTGAGCCACTGCTCGGTCCTCTCGACAATCTCAACCTCGATGGGATTGATTGGGTGATTGCAGGGGGCGAAAGTGGGCCGGGCGCACGGCCAATGGAAGCCGATTGGGTTCGTTCAATTCGCGATCAGTGCAAATCCGCCCATGTGGCCTTTCATTTCAAGCAGTGGGGCGGCGTCAATAAGAAGAAAACCGGTCGGATTCTGGATCGTCGTACCTGGGACGAATTTCCGGTTGTTGCCGGGAAATAAGGGGTTTTTCCCCCCCTTAACCATATTTCCCCTTGGCCTTACGACATTGCTGGATTTTTACATGAGGCTGGCGTAGATTGTGGCGCCAGAGGGCCAGTCGCCGCCCTTTATATGGAGGGAAGCCCCCATGAGCCCTGACAAATTGACCTTAAAAGACAAGCGCGTGCTGCTGGTGATCGGCGGCGGGATTGCTGCCTATAAGTGCCTGGAGCTGATCCGGCGCCTGCGGACACGGGGCGCCTCGGTGCGGGTGATCATGACCGGAGCGGCCAGCGAATTTGTCACGCCGCTGTCGGTCTCGAGCCTGTCGGGCGAGAAAGTTTTCACCGATCTTTTTGACCTCACCGACGAGGCGGAGATGGGCCATATTCAATTGTCGCGCTCGGCCGACCTTGTGGTGGTGGCCCCGGCCACGGCGGACCTCATGGCCAAGCTCGCGCAAGGACTGGCGAGCGATCTGGCCTCGACGGCGCTGCTCGCCACGGATACGCAAGTTTTGCTCGCCCCGGCGATGAATGTGCGCATGTGGCTGGCGCCCGCGACCACGCGCAACCTGGCCCTGCTGAAAGCCGATGGGCACCTTTTTGTGGGCCCCAATGAAGGCGACATGGCCTGCGGCGAATTTGGCCCGGGGCGCATGGCCGAGCCAGAGGAGATCCTGGCTGCGATTGAAGCCGCGCTCCTCGGCCGCGGCGACCAGCGGCTTAAAGGCAGACGCGCGCTTATCACCGCGGGCCCGACCCATGAGCCGGTGGACCCGGTGCGCTATATCGCCAATCGCTCGAGCGGCAAGCAGGGCTATGCCATTGCGGCGGCCTGCGCGGCGCTGGGCGCGGAGACGACCCTCATCTCAGGCCCCACTCAGCTGCCGGACCCGGCGGGGGTGACAACCGTGCGCGTTGAAAGCGCTGAGGAAATGCTGGCGGCGACCGAGGCCGCCCTGCCCGCCGATGTGGCGATCTGCGCCGCGGCGGTGGCGGACTGGCGCGCCCAGGCCCCGGCCAATCAGAAGATCAAAAAAGGCCCGCACGGGGTGCCCGCGCTAGAGCTTGTTGAAAACCCGGATATTCTCGCGACCCTGTCGGCCCATGTAAGACGCCCGGCGCTGGTTGTCGGCTTTGCGGCGGAAACCGAAATGGTGGTTGAACACGGGCGCACCAAGCGCAAGAAAAAAGGCTGCGACTGGATTGTCGCCAATGATGTGTCACCGGCGACCGGTGTCATGGGGGGCGACGAAAATCAGGTCTTCCTCATCACCGGCGACGACACAGAAGAATGGCCACGTATGTCGAAGACCGAGGTGGCCGAGCATCTGGCCAAACGGATCGCGGCCCATTTTGGAGGACCCCTTGAAACGCATTGAGATTGAGATCGTGCAATTGCCGCACGGTGAAGGCTTGCCGCTGCCCAAATATGAAACCCCGGGCGCGGCGGGGATGGATTTGCTGGCAGCGATCCCGGAAGGCGAAGAAATAGTCGTGGCGCCGGGCGAGCGGCGGCTGGTGCCAACCGGGCTTCAGATCGCGGTGCCGGACGGCTATGAGGCGCAGGTGCGCCCGCGCTCGGGCCTTGCGCTGAAACATGGCATTACCATGCTGAATTCGCCGGGCACCATCGATTCAGATTATCGCGGCGAGGTGGGGCTTATCCTTGCCAATCTCGGCCAGGCACCTTTCATCATCCGGCGCGGCGAGCGGCTGGCGCAGATGGTGATTGCAAGCTTCGCGCAGGCCGAATGGGCGGTGGTTGGCTCCCTTGATGAAACCTCGCGCGGCGCTGGCGGCTTTGGCTCCACGGGCACGGGTTCTTAAAGAAACAAGGGCGCGCGACATGATCAATCTTTCCCGCAAAACTCAGCTGGCCCTCGAAGCGGTTCTGGACGTTGCCTATAACGCGCGGCCGGACCCGGTGCAGTCAAAAGACATTACCCAGCGCCAGGGCATTCCGCAGCGCTATCTTGAACAGGTCATGCAGCATCTGGTGCGCGCGGGCATCCTCAAAGGCGTGCGCGGACCGCGTGGCGGCTACCGGCTTGCGCGTGAGCGCCGGCGCATCAGTGTCGGCGATGTGGTGCGCGTGGTCGATGCCATGGAAGTGGCCGAAGAGAGCCTGCCGCGCAGCTCGCTTCTGGGCGAGCAGATTGTCGGGCCCGTGCTCGACAGCCTGCAGGAGGATATAATGGCGAAGCTCGACGCCATTAGTTTTGAACAATTGTGCGCCGAGGCGCAGGCCAAGGGCATTGAAATGGTGCGTGACACCAAAATGGATTTCAATATTTAGGGACACAGATTGCTTCCCTAACTCACCGCGAGGAGACCCCCCATGATCGCAGATGGAAAACCGGGACGCGGACGCGTCTATAACAATATTATCGAAACCATGGGCGACACGCCTTTGGTGCGGCTGAACCGTATGGCGAAGGAAGCCGGCGCCAAGGCGGACATCCTCCTGAAGCTTGAATATTTCAATCCGCTGGCCAGCGTTAAAGACCGCATCGGTGTGGCCATGATTGAATCCATGGAAAAGAAGGGCTTGCTGCGCCCCGACAGTGTCATTGTCGAGCCCACATCGGGCAACACGGGCATCGCGCTTGCCTTTGTCGCGGCGGCCAAGGGCTACAAGCTCATTCTGGTCATGCCGGACTCCATGTCTCTGGAACGGCGCAAGATGCTGGCGCTTCTGGGCGCGGAGCTGGAGCTGACACCGGCTGAGATCGGCATGAAGGGCGCGATCGCCAAGGCGCATGAGATCATTGAAAACACGCCGGGCGCGGTGATGCCGCAGCAGTTTGAAAATCCCGCCAATCCGGAAATTCATGAACGCACCACGGGCGAAGAAATCTGGAACGATACGAACGGCAAGGTGGACGCGGTCGTGGCCGGGGTTGGCACCGGTGGGACCATCACCGGGGTCGGCCGGACACTTAAAAAACACAACCCCAACATCCAAATGATCGCGGTGGAGCCGGAAGACTCAGCCATCCTATCCGGCCAGCAACCGGGGCCGCACAAGATCCAGGGGATCGGCGCGGGCTTTGTGCCGGAAAATCTCGACCGCTCCGTGGTTGATGATGTGGTGACCATCGGCAATGAAACCGCCTTTGCCACGGCCCGGGACGCGGCGCGCCTGGAAGCCATTCCTTGCGGCATTTCCTCCGGCGCGGCCATTGCGGCGGCGCTTGAAGTGGCGAGCCGAGACGACATGGCGGGCAAGACCATTGTGGTCATCATCCCGAGCTTTGCCGAGCGCTATCTGTCGACGGCCCTCTTTGACGGGCTGTAAGACACTTTGTCTTTTTCCGACGCGCAAATAGACCGCTATGCCCGGCATCTGATCCTGAAAGAGATCGGCGGCGCCGGGCAGCAAAAGCTGCTTGCGGCCCGTGTGCTGGTGGTGGGCGCGGGCGGCCTGGGCGCGCCGGTTTTGCTTTATCTTGCAGCCGCCGGGGTGGGCACCCTCGGCATTGTCGATTTCGACACGGTGGATCTTTCCAATCTGCAGCGGCAAATTATTCACGATACGGACAATGTCGGCATGGCGAAGACGGAGAGCGCGGCGCAATCTCTTGCGCGCGTTAATCCGGATGTGAAGGTGGTGCTCCACAACGAGAAACTGGACGCCGGTAACGCGCGGGCGCTCATTTCGCAATATGACATTGTGGCGGACGGGACTGACAGTTTTGCCACGCGCTTTATCGTCAATGATGCCTGTGTGGCGGAAAAGAAGCCGCTGGTTTCTGCCGCTGTCGGGCAGTTTGACGGGCAGCTTGCCACCTGGCGCGGCTATGAGCGTGACAAGCCCTGTTATCGCTGCTTTATGCCCGAGGCGCCGCCGCCGGGCGCCGTGCCGACCTGCGAGCAAGCAGGCGTTCTCGGCGCGCTCACCGGCGTCATGGGCTCCTTGCAAGCGCTGGAAGTGATCAAGGAAGTGCTGGCCCTTGGCGAGAGCATGGCCGGGCGGCTTCTTATCTATGATGCGCTCGGGGCGGAGTTTCGGACCGTGCGCGTGCCGCCTGATCCTGAGTGCGCTGTGTGTGGGAAGAGGGGGTGATTTCGCTCACGGCCAGTGCGTTTCACATGCATAAGAAATTCAGGTTCCCCCGCGAAGGCGGGGGTCCAGAGCGGGGCATGCCAACGCCGACAAGACTTTGGAGGCTTTGGTGAATGAGGGGTCCATCCCCTCACCCAAAACACTTAAGGTGTTTTGACCTCTCCCACAGGGAGAGGTGTTTTTTCAAAGCATCGCGGAATGACACATTTTGTTTAAAGCATCGCGGGGATGACCCGGTCCGGAGGCTTGTGGCCGTCGACGAAGGTCTTGATGTTGATGATCACCTTCTCGCCCATATCGATGCGCCCCTCAAGGGTGCCCGAGCCCATGTGCGGCAGGAGCACCACGTTCTTCATGGTCAGGAGCTTGGGGTTGACCGCCGGTTCGTGTTCAAAGACATCCAGGCCGGCGCCGCCGATGGCACCTTCTTCGAGAAGCCGGGTCAGGGCGTTTTCATCGATCACCTCGCCGCGCGCGGTGTTGACCACAATGGCGTGTGATTGCAAGAGCTTGAGACGGCGCGCCGACAAAAGATGGAAGGTGGCCGGGGTGTGCGGGCAATTGACCGAGACGATGTCCATGCGGGCCAGCATCTGATCAAGACTTTCCCAATAGGTCGCGCCGAGCTCTTCTTCCACCACGCGGGGCAGACGTTTGCGATTGTGGTAATGGATCTGGAGATTAAAGGCCTTGGCGCGGCGGGCGACCGCCTGACCAATGCGGCCCATGCCGATGATGCCCAAACGCTTGCCGCCAACCCGGTGGCCCATCATCCAGGTGGGGGACCAGCCGTGAAACTCGCCGGCGCGCATGACATCAACACCCTCGGTGATGCGGCGCGGCACCGCTAAAATCAAGGCCATGGTGAGGTCGGCCGTGTCTTCGGTCAGAACCCCCGGCGTGTTGGTGACCGTGATCCCACGCTGCCAGGCGGTCTCCACATCAATGTGATCGACGCCAGCGCCAAAATTGGCAACGCAGCGGAAATTTTCTCCGGCGTTCGATAGAACCCGCTTGTCGATACGGTCGGTCACCGTGGGCACCAGAATATCGGCGCGGGCGACAGCCGCACAAAGCTCGTCCGGTGTCATTGCGTGATCATCGGTGTTGAGCTCCACCTCAAAAAGCTCCGCCATGCGGGTTTCAATCACGTCCGGCAATTTGCGGGTCACGACGACGAGCGGCTTGTGAGCGGGCATGGGCGGATGGGCTCCTCAAAATTAAAATCGCTTCTTGGCACCGAAAATGGCGCGTTTGGCGGGTTTAGTGCCTGATTTAGCAGACCTTGGGCGCCTTGACCAAGGGTCAATTGAACCGGCTGGTCGCAAAAACCGATAATCGATAATTCACAGGCAGGACTTGACCTTTCCATGCCCCGGTTGTTACATCGGGGTACCCTCAAAATTATAAGAAAAACCCCCTAGAAAACAATGCGTTACGCGTACCACCCCGATCATGGTTTGTTCCGCTTCCGAGCCCGCTCCGCTGGGGTACTTTCATGGGTCGCGCTTCTGGTTTTTGCCCTGACAATGATTGTCGCTGCCCCTTTGGCCCTGGCCAGCAGCGTGGCCTCCCTGACGAAACAGGACATCGGGCGGTATTCAGGGCTACCACTTCCGCGCTTCGTTTCGATCAAAACCTCAAAAGCGAATATGCGCATCGGCCCGGGCGAGGAATACGCCGTGAAGTGGGTCTATCAACGCCGTAACCTGCCGGTGGAAATTATCGGTGAATATGATCTTTGGCGGCAAGTGCGTGACCGGGACGGCGACGAGGGATGGATTCATACCGCTCTTCTGGACGGGCGGCGCTATGGGCTCGTCGTTCACAACAGAGTTGTTTTGACCGAAAAGGCCGGCAACACCAAGAACAAGGTCGTCGCCATTGTCGAGTCCGGGGTCGTTTTAAGACTGCTCGCCTGTTCGCCGCGCTGGTGCCGTGTGGAAGCTCAAGAGGTCAAAGGCTGGATCAAGCGCGAGCACCTTTGGGGTCTCTTCGACGACGAGATTTTTGATTAGGGCATTTTGCTCGCGGCCGATGTCACGGGCAATGCGTTTCGCATGCATATGAAATTCAGGCCCCCCCCCGCGAAGGCGGGGGTCCAGCGCAGGGCATGCCGATGCCGGCAATTGGCGCCCCTGGGTTCTCGCCTGCGCGGGATCACCTCATCTAAAGAAAGTATCGAATCCAGAGTAGGACATGCCGACAAGACTTTGGAGGCTTTGTTGAATGAGGGGTCCGCCCCCTCACCCAAAACACTGACGTGTTTTGACCTCTCCCACAGGGAGAGGTGTGTCCTCAATCCAGATCCCTGGCGAGCTCGGCGCGGCTTTCTTCCGACAAGCGCACCATGTGCGGATAGTTGGGGTGCTCACAGCCGATAACAATATCTGTACCCTCGGTCTTGAACCTTTCCCTTTGCGCCGCGCTCAGGGGAAAATGCAGGAAGTGCACTGACGAGGTTTTGCCGTCCGGGCTCGTGCGCTCGACATCCTGCTCCGGCACCGCGAAAATTTTCTCGCCGCCCACGTCCACATAGGTTTTGAGCTCCACATCGGCCAGGCCATAAAGAACCTTGGCGCGGCGTACCTCATCATCGATCTCAAACATCATGGTCGCAACAAGTTCCGACCCGTTGGGGATGAGCGGATTGTAGGCGGTCAGCTCATCGGCAATTTGTTCTTCACCGCCCTTTTCGATGTAGAGCATCTCATGGATTTGAAACCACATGGTGTCATAGGATTCAAAATAGAGCGTGGCATCGGGCCCAAGCGACAGGCGGCGCAGGCGTTTCGGAGCCATGAGCTCGCGTCGGCGCTCGGTACGGATCTTGGTAAAATCCTCAAGCGGCATGATATCGTCGCGGGTGATCTTGCGTGCAGCAGACACGTTTGTTTCTCCTTGATCTTTCTCAAAGGCCGTAGGACTTGGCGAGCAGCTCAACCGGGTGGAAGGGCCCGGCCGGGCGGGCGCCCTCCTCGGTCATCTCCTCCATGCCCTGCATCAAATGCTTGGCGGCGAGCGGACATTCCGATGCCACATGAGCTGAGCCCTTGCGCACGATGGTGCGCATGGTGGTTTTACCCACCTTCATGGCGACCTCATGAGTTTCTTTCATGACACCGAAGGTGCCGCCGTGACCGGCGCAGCGCTCGACCACATCAACCTGTGTGTCCGGAATATATTTCATGAGGTCCGCGGCCTTTGGCCCCATGTTCTGCGCCCGGGCATGACAGGCCAGATGCACGGCGATCCCGCCGTCGAGCGGTTTCAGACCCGGCGCCAACCCTTCGGTCTTGGCAATGTCGACGAGATATTCATCGATGTCTTTCGTCGCGGCGGAGAGGGCTTGAACATCTTCGTTCTCGGGCAAGATCAGCGGCCACTCAAATTTCAGCATCAGGGCGCAGCTGGCGGTCAGGGCAATGACGGGCAGTCCGGCGTCCACCTTGGGACGAAAATGCGCAGCGACTTTTTCTGCCTGGGCGGCCACCTTCTCCAGATTGCCCTGCTCCAGTTGCGGCATGCCGCAACAGGCCGGATAGTCGACCTCTGTCTCGACCCCGTTCATGGCAAGAACTTTTAACGCCGCCTCACCGATGCCGGGGTTGTTGTAATTGACAAAGCATGTGGAATAGATCACCGCCTTACGGCCAAAGGCAGGCGCCTGGGCGTTGACCTGTGGCGGCTGCGCCTGGGCGCGGGCGGTAAAATCTGGACGGTGAAACTTTGGCAGATCCACTTCCGCATCAATGTGCAAGGTCTTTTCCAATGCCTTGCGTATCGGCTTGTTGCCCCGATCTGTTGCCCAATTGGCTACAGGCGCAAAAACGGATCCGAGCTTGCCGTTGCGATCCATTAGAGCGAGCTGTTCCTGCGTGAAATTTTTATGCCCATGCCTGCGATCTGCCGCCTTGGCGCGCAGCATCAAGTGCGGGAAATCAAGATCAAACTCATGGGGCGGCACATAGGGGCATTTGGTCATGAAGCACATGTCACAAAAAGTGCAGGCTTCCAATACGGGCGCGAAATCCTTGGAGTCGACGCTATCGAGCTCTCCGGTTTCTGATTCATCGATGAGATCAAAGAGACGCGGAAAAGAATCACAAAGATTAAAACAGCGGCGGCAGCCATGACAGATGTCAAAAACCCGGTGCAGCTCCGCTTCAATCTTTTCCGGATCATAGAAATCCGGGTCCCGCCAATTCAATGGGTGGCGCGTGGGCGCATCGAGACTGCCTTCCTTCATGGGATCCTCTTCCTCTTTTGAGACTTAACTAAAAGAAAGGCCACCCGAGTTGTGACGCTCAGCGCACGTTCCGGATGGCCTATTGATTTTTCCTGATCAAATCAGAACGGTTAGCCGTCCAAATTATCCAGTGCTTTCTGGAAACGTCCTGCGTGAGACTTTTCAGCCTTGGCAAGGGTTTCGAACCAATCGGCGATTTCGTCAAAGCCTTCATCGCGGGCGGTGCGTGCCATACCCGGATACATATCCGTATATTCGTGGGTTTCGCCTTCGATGGCTGCTTTCAGGTTGTCAGCTGTGGAGCCAATGGCGAGGCCAGTGGCAGGATCTCCCACCTCTTCCATGAACTCAAGGTGACCATGGGCGTGACCGGTTTCGCCTTCGGCAGTGGAGCGAAAAACAGCCGCAACATCGTTGTAACCTTCGACGTCAGCTTTTTGCGCGAAATAGAGATAACGACGGTTGGCCTGGCTTTCGCCGGAGAAGGCCGCTTTCAGATTTTCAAGTGTTTTTGAGTCTTTCAAAGACATGGGCAGGTTTCCTCTCGCTCAATTATGGGTGCCTGAACTGCACTCTAAATACAGGATTTGCGCTGGCGGCGTCTACCGCAGCGTGCCAGCCGTTAAATGACCATCTGAGCTAGCCGAAGTCAACGCCAAATAGAACGATTCTAATCTTATCCGCAGGTTTGTTTGCAGCCCTTGGGTTCGGTCTATTTGGGCACATCATGCAGGGTGACGATGACATCGACACGTGTAATCTGCGTGCCCTCAGGCGGCGCCGGCAGAGCGGTTTTGTCAAAGCCGGGCGCTGGCACGTCCATCAGTTCGCGCCGATCAGCAAAATAGTAATGGCCATGCGGTTCCAGGTTGGTGTCAAAATATGTGCGCGCGCCTTCCAGATTGACCTGGTTGAGAAGCCCCGCTTCCATAAACTGATGCAAGGTGTTGTAGACAGTTGCCAGGGATACGGAGAGACCGGACTTGCAGGCCTCGGAGTGGAGCCCTTCAGCGGTGACGTGGCGATTACCCTGATCAAAAAGCAGATGCGCCAACCCCAATCTCTGACGGGTGGGGCGCAGACCGGTCATCTTGAGCAACTTCTGCGCGTGCTCATAGGTCTCGTCTCTTTCCATTGTCATTCCTGCCTGATCTTTGTCATGCCAGCCAAATCTCTGTTATCTCCACCAGAGCGTCCTATTGGCCCCTGAAAATCGCTAAACGCGAATTATTAGCATATAATGAGCGGGTGTCCTAGACCCCCACTCAACAGGCTGATATCCAGCGCTCAGTCACCGGCGGATTATGCCTCTATTTACTAGGCGTTTTGCGGGATTAACTGAGTATTGTGACGACCTACCTTCCCGTGCTAGGTGATGGTTAAATCCTTGCTCCGCAGGCCGCTCACGCGGCGCTCTTCGGGCTCCAACAATATCAAGACGAGGGAGAACCCCGGTCAAAATGTCCGAGATCCAATTCGAACAAAAATCCAGCTACAGCTACGACGACCTAATTCAATGCGCCGAAGGCAAAATGTTTGGCCCGGGCAATGCCCAACTGCCACTGCCGCCGATGCTGATGCTCGATCGGATCACCCAGATTTCCGCCGATGGCGGCGCCCACGGCAAGGGCGAGATTATTGCTGAATTCGATATCAATCCGGACCTGTGGTTTTTTGAGTGCCACTTCAAAGGCAATCCGATCATGCCGGGCTGTCTGGGCCTGGATGGTATCTGGCAGGCACTTGGCTTTTTCCTCGGCTGGATGGGCGGCAAGGGCCTGGGCGGCGCGCTGGGGGTCGGCGAATGCAAATTCACCGGCATGGTGCTGCCGAGCGTCAAGCAAATCAGCTATCACATTGATATCAAGCGTTTGATCATGCGCCGTCTGGTCCTCGGGATCGCCGATGGGGTTGTGAAAGCCGATGGCGAGACCATCTATCAGATGAATGATATTAAAGTCGGCCTGTTCGATAAAAAGTAAGCCTGACGACGAATACCCCCCTGAGATCTGCGAGAGGATCTTCGGACCAACTAATTCAAGGAGTGAAATCCCATGCGGCGAGTTGTTGTTACGGGAATGGGTATTGTTTCCTCGATCGGAAATAATGCTCAAGAAGTCACCGCCTCTTTGCGGGAAGCAAAATCCGGCATCGTCAAGGCCAACGAATATGAAGAGCTCGGTTTTCGCTGTCATGTGCACGGGGCTCCAACTCTTGACGTGGAAACAGCAGTCGACAAAAAACTGCGCCGCTTCATGGGCGAAGGTACGGCCTGGAACTATGTCGCCATGGAGCAGGCCATTCAGGACGCGGGCCTTGAAGAAAGCGATGTTGTCAATCCACGCACGGGGATCATTATCGGCTCAGGTGGACCTTCGACCCGCGCGATCGTCGAGGCTGCCGACACCACGCGCAACAAGAAACCGAAATTTGTCGGTCCCTTTGCGGTGCCGAAGGGCATGAGTTCGGGGAATTCAGCGAACCTTGCCACCGCTTTTAAAATCAAAGGCCACAATTATTCGATCTCTTCAGCTTGCGCGACGTCTGCGCACTGCATCGGCAATGCGGCGGAAATGATCCAATGGGGCAAGCAGGACGTGATGTTTGCCGGCGGCTGCGAAGATCTGGACTGGACCCTGTCGGTGCTCTTTGACGCCATGGGCGCCATGTCGACGAAGTATAATGACACGCCTGCCACGGCGAGCCGTGCCTATGACAAGGGCCGTGATGGCTTTGTGATCGCGGGCGGCGCGGGCATGTTGGTTCTGGAAGAGCTGGAACACGCCAAAGCACGGGGCGCGAAGATTTATGCCGAGCTTGCCGGTTATGGCGCGACCTCTGACGGCTATGACATGGTTCAGCCGTCGGGCGAAGGTGCCGTGCGCTGCATGCAGATGGCGCTGGAAACCTGCGACGTGCCGGTCGATTATATCAACCCGCATGGCACCGCAACACCGGTGGGCGATAGCCGGGAAGTGGGCGCGCTGCGCGAAGTCTTCGGCGACAAGTGCCCGACCTTCTCCTCCACCAAGTCGCTGACCGGCCACTCTCTTGGCGCGGCGGGCGTTCAGGAGGCGATCTATTCGCTTTTGATGCTGAACAACAATTTTATTTGCGAGAGCGCGCATATCGAAGAACTCGATCCGGAGTTTGCCGACATGCCCATCGCCCGCGGGCTCATCGATGACCGCGAGCTGAACTGCGTGCTGTCGAACAGTTTCGGCTTTGGCGGCACCAACGCCACCCTCGCCTTTAAACGTTATAACGGCTGATCGATAACTATCAGGGGACACTCAAAACGTGACTGATTATCCGACCGGCGACCTCATGAAGGGCAAGCAGGGCCTGATCATGGGGGTCGCCAATGACCATTCCATTGCCTGGGGCATTGCCAAATCTCTCGCCGCGCAAGGGGCAGGCCTGGCCTTTACCTATCAGGGTGAGGCTTTCGGCAAACGTGTGACACCGCTGGCAGAAAGCGTCGGTTCCAACATTGTCATGCCGTGCGACGTGCAGGATGATGCAAGCCTCGACGCGGTGTTTGAACGGCTGGGCAATGACATGGGCTCCATCGACTTTGTGGTGCACGCCATTGCTTACTCCGACAAGTCGGAGCTTTCGGGCCGCTATGCGGACACGACCCGCGACAATTTTAAAAACACCATGGACATCTCCTGCTTTTCCTTTGTGGATGTGTCGCGCCGCGCCGCGGCCTTGATGCCAAATGGAGGGTCGCTGGTGACCCTCTCCTACTATGGCGCCGAGCGGGTTATTCCTAACTACAACGTCATGGGCGTTGCCAAGGCCGCGCTTGAAGCCTCGGTGCGCTATCTGTCGAAGGACCTCGGCCCTCAAGGCGTGCGGGTCAATGCCATTTCAGCAGGGCCGATGCGCACGCTGGCGGGCTCTGCCATTGGTTCGGCGCGGGCGATGTATAACTGGAACAAGACCCACGCTCCCTTGAAGCGCGTGACGGAGCTTGCCCATGTGGGCGGCGCCGGGCTTTATCTCCTGTCGGATCTTTCAGGCAGCGTGACCGGCGAAGTGCATCACGTGGATGCGGGCTACAATGTGATCGGCATGCCGGATATGGGCGATCTTTAGATCACCTCACGTAGCCGACCCAAGAATTAAAAAAAAGCCTCTCGGGATTTCTCCCGAGAGGCTTTCGGTTTTTCGCTTGAAGCGCGGGGAATTAGTCTGAGACTTTTTCCTTGCGCGGACGGCGGGCGCGGCCTTTTCTTTCGCCGCCCCGGTCGCCGCGATCGCCGCGATCGCCACGGTCGCCGCGATCAGAACGCTCGGCGCGGTCATCGCTGCCTTCTTCCTGAGCGATCTCTTCGCCGGTTTCCTGGTCGACCACTTTCATGGAGAGACGCACCTTGCCGCGGTCATCAAAGCCCATGAGCTTGACCTTGACGGTGTCGCCTTCATTCACCAC
>SBGZ01000046.1 GCA_006226415.1 Alphaproteobacteria bacterium
CACTGGGCCTATTTTGAACGGCTGCGGCGCGAAGACCCTGTGCATTACTGTAAAGACAGCGCTTTTGGCCCCTATTGGTCCATCACCAAGTTCAAAGACATTGTCGAAGTCGATTCCAATTTTCAGGTTTTCTCCTCGGACCGTTCAATCGTGATTGGCGATCCTCCGGAAGAATTTAATCCCAGAAACTTTATCGCCATGGATCCGCCGCGTCACGATGTTCAGCGCAAGGCGGTGACCCCCGCCGTGGCGCCCGCCAATTTGGCGAAACTGGAGGGCCTCATTCGTGAGCGGGTCTGCAACATTCTAGATGAGCTGCCAGTTGGCGAAGAATTTGATTGGGTCGACCGTGTTTCAATCGAATTGACCACCCAGATGCTGGCCACCCTGTTTGACTTCCCGTGGGAGGAGCGCCGGCTCCTGCCCTATTGGTCAGATGTTACGACCTCAAGCCCAGAACTTGTGGGCGCTGATGAAGCAAAACTCACAGATGCCGAACGCGAAGAGGAACTTGGCAAATGCCTGGCCTATTTCATGAAGCTCTGGGGCGAGCGTACCGGGAATACGGACAAGACCGACTTTATCTCGCTTCTGGCGACCAATCCGGACACGCGGGAAATGTCAAACGATCCGCTTGAATTTCTTGGCAATCTGATGCTGCTCATTGTCGGCGGCAACGACACAACCAGAAATTCCATTTCCGGCGGCGTGCTGGCGCTTAACCAGAACCCTAAGGAATATGAAAAACTGAAGGGCAACCCAGAACTCATCCCCAATATGGTGTCGGAAATTATCCGCTGGGTCACCCCTCTCGCCCATATGCGCCGTACGGCCCTTTCCGATTATGAGCTGGGCGGCAAGCAGATCAAAAAGGGCGACAAGATCGTCATGTGGTACATCTCCGGCAACCGTGATGACAGCGAGATTGATCGGCCAAACGAATTTATCATCGATCGCCCAAAAGCGCGGCACCACCTTTCCTTTGGATTTGGCATTCATCGCTGCATGGGCAACCGGGTCGGGGAAATGCAGCTTAAGATCCTTTGGGAAGAGATCCTGAAGCGCTTTGAGCATGTGGAAGTGGTGGGCGACGCTGAGCGTCTGCAATCCAATTTCGTCATGGGCATTACAAAGATGCCTGTCATTTTGCATCCGAAAAAGAGCTAGCGAAAAAAAATTTGAGACAAACTCACCCCAGGGAGGAACATATGAGCATTGCAGAAGACCACAGAGAGGAAAGCAAATTTCCCGATCCTTATTCACTACCCCTTGAAAAACTTGATGTGAGTGATTCTGGGCTCTTCTCCTCGCAAGAGCACTGGCGGTATTTTGAGCGGCTGCGCAAAGAAGACCCGGTGCACTACTGTGCGGAGAGCGAGTTTGGTCCCTATTGGTCCATTACCAAGTTCAAGGACATTGTGGCGGTTGACAGCAACTTCAAAGTCTTCTCCTCAGACAAGACGATTGTGATTGCCGACCCGCGCGAAGGCGAGGAAGAGTTTGACACGCCCATGTTCATCGCAATGGATCCGCCTCGCCATGACGTCCAACGCAAGGCGGTGACGCCTGCGGTTGCCCCTGCCAACCTTGCCAAGCTCGAGGGCCTTATTCGCGAGCGGGTCTGCAAGATTTTGGATGACTTGCCGGTCGGCGAGGCATTTGATTGGGTTGACCGGGTTTCCATTGAGCTGACAACCCAGATGCTGGCCACGCTCTTTGATTTCCCCTGGGAGGATCGGCGCAAGCTGACCCGCTGGTCAGACATTTCCACGGCGAGCCCGGATCTTGTGGGCACAGAATATGCCACCATGACAGAGGAAGACCGTCAGGCAGAGCTTGAGGAATGCCTCGCCTATTTCCTGAAACTTTGGGAAGAGCGCCGGGAGAATGGTGATGGCACGGATTTTATTTCATTGCTGGCCACCAACCCCGACACCAAGGAGATGATTACCAATCCCTTCGAGATCCTCGGCAATCTTATCCTGCTCATTGTCGGCGGCAATGACACGACGCGTAACTCCATATCCGGCGGTCTTTTGGCGCTTAACCAAAACCCGAAGGAATTTGACAAGCTCAAGGCCAACCCGGCGCTGGTGCCCAACATGGTCTCGGAGATCATTCGCTGGGTGACCCCGCTGGCGCATATGCGCCGCACCGCGCTTGAGGACTACGAGATCGGTGGCAAAACCATCAAAAAGGGTGACAAGGTGGTGATGTGGTACATCTCGGGCAACCGGGATGATGAAGAGATCGATCGGCCGAATGAATTTATCATCGACCGTGACAAGGCACGCCATCACCTCTCCTTCGGCTTTGGCATTCATCGCTGCATGGGCAACCGTGTCGGAGAAATGCAATTGCGCATTCTTTGGGAAGAAATCCTGAAGCGCTTTGATCATGTTGAAGTGGTCGGCGATGCCAAGCGGCTCAATTCCAATTTCGTCATGGGCATCACTGAAATGCCGGTGGTGCTGCACCCCAAAAAGGCCTGATCGCAAGCGAAGGAATGCGCGCCCCATGAAGATGAAAGAACTGGAGGCACGGACCGGGATTGGACGGGAAGCTATACGCTTCTACATCCGAGAAGGTCTGTTGCCGGAGCCGGTCAAGCCCAAGAAAAATGTGGCCATCTACTCAGAAGCCCATGTGGCGCGCATCCGCGTTATCAAGAAGCTGCAAGACGAGCGGTTCTTGCCCTTGAGCGAGATCCGAGAAATCATCCGCTCCTATGACGCCAATGAACCTCTGGCGCCCAAGTTTCGAGGTATGGAATTTCAGTTGGCGGCACGGCTGGGCGCCGATGCCCTGACGCCGATCAGCGTCGCGGCCCTAATCGACAGCACAGATCTGTCTCGACAGGATATTGACGAAATGGCCGATGTTGGCCTGATCGAGGTTGATCGCAGCCAGAACGAACCCTTTTTGTCTGGGCAGGATGCCCGGCTTGCGCGGCTCTGGGCCGCATTGATGGCGGCCGGGTTTAACCGCGCTGCCGGATTTACGCCGCATGATCTGGAGCATTATCACCGGGCGGCCGGGCAGATTGCCCAGGAAGAGGTGGATGGGTTCTTTGAAAAAATCCCGGGCTCCCGCTCCATTCAGGAGGCCGCCAAGATGGCCGAAGAAGGCCTGGCCATCGTGGATGAGATTTACACACTGCTGCACGCGCGGTCCGTCCTGGAAGCCATTGCGCGGCGTAATGCGGACACGGCCGAAAGTGAAGAGAGCAGCGAGAGCGAAAACGTCACCGTGTAACCGATTGACGCGCTTGTCTGCTTGACCTGAGGGGTCCAGTCGTTCACCCTCTTTAAAAATAAAATCAACGCCTAAGTGCCCCAAATTTATGACCCGCTCGCCCATATCCCGCTACCCGGTTCCAAGCCTCGATGACCTGCCAGAGGACATACGGGAGATGATTGTGACCGTGCAGGAAAAGTCGGGCTTTGTCCCCAATGTGTTCCTGGCCCTGGCGCATCGGCCTGACGAGCTGAGAGCTTTCATGGCCTATCATGACGCCTTGCTATACCGCGACAGCGCGCTGACCAGCGCCGAGAAGGAAATGATCGTTGTGGCCACGTCGGGCAGCAATCACTGCCTTTACTGCGTGGTTGCCCATGGCGCGATTTTGCGCATCAGGGCGAAGGACCCGCTCGTGGCCGATCAGGTGGCGACGAATTACCGAAAGGCGGACATTACCCCACGGCAAAAGGCCATGCTGGATTTTGCCATGAAAGTGGCCCATCGGTCGGACGAAATTGGCGAGGCCGATTTTGCCGCATTGCATGATCACGGATTTGATGATGAAGATATCTGGGACATCGCCGGCATTACAGCCTTCTTCGGGCTGTCCAATCGCATGGCCAATCTCACGAGCATGCGGCCCAACGAAGAATTCTATATGATGGGCCGTGTGCCCAAACCAAAATAATAAACGGGAGGAATAACACATGAAAGCTGCGGTATTGCGCGAAGTCGGCAAGCCGATGGAAATCGAGGAAGTCGCGATTTCCAAACCGAAAAGAAGAGAAGTGCTGATCCGCACAGTCGCCTCGGGCGTCTGCCACTCGGACCTCCATTTCTACAATGGCACCTACCCTTACCCCTTGCCGACCATTCTCGGCCACGAGGCGGCGGGCGTTGTGGAAGCCGTTGGCGAGGATGTCACCTATGTTCAGCCTGGCGATCACGTGGTCTCTTGCCTGTCCACTTTCTGCGGACACTGTGAGCACTGCCTGACCGGCCATATGTCCCTTTGTCAAAGTCCGGAAACCAAACGCGGCCCGGAAGATGAAGCCCGGCTTGTGATTGATCAAAAACCCTCGACACAATTTCTCAATCTTTCGGCTTATGCCGAGCAGATGTTGGTGCATGAGCACTCCATTGCCAAGATCCGCAAGGACATGCCGCTCGACCGGGCGGCGCTGATCGGCTGCGCGGTGACCACTGGCGTGGGCGCGGTGTTCCATTCTGCCAAGGTCGAGCCCGGCTCGACCGTCGCTGTCATTGGCTGCGGCGGAGTTGGCCTATCCTGCATCAATGGGGCCGCCATTGCTGGTGCGGGCCGCATCATCGCCGTGGATATGGTGGGCTCGAAACTGAACCTTGCCAAAGAGTTTGGCGCCACAGATGTGGTCGATGCCAGCCAGGGCGACCCGGTCGCTCAAGTTCAGGAGCTGACCGGCGGCGGCGTGCACTATGCCTTTGAGGCGATCGGCCTTAAGGTGACGACCGAACAGGCCTTTAAGATGATCCGGCGTGGCGGCCTTGCCACCGTCATCGGCATGATCCCGCCAGGTCAGATGGTCGAGTTGCACGGTGTTGAATTCCTCGGCGAGAAGAAAATACAAGGATCGATGATGGGGTCCAACCGCTTCCGGGTGGACATGCCCCGGTTTGTGGATTTCTACATGCAGGGCAGGCTGAAGCTTGACGAGATGATCTCCGAACGCATTGGCCTTGCCGGTGTGAATGACGCTCTGGAAGCGCTCAACTCTGGCGAAGTCGCCCGGCAGGTCATCGTCTTCGATCAATAAAATTTGCTCGGGCCCGCGAAAATTGTTTTTGCGGTGTGCTAGACGACCTTCTTAAAACCCGCAGGAAACTGCGGGTTTTTTGTTGGAGATTTTTTTGCCCAGACTTCTTACCCACCTTGAGACCCATGTTAGGCTCCCTTTCTTGAACGTCTTTTGCGTACAGACGCTCAGGCGCCGTCTGAGTGCTCCGGGTCCGTCCCCCCTCTCCTTTAAACGCAGGGGGCGGGCGGGCCCGGAGACCCAAATTGAATGATGCTCTAAATGCCAAGGAGACCTTTTAACATGTACCCAACGAAATCACCCTGGCCGTGGTTGCCACCGCTTCAGTATCCATCCCTCTTTGGCGGGCAGCCCTCGCCCTCCCCTCAAGCCGCCCCGGCCCCGACACCCTCATGGTTCAACAATCGCAGCCGAAAGCTCAATCCTCCAGCTCCAGAAACGGCACCTATCATCCCCCCGCGGATGAACCGCCTACCCACAAGTCTTGATGAAGTGCCTGCTTCCGTTGCCGACCTACCGCCCATGACGGAGGCGGATGCCCGTTCGCTGCCGAAGGACGTTTATTACGACCTGTTCGGTTCCGCCCACCCATCTTTGGTGCCGGTCATGGTGGCCTATGACCGAGCAGAGCGAAACAATAAGCTCATGAGAGAGGCCCAGCGCAAAGCGCAAGCCCTGGGCGGTTCGATTGCCAAGGGGGCAACCCATGCTTACGACAATCTTGGCCGAGGGGCGCGACAAGTTGTGGACATGGAGATGCAGGCGGCACGAGCCATCTACGATGCGAGTCGCCCTCTTGCTCAGGCGACCTATGAAGCGGCGGAAGAGGCAGGCGAGGCGGTCTATGAATTCGCGGGTGATGTTGCCAGCATGGCGGAAGACTTCGCGCTCTATTTCCAGGCAGCCCCTTATGAGGAAAAACAGGAGTTTCTCCTTCTCCTCGGAGAGTTTGTGGTTTCTCTAAATCCAACCGCAGCGCTGGCCATAGAAATACACCATTTCATCTCCGACCCAGAATACCGCACCATCGCCAATGTCGTGATGCTGGCGGCTTCCCTCATCCCCGCCTTCCGCGCGATACGAAAGGTCCCGGCTCTGGCGCGGTTGGTCAAGCGCTTTATCGACAAGGGTCGCCGCCTTCGTCGACACCTCGAAGCCGATTTGCAGGCCTCGGAGCGCGCACGCGCAGCCATGAGGGGCAACGCGAAATATTCGGACGATATAATTCGACCAAAGCATGATCGCAATTCCATTGTTCACCACGCCGATGACGGAAAAGCTGCTGGACACGTGCTAGAATCCTTCCGAGACTGGATCAATTCACCACAGATGTCGGCTGTATTTGCACGCGCGATGACGGGCGCACTTGAGGGGTTCATCTTCGAAGCAATAGTCCAGTCCGTTTCTGGCAGCAATGACCCTGCAGACCTCAATGTCGCGGCCATTACAGCCGCTGTCAATTCGGTTATCGGCTCCACTTACTTACGCACAGCAACGACCAATGCTATAGGTGCATTCGCACAATCTGAAATTGGGAGTAGCGGCAACAATGGGACTAACATTCTCCAATCAATAGAGAAATCTGCCGCATCAGCAACAAAATCCATCATAGTATTCGCAATTACAGGCGCAGCGGATCAATACTTCATGAAAATTCATCTCGGACATGCAGAAAGAACAGTAATCCTCGCGTTTATCGAATCTGTCGCAAGCGAGATCCTCGACAGTCTCTTTGCAGAGTTTGGATACTGAATTCTACAATATCGAATTTCCTGCCGACAATTCAGTGACTTGGAGGATTGCAATAAAGCTCGAAAAGGTTGAATATTTTGCATGCGTGATAATCTTGGTTGTCGGTGAACGTTTCGAGGGCGATTCGATGAAGTCTAGCCATTCCATATCCACCCTCTTTCTTGCAGGACTGTTTCTTCTACTAGCCTTTGAAGGTTTAAATTCAAATGGCGCTGCTGGGTTGACTGCGCTGATTCCGAGACTCTGGGATCTTGGTCATATGCTGGCGATCATTTCGGCTGTTACGTGGTTTGTTGAATCAGCACTCCAAAACTGGAACCCACTGAAAAATTCTGACCCAATGAGTTGGCAAAAAAGAACTCTCATTGTTTCTACACTCGTAATACCCATATTTGCCTGCTTTGCCGTCTACAGCTATTTCATGATTGATGCACTTGAACTTGTTTTTTTAAGGGAAACCGAATTTCTTCATCCCATAAAATGGATTAGGAATTTCATTATTTTTTCGTTTGCGCTGTGTTTCATGCTTGCTCTGCATAACTATTTTGGCAGAAATCATCCATCAGATGTGCCGCCAGCTGATGCTGAGGACGGTTGAATCTTCTCCTCACCTGCCACGCAGCGCCATGACAATTCCGAAGAGGCTGATGGCGAGCCAAAAGCCTTCGATGATGAAGGAGGCAAGGTTGAAATTAAAAAGCAGCGAAATGAGGATGAGCAGCGCCCCAAGGGCATTGAGCCCGGTGTAGGCGAGGCTTGTGCCTTCCAGTCTTTTGATCTGCAAAAGAAAATAGGTGAGGATGATCAGTCCCGCGCCGAGAACGCCTAAGGCGTCTATCCCGTTAAACATGGGCATAAGCTACTTCCCGTCCCCTGCCGGTTCCCCCGGCTCTCTTAAGAGGCGTTCCTGGCGATCGTAGTGTGGGCGCCAGAGCCGTATGGTGACCGGCACAGCGACATTGAGGAAAAAGGCGGCGATCATCAGTGTGTAAAAAGCCTCAGTGTTCAGTATCTGGTTTTGAATATAGGCAATGTCCATCACCACAAAGGCGAGCTCCGCGCGGCCCAACATGCCAAAACCGATCATCCAGGATTCGTGCCAGGCGAAATTGCCGGTATAGCGGGCGGCCAGCCCGGCGGAGAGAATTTGCGCAACAAGTATGCTCGCGGTGAGCACAATCGTGTGCGGCACGATGGAGATGAGAATGTCCCAATCGATAAGGATTTGCGCGCCCAGAAAGACGAAGAAAATGGGACCAATCCAGGTAAAGGCCACATTTTCGATGATCTCCTTGGTGTGGCCATAGCGGTTGCCGCCGGGGGTCTCACCGAAGAGGAAATATTCCTCTCGCACGATGAGCCCGGCCATATAGGCGCCCACGGCTGGATGAAATCCAAATTCATGCGCCAGAAACCCAACCCAGACCGCAACCGTCATGACTGTGAGGATGGCGTATTCGCCGCGCGCGAATTTTAGAAAATGGAAGAGGCCGTATTTGTTGATGAAGGGGATCTTGGCGATGATCCCTTTCGGGTTATGAGGGAAGACAACCGCGCCGATGAGCGTGATGACCACAAAAAACAAAATGGCCTTGCCGACAATTGTACTGATGCCCGCGGCTGACACGGTCGCGTCACCCGCCGCAATCGGCACCAGGATCGCGACCAGCGCGAGTGAGGCGATATCGTCAAGAACCGCCGAGGTCATGATCCCCATGGCCGCATTGGAGGTAGAAAGCCCTTCGCTTTTCAAAGACACCATGGTCAGCGACACGGCGGTCGCCGTCATGGTCAGGCCGAACATGATTGAGAGGTTGGTGATCCCCCAAAAATACTGCGCCACGGCAAAGGCCGCGATGAAGGGCGCCAAAGCCCCGAAGAAGGCGATGCCCCAGGATCGTTTGATGGAAGCAATGAACTTTGACGTGTTTTCCTCAAAGCCAAGCGCAAACATGATGGTGATGATGCCGAGTTCCGAAAACTCTCGGATAAAGGGGTCCGCCTGGGTGGGTAATATCCCGGAATTGACAAAGACGCAGCCGACGAAGAGGTACCAAAGCACTGGCGTCAGGCGGGTTTTCTCCGCCAGCCAGACCGCCGCGTAGACGCCCGTCCACATAATCGCCAATTGATAGAGCGCGCCCATGAAGTACCTTCTTCTCGCGGAGAATCCCTTGTCGCCTTTTTAGCACTAATGCCCGGCGCGAAGAATGCTTCAATTTTGCGACATCAGGTCTCAGCCAAGAGCCTGGAGAGGTTGGCAATGGCGCGGCGCAGGGTAATCGCGTCTTCACTGTCATTGCCTTGAGATTCGACAATCGGCTTGATGAGGCTTTTTAAGTCGCGCATCACATCGCGCGCCTCGGGAGATCGCAGCAAGCTCTCCATCCAGCCGACCACCACGAGCCGTTCGCCGCTGGTGATTTCATTGACCCGGTGGCGCAGTCCCGTGTCATACATGACAAGGGTCCCTGCTGGCTCCTTATTGACCACCTCACCGACGGGGGTCTCCAAAACCAGCTCACCGCCCTCATAGTCTGAAGGATCGTTCAGAAAGATCGTGAAAGAGATGTCGGCGCGGAACGGAAATGGCCCCGCCCGAACGATGGCGGCGTCATTGTGGGAGCCATAAAAGGCGCCCTCCCGGTACCGCGAAAACATCATGCGGGCCATGCAGCGCGGCTCTGCCCATTGCAAAACGGCGGGATGCTTTAAGACCATCTGCTGCACGTGATTGCGCAGGGGATCCGCCGACTTGGTCATCTGCGTGATCTGCTCATTCGTCTTGCGGTTCTTACCCGCGCCAGCGGTCAGCGCGCCGTCCTCCCAGGTGAACTGGCTGAGGCGGGAGACAATGTTGGCCACTTGCTGGGGCCCAAAGAAATTTTCGACCTTTTTGTACATGTGATGGAGGAGACCTTATCCGTTGATAGGTGTCAAGAAGCCCTCGAATCGTTTGACCTGGCTTTGAGATTTCTCCACAGTCACGGGCAAATAATAACAGGAGAATGCCAAAATGTCCTTGCAGCTGCGCTCGAAGATTTCATCTGACCAGACCCTCACCATTTCCCTGGAGGAGGTTGAAAAACCGGTGCCCCAGGACCACGAAGTGGTCATCCGGATGGAGGCAACGCCCATCAACCCGTCAGACCTCGGCCTTTTGATCGGCCCGGCCGATATCTCTCAGGCCAGCTTTTCCGGGACGGCCGAACGCCCGGTGGTCACAGCCCCGGTGCCAGAGAAGATGATGCGCATGGTCAAGGCACGGCTCGACCAATCCCTGCCTGTCGGCAATGAAGGCGCTGGTGTGGTCGTCGAGGCCGGTGCGGCGCCAGAGGCGCAGGCCCTGCTAGGCAAAGTGGTCGGCATGGCTGGTGGCGCGATGTATTCACAATACCGCTGCCTGCCCGCCAAGCAGTGCTTGGTGATGCCGGAGGGTGTGACCCCGCGCGAGGCGGCCTCGTGCTTTGTCAATCCGCTGACGTCGCTGGCCATGGTGGAAACCATGAAGATGGAAGGTCACAAGGCGCTCATTCACACGGCGGCGGCTTCCAATCTCGGGCAGATGCTGAACAAGATCTGCATCGCCGACGGCATCGACCTCGTCAACATTGTACGCAAACCGGAGCAGGAAAAAATCCTCAAGGACCTTGGCGCCAAATATGTGGTCAACTCTTCGAGCGAAACCTTCATGGATGACCTGACGGACGCCCTGGCGGAAACCGGCGCGACCATTGCCTTTGACGCCACAGGTGGCGGTGACCTGGCAAGCCGCATTCTGACCTGCATTGAAGCGGCGGCCAATCGCAACGCCAAGGAATACAGCCGCTATGGCTCGGATACCTTCAAACAGGTCTATATCTACGGCGGCCTTGATCGCTCCCCCACAGTGCTGACCCGCAGCTTCGGGTTTTCCTGGTCCGTGAGCGGTTTCCTCCTCACCCCCTTCCTGCAGAAAGTCGGCATGGAGAAGATGATGGAGCTACAGGCGCGGGTCGCGCGGGAGATCAAGACCACCTTTGCCTCGCACTACACCAAGGAAGTCTCGCTGGCCGAAGCCCTGACAAAGGAAGCGATCGAGGTCTATGCCAAGCAGGCGACCGGCGAGAAATATCTCATCAATCCATCAAAGTAACTACGCCTTACGGATCAGACACTCCTGCGCGAGGGTGGCAACGCGAAGGCCATCCTCGCGGTAGACGTCGCCGTGCACGTGGCCGCGCCCATGGGCGGCCCAGGAGGAATGGCCGGAGAACAAATGCCACTGATGCATGTCCACCGGCTCGTGGAACCAGATGGTGTGGCAAATGGAAACGCTGAGGATCTCTGGCGTCATCAGGCTAACCCCGTGCGGGATCAAGGTGGCGTCCATATACATGCGGTCCGAACAAAAAGCGAGGTCTGCCGTATGCAGGATCGGGTCGTCCTCAGCGGGCGGCAGGGCGGGATCAGATGTGGAGCGCCACCAGATCTGTAAGTCCGGATCGCCGACCTCCGGCGCGAACATGATGCGGTCGGTGACAAAGCGCCCTTCATGGGTTTCCTTGCGCTCCCAGCGCTCCAGGAAGGGCTTCACCTTGGCGCCGAAACGCTTTTCCAAATCTGCGGCGGTCGGGCGCGCAATCTCGCCCGGCTTTTTGACGGCGGGCATCGTGTCCACATGGGCAAAGCCTCCCTCTTCCGGCACGTTGAAAGAAACCGTAGCGGTGAAGATCAGTTTGCCTTCCTGGGTGGCGGACACCTGACGGGTGGCAAAGGCACGGCTGTCGCGCACGCGCTCAACCGCAAAATGCACGGGCACTTCCGGCTTGCCGGCGCGGATGAAAAAGCCATGCAATGAATGAGGCGGGCAGCGGCGCGGATCATCGACGGTTTTGGCCGCGGCGATCAGCGACTGGGCGAGGATTTGGCCGCCAAAGATGCGCGGGAAGCCAGTGTCCGGTGAGTGGCCGATAAAGACATCTTCTTTGCTGGCGGGCGCCAGATCAAGAAGCGCGCGCATATCATGCGGCGCGGGCCGCACGCTGGTATCTATGGTCATTTCCTGCAAATCCTTTTTTTAGTCTTCTTACGCGGCGGTGGCGAGCGGATCAAGGGGAAGTGGCGGAAATCCTTGGATTTCAGACATTCGTCACGCTCTAAAAAAATTCTGGTGAACTTCTTACTGGCCCCCAAACCCGTGTTAGCCTTCTCAATATACGCATTTTGCGTTTTTTAATTCATGTTGCTGAAGGTTCTGCTATCCCATGCCCTATACCAACCCTTATCTGCCCTTTTGGCAGGCCTTTAAGACTGGCGCTTGGGCGGCCGGAACGACAATTATTGTGGGGCATACAAAAACTCGCATCTCCCATTTTCCTGAATGGCAGCAAGACTTGATAGAAGTCGCATTAAATACCTTTGGCCCTACAGTGCTTTCTAAACTCGTACCCCCTATTTTAGGCACTCTATATGAAGGCTCCAAAGCGGTCGGGAAGTCTGTTAAGGAAATGGCAGGAGATGTGGGGGAACAAGCTTCCCATTTCTACGACCAAATCTCTCACCCACGGTCACCCAAGGACAAATGATCTACGGGGGATTGATTTACAAAACGGCACTCTTTATTGTACCCATATCGCTCACTCTACTATTTTACGTTTAAATGGTTGACAGCAAATCTATTAATTTCCGCTACGCTTTCATTGCTGTATATATCCTCGGTTTTTTGGCACGTAATTTTACTGCGAATAATAACTACAGCGGTCAAGACTGGCGTAATATCGCCCTCATCAATACCTATGTTGATGACTGGTGGTTTTTCCTGACCCTCGATTTGGCGTTCTTTATCCCAATATTTTTCTTTGATCGAAGACGTACTGTGGGCGTGCTGAGGGGGCGGGAGGCCGAACTCTCGCCATCGGCCTTACTGCCAGTGTTGTTTTGGGTGTACTTTTGCCGTCCCACTATTTGGGGAACTTATCATTTGAGGGCACGCCGCTGCCAGTTCTGGATCAGACCGCATGGGCTGCGACACAGGTCTTTACATATTTTATGGTGGTATTTGCTTGCAGCGATGAGCGCAGCCCAGACCAGATCCCATAGCGACAACATGCTCAGGGTGCACGCAATTTCGTGAAACAGGAAAAGAAACCTTCTTGGGAGGTGATCGTTATCGCGTTCTTTTTTGCAATTGCCTTGCCTGTGGGCGCCTATGTGCTTGCGACGGCGCAAAACATGGATCCGTCTGCCTCCCTGATTGAGGTTATAGCGGCCACTCTCTGGCGATCATGGGCGGCATTACTGGCTCTTTACATCATGTTCTTGGCCGTTAGAAGTGACGAAGAAATGACCATTCTTCCTTCCTCTATTCACACCAGGGTGGATCGCATTCTGCCCGGCATCGGCAAATTTCGTCTTCTCCCAAAGTGGAAGAAGAACTTGACCTATACGGTCTTGGCAATGGCGGCACCAATGTGGGAGACCTATGTTGCCTATTTAGAGGGACCGGAAGGTGGTGCACGCCTTGTACCTGCACTTACCCACGCAGGACCGGCGTATCTTATGATTGGAGTATTTGGGGCGATTGTCGTTTTAGGGGCAATTTTGAACGATGAGGAACGCTAAAACCTTCGACGCGCAATCGCTCTCCAACTAATTGATATTGGCAACAAGCATTAGATAAGATTTAAGGATAACGGCCCTGCCCGCTAACGAAAACACAGATGAGCCGCCTAAGGACATTAAGCGATTGCTGTTTTATCTCATGCTCGAAACAGGGCTGGCATTGATCGCCCCTGTTGTCGCGACATGGGTTGAGGTCTCACCACTCATTAGCCCCCTTACTTTCGTTTGTTTATTGTTGACCAAATATTGGCCGCTCGTGATCTTTTGGCCTGTGATGCGTCTCGCCCAGTTTCTTGCAAATGGTTGGGACTTGAAACCCATCTTGAGAGAATTCAAGCGGCACCCCACTGGAGAAAAAACTTCCAAGAGATCCTTTTTGTGGGTCTTCCTGACCTGCAATCTGGCTTTATTGTTGCTCCCTTTCTTGCGGGCACATGCCATCTTGTTGGCGCAAGGAAGCACAAGTTCAACATACCTTGAACATTGGATTATTGTTCGGAATGACTTTTGGCCCTTTTATGTTGTTTGGGCGGGCACGCTACTCACCCTCTTTCTATTGGACCAAATACTTCAACTCATTCGCAACACCTCCGGGTAAAGCTGCAACGATCTAGCCCGCCCCAATAACCTTACCCCGCCTTCTTCTTGGCATCCCACATTTTGATGAGGGCGGGTTTGGGGGAAGGTTTGAACTCCGTCTCGTTCAGTGTCGCCAATGCGTAGTCGCGATCTTCTTTGGTAAAGGCACCGGTGGTCACACAAAACTCCACCGGATTGCCGTCCGGGTCCGAGGTGTAGATGGAGTGGCACCAGTTGTGGTCGATCTCCAGCACATTGAGCCCTGCCGCAAGCCAGGCGTCACGACGGCCATGAAGTTCTTCCACGGAAGCCACATCAAAGGAGAAGTGTACGGTCATAGGCGGCAGGTGGGTCGCCTCATTGAGGTTGGTGATGTGCTCGTCCTGGTTTGGCACGTCGTTGAGTGCCCAGAAGGCGATGAATTTCGAGTCGTCCCCATCCATCCGGTAGAAAAAATGTTTGCCCCAGCCGCCGGTGATGATGGGCGCGACTTCGACCTTGACCAGTTCAAATCCCAAGATGCCTTCGTAGAAAGCGTGGGTGGCGTTGATGTCCTTGGCGGCCAAAGCCAGGTGATGGTAGCCCATGGGGTTTCTCCTCTTCGTTTTTGTCTTTACTTATCTTTCGGGGTGTCGACCATATTCATGACGTCGTTGTCTGAGCCGGTCGGCGCGGCGATCTCCACCACCCGTTCGTCCACATCATCATATTCAAGCCGCAAGGCGCGGCTCATGATGGCGTGCATCATGTAAGTGCAGGTGATGTAGGTAAACTCCAGAATTTCCTCATCGGAAAGGTGGCGCTTGAGCTCGTCGAAGATGCCGTCCGCCACGCGGCCGCGCTGAAGGACCAGCGCATCGGTATAGGCGAGAACCGCGCGCTCAGCGGCATCAAAGCAACCGGCCACCTGCCAGCTCGGGATGGCGGCAATCTGCTCCTCAGTAAAGCCCACGTCGCGGCAGGCCTTGCAGTGCTGCGAAAAGACAAATTGCGAACCGACCGTATAGCCGGCCCGGATCTGACCGAGCTCTCTGAGCTTTGGCGAAATCTTGCGGGCCCGACTGCGATAAAACTGGAACCCCTCGGTGGTGTGCTTAAAGGCATCGGGCACAATATTGAAGACGGTCCACCAATTGCCCGGCGTGCCGGTGGCGGTGCCCGGCTCTTCTACCGGATCGCGCTCACCAAACAGCAGATCAAAGATCTGATTGGCGAAAGGGTTGTCGGCTTCGCGGCCGGCCTGTTTCAGTCTCGGCATGGCTTTTTATTCCTCCCATAGGTTAGCTTGACTAAAGGTCCAACCCATTGCAAGTCTTAGCGATCCATCTCATTCCAGGCGCGGAAAGATAATCAAGTGACGGAGAAGTCGGTTTTTGTTCTGGTGCGGGTGCCCAAATGCGGTAGCACAACCCTCTCCACGCTTTTCCGTGAGGCCTATCCCGACGCTCATCATTTTGTGATCAATGGCCGGGGCTTTGGCTATGAGCGCCTCGGCGGCATTGAGAAGTGGCGCGAAGCACGCAAGTTCCGCCGCAAGCTGCGCAAGGAGATAGGCTCATCAACGCCGGAGGATGCCTGGGCCAAGATCGATACCACCTCAAAACAAGATGACATTGTGCGCGGCCATTTCAGCTATGACGAAGTCAAGCTGCACGCGAGCGCCCCGAAATTTGTCACGCTGCTCCGCGATCCGGTGGCGCGGCTTTATTCAGACTATCGCTACACACGGCAAGGCTTTTTGAACAAGCCTTTCACCTCCAAGCTCTATCACTCTGGGCGGCAAGCGGCGGCGGGGCGCTATTCCTTTGAAGGTTATCTCGACTTTCTGGAGGAACACGGCTTTTCCTACGGCGCGTTTCTGACCCATTACACGGTTGGCCAGGTCGGGGCTTCGGACCCGGCGCAATTTTTGTTGGACAATTATTTTCTGGTCGGGACCGTGGAAGATCTTGCTTGCTTCCGTGAACGGTTTGAAGAAAAGACAGGGCGCACTGCAATAGACACAAGGCAAAATATCACGAAGGGTGATGCCCCTGCAGAGATGAGCGCGGCGGCGCGCAAGCGGGCCGAAGCTTTTTGCGCCAGTGACCTTGCATTTTACCACGCGGTCGCCCGCCAATTGGCGCAGGCCTAACAGGACGTGCGCCATGCTTGACCGCTATGTCCGCCCACTCATAGACCCGCCCCTCAATGGGGCCGCGCGGCGTCTGGCGCGCACCGGCATGACAGCCAATCAGGTGACGGGTCTTGGATTTGCCTTGGGGCTTGCCAGTTTTGCCTGCCTTGCCTTTCAGGCTTACGGGCTCGCCTTCCTCTTTATCGTGCTCAGCCGATTGGCGGACGGGCTTGACGGGCCGTTGGCACGGGTGAGCCATGCCACAGACCTCGGCGGCTTTTATGATATCGTCAGCGACTTTGTCTTTTATTCGGGCGTTGTGTTCTTTTTCGCCGTGGGGCGACCCGAAGTTGCCCTGCCTGCCGCCGCGCTGATCTTTGCTTTTGTCGGCACGGGCGCGTCTTTTCTCGCCTATGGTATCTTCGCCGCCAAACGCGGGATCTCCGACGAGGTGCGGGGGAAGAAGTCTTTCGCCTATCTCGGCGGCATCACCGAGGGCACGGAAAGCATCGGTGTTCTGCTCGCCCTTTGCCTCTGGCCGGAAGCTTTTGCCCTGATCGCATGGACCTTCTCCGGGCTATGCTGGCTGACGACGATGGGCCGGGTAATTCAAGCGCGGCAGGCTTTTGGCGGCTAAACAGGCGTGATGCCTGCTCTTTTGCCCTCAGGCGTGCCAATTTTATCACGCCGATTGTCCGCACTTTTGCCCGAGGGAATGGAAAAAACTCTTCTTGATCAAATGGTTAGCGTTATTACCAACAGTTGATTAAGTCACCCTCCACTCAACCTTGAAACTTGATCAATCAGACAGAATCTGAGACCTTAAAAAGTCGTTAACCAATTAATTTTCAGGTCAAATGTTGGGGGAACACCCATGAAAAAATACCTACTCGCCACGACGGCCGCTGGTGCCGCTCTGGCTATGACAGTTCCGGCCAATGCTGGTGGCTATCTTTCGATCTTCGGCGGCTATTCCATGAATGATCAGGAAGCCTCCGCACGGATCTTCCAATCAAGCGGGACTTGGACAGGATCTTACACCTTTAGCACCTCGTCTCTTACCAGCTCTCACTATACCAGCAACGCGTTCGGCGCTTCATTCTATCACCGCCACTTCTGGGGAACTGTTTCGCATATTGACCGCGAAGGTTCGTGGGTGAGCGCAACAGATGTCGATCTGAAGGCCGATGATGGCTTTGTGATTGGCGCAGCCACCGGCGGCGAGATCGCTCCGGGCTTGCGGGGTGAAGTGGAAATCGCCTATCGCAAGCACGACGTCAATGCCAAAGGCACCTGGTACTTCTCGTCTGCTTATGTAGGCACTGGCTATGCCCTCAAGTACTCGGCAACTGATATCCATGTTCATTCGGCAACAACGGAATCTCCTTACACGACAAGCCAGGTTCTGAGCTCCGGTGGCCCGAATTTCTGGACGAAGGTCCCTGCCTATACCAAGGGCGGCAGCTTCACCTCTTCGACAGTGAGCGGGTCTGGCGACCTGACCGCCATGTCCATCATGGCCAACGTCTGGCTGGATGTGGATCTGGGTCTGGGTGATGGCATCAACACCTATGTCGGTGCTGGCCTCGGCTA
>SBGZ01000055.1 GCA_006226415.1 Alphaproteobacteria bacterium
GCGGAATTGCTTTTCAGTGATGTTACCGTAGTAGCCCTTGAGCTTTTGTTTGGCCATGAGCTGGATGCCGTAATCCGACAGCTTGCCTTTGCGGCGCTGACCGTGTTGACCCGGACCATAGTCCCGGCGGTTCACAGGGCTCTTCGGACGCCCCCAGATATTTTCGCCCATGCGGCGATCAATTTTATACTTGGACTCCTGCCGTTTCGACATGGGGGGTCACCCTTCCTTCTCATGCGCCGCATCTCAACTCCGCAAGGAACCCTCGCGGCGAGGCAGCTTTCTGCCAAAAATTTAAGTTCTGCCGGACAAGAACCCAGCAGAAGAAGGCGCAATATACTGATCCTTCAGCCCCTGTCAACAAGCCATAACCCACATTTGGGGTCAGGCACTTTTGGTGGCATCAATCATCCTCGTCCGGCCGGTTTCGCCCGCCGCCATAGACCACTAAAGACTTGATGATCCCCCTGAGCGTGCGCACGTCCTGATCATAAAGCTGGGTCCGAGACCAAATATTGCGCAGGTTCCGCACCATGGCCTTGCGTTTTTCCGGCGGCCGCAAAAAGCCCGAGGCATCAAGTTCGCGCTCAAGATGCTCAAAAAAGCCCAACAGCTCTTCCTTGGTTGCCGGCCGGGTCGCCCCCTCTTCGATCCGCTCAGGCGGCGCTTCCGACCCATGCTTGAACCACTCATAACCAATGAGGAGGACGGCCTGGGCCAGGTTCAGTGAGGCAAAGCCCGGATTGACCGGCACCATGAGCACCGCATCGGCGAGCGCCACGTGATCGCTCTTAAGGCCCGCCCGTTCGGGGCCAAACATCAGGCCAACCCGCTGCCCCTCAGCGGCAGCCGCCCGCGTGCGACGCCCCGCCTCCTCAGGTGTCAGCACAGGTTTGAGCTGATCGCGCTCCCGTGCCGTCGTTGCATAGACGAGCTGCAGATCGGCAATCGCCTCTTCCACCGTCTCAAAAACCTGCGCCCCCTCAATCACCTCAACCGCGCCTGAGGAGGCCTTAATGGCGCTCTCGCTCGGCCAGCCGTCCCGCGGCGCCACCAGCCTCAGGTCTGTCAGCGCAAAATTCGCCATGGCCCGCGCCGCCATGCCGATGTTTTCACCCAGCTGAGGATTGACCAAAATCACCACAGGCGCGCCCCAGCCGAGGTTTTCCGGGGTTTTTGCCCCCCGCACCGTGCCGGAATGGCCTTTTTCTCGCGCGCTCATTTTTTGCTGTTCAGCCCTTTAATCTCATCAGAAGCGGTGCTATTACCACGCCAGAAAACGGGAGGCCAGTCGCGCGTCCCACCCCGGCACCGCGCAAGACCCGCCCGGCGCCTCCCATCCGAACGGCACATCTGACAAGGCCGCACTTCTGATAGAGAGAGTGATCACATGAGCAAAATCAAGGTTGCAAATCCGGTTGTTGAACTCGACGGCGACGAAATGACCCGCATCATCTGGCAGTTCATCAAGGACAAGCTGATTCTGCCTTACCTCGACATCGAGCTGAAATACTACGACCTGGGCATGGAAGAGCGCGACCGCACCGATGACAAGGTCACGGTCGATTCCGCCGAAGCCATCAAGAAATATGGCGTTGGCGTCAAATGCGCCACCATCACCCCGGACGAAGACCGCGTTGAGGAATTCGGCCTGAAGAAGATGTGGAAATCGCCGAACGGCACCATCCGGAACATCCTGGGCGGCGTGGTTTTCCGCGAGCCGATCATCTGTCAGAACGTACCGCGCCTTGTGCCGGGTTGGACGCAGCCGATCGTCATCGGCCGTCATGCCTTTGGTGACCAATACCGCGCGACCGACTTCCTTGTGCCGGGCAAAGGCAAGCTGACCATCAAATGGGAAGCAGAGGACGGCTCCGACAGCATCGAAGAGGAAGTTTACAACTACCCGAGCTCCGGTGTCGCCATGGCCATGTATAACCTGGATGACTCGATCCGCGATTTCGCCCGGGCCTCCATGGCCTATGGCCTGCAGCGCAAATGGCCGGTTTACCTGTCCACCAAAAACACCATCATGAAAGCCTATGATGGACGCTTCAAAGACCTCTTCATGGAAGTCTTCGAAAACGAATACAAAGACCAGTTCGACGCTGCCGGCATCTCCTACGAGCACCGCCTCATCGATGACATGGTCGCCTGTGCTATGAAATGGTCCGGCGGTTTTGTTTGGGCTTGTAAGAACTACGACGGCGACGTGCAGTCGGACACAGTCGCGCAAGGATTTGGATCCCTCGGCCTCATGACTTCGGTTCTGATGACGCCGGATGGAAAAACCCTTGAGGCGGAAGCCGCCCACGGCACCGTCACCCGCCACTACCGTGCCCATCAGCGCGGTGAGGAAACCTCGACCAACTCCATCGCATCGATCTTCGCCTGGACCCGTGGCCTCGCCCACCGCGGCAAGCTCGATGAAAACCAGGAGCTGATCAATTTCGCCAATACGCTTGAAAAAGTCGTGGTCGATACGGTTGAAGCAGGTGATATGACCAAAGACCTGGCCCTCCTCGTCGGCGCCGACCAGAAGTGGCTTTCCACCACTGGTTTCCTCGACAAGGTCGACGAAAACCTGCAGAAGGCGATGGGCTAAGGAACCTTCTCCCTCAGGGAGAAGGGGGACCAAAGTCGTCAAAACTTGGCGACTTTGGTGGATGAGGGGT
The DNA here is from genome assembly GCA_006226415.1 of Alphaproteobacteria bacterium. Lineage (GTDB taxonomy): Bacteria > Pseudomonadota > Alphaproteobacteria > M2410 > M2410 > M2410. The sequence continues at coordinate 2,676 of SBGZ01000055.1, forward strand.
CGTCCCCTCACCCAAAACACTAACGCGTTCTGACCTCTCCCTTAGGGAGAGGTTTTTTTTATCCTGCCAATCGAGCCCTAACAGCCGCAATCGCCTTGTCCGCATCATCGCCGTTCGGACCGCCGCCACGCGCCATGTCGGGACGGCCGCCGCCGCCCTTGCCGCCAACGGCTTCAACACCCACGCGCACGAGATCCACTGCACTCACCTTGTCGGTCAGGTCCGCCGTCACACCGACCGCAACAGCCGCCTTGCCCTCATTGACGCAGGCAAAGGCAACCACGCCCGAGCCCAGCTTGGACTTGGCATCGTCAATGACCCCCGGCAGATCCTTCGGCGAAACACCCGTCAGCACCTGACCGATAAATTTAACGCCGCCGATCTCTTCTTCGACAGGACCGCCAGCCCCGCCGCTCTCACCGGCAAAGGCAAGCGCCTTGCGCGCATCGGCGAGTTCCTTGTCCAGCTTCTTGCGCTCCGCCACCAGCGCCGCAATACGGTCCGGTAGCTCCGCCGGTGAGGTCTTCAGCGCATCCGCAGCCTCTCGCAAGAGCTCTGCCTGAGCGTTGAGATAAATCCGGGCACCCTCGCCGGTTACCGCTTCAATTCGGCGCACGCCAGCGGCTACCGCACTGTCACCGGTAATCTTGATGATGCCAATATCGCCCAGGCGATTGACGTGGGTGCCGCCACAAAGCTCTACCGAATAATTGTTACCATGATCGGTCCCCATGCTCAGCACACGAACTTCCTCGCCATATTTCTCACCAAAGAGGGCCATAGCGCCCTGGTCCATAGCCTCTTCGGGCGTCATGAGCCGGGTCACCACTTCGTCATTGCCGCGCAGCACCCGATTGGCCTGGCGCTCAATGGCTTCAACCTCTTCAGGCGACAAGGCCTTGGGATGGGAAAAGTCAAAGCGCAGCCGCTCGTCATTTACCAGAGAGCCTTTTTGCGTCACGTGATCGCCGAGCACATTGCGCAGCGCCGCATGCAGCAAATGCGTAGCCGAGTGATTGGCGCGGGTGGCTGAGCGTTTCTCGTGATCCACGCGCAGATCAACCGCATCACCCACCTTGAGGCTGCCTTTGGTGATCTTGGCCACATGCCCGTGCACATCCCCAAGCTTTTTAATTGTATCGGTAATCACCAACTCGGCGTTCGAAGATTGGCCCAAGCCCTGGTCTCCGACCTGACCGCCGCTTTCGCCATAAAACGGTGTCTGGTTGGTGAGGAACACAACCTCGTCCCCTTCTGAGGCGGCTTCAACTTCCGCGCCGCCCTTCAGGATCGCGGTAACCAACCCCTCGGCGCGCTCCGTCTCATAGCCCAGGAACTCGGTCGCCCCGAGGCGATCCTTCAAGTCAAACCAAACTTCATCGGTCGCGGTTTCACCGGAGCCTTTCCAGGCCGCCCGCGCTTCCGCCTTCTGCCGCTCCATCGCGGCCTCAAAGCCAGCGCTATCAACTCCCATGGACCGGCCGCGAAGCGCATCCTCAGTGAGGTCAATCGGGAAGCCGTAAGTGTCATAGAGCTTGAAGGCCACCTCGCCGGAAAGTTCGTCCCCCTCGCCCATATCCGCTGTTGCTTCATCCAGCAACTTCAAGCCGCGGTCGAGGGTTTGCCGGAACCGCTCTTCTTCCAGCCTCAGCGTTTCCGTCATGAGTGATTTGGCCCGCACAAGCTCCGGATAGGCTTCGCCCATCTCCGAAATAAGAGCTGGCACCAGCCGGTGCATGAGCGGTTCTTTTGCCCCCAGAATATGCGCGTGGCGCATGGCCCGCCGCATGATCCGGCGCAGCACATAGCCGCGCCCCTCGTTCGACGGCAAAACTCCGTCCGACATCAAAAAGCAAGTGGAACGCAGGTGATCGGAAATCACCCGGTGACTGGCAATCAACGCCTCGTCCCGATTGCCCGTCAGCTCCTCGGAAACCTTGATGATGTTCTGAAATAGATCCACATCATAGTTGTTGTGAACCCCCTGCAACACCGCCGCAATACGCTCAAGCCCCATGCCCGTGTCAATGGAGGGCTTGGGCAGATCCACACGGGTGTCAGTAGAAATCTGGTCATACTGCATGAAGACCAAGTTCCAGATCTCGACAAAGCGGTCGCCATCTTCCTCCGGAGAGCCCGGAGGACCTCCCCAGATGTGATCCCCGTGGTCATAGAAAATCTCTGAGCAAGGGCCACAAGGACCGGTATCTCCCATCGACCAGAAATTGTCAGACGTGGCGATGCGAATGATTTTTTCGTCAGAGTAACCGGAAATCTTTTTCCAGAGTTTGAAGGCTTCATCATCCTCGGCATAGACCGTCACCAACATGCGCTCCGGCGACAACCCTAAATCCCGGGTCAACAGCTCCCAGGCATAGTGGATGGCCTCTTCCTTGAAATAATCACCAAAGGAAAAATTCCCCAGCATCTCAAAGAAGGTGTGATGGCGCGCCGTATATCCCACATTGTCGAGGTCATTGTGCTTGCCACCGGCCCGCACGCATTTTTGCGCCGAGGCCGCGCGGATATAGGGCCGGGACTCATTACCAGTAAAGACATTTTTGAACTGGTTCATGCCCGCGTTGGTAAACATCAGCGTCGGGTCGTTTTGCGGCACCAGTGAACTGGAGGCCACCACCTCGTGGTCCTCGTTCATAAAGTAGTCAAGAAAGTCGCGGCGGATGTCTTTCAGGGATTGCATGGGATCAAACGGGCTTTCAAATTCTAGGAATTACCCCAAAAAGGGCGTGACCCCCGCTTTTATCGCCCGTTTGCCTTCCTGTCCACCGGTCCGTCAACCGCGCAGGCGCCGAAGACAGTGCCCCTTGCATCCGGAGGGCGCTCCTCGCCGCCCTGGCACAAAGTCAAACGGTCCCGCAAGGCAGGGCACCTTGCGAGACCGCTCTCAGGTTCCAAAGACGGTTTTGAGGGGACGTGTCTTTGGGAAGCCCTCAGGGAGCGGCCCGGATGGGCGCCCCGCGACAGGGCCGCGCGGGGACGAAAGGACGCCCCCGAGGGATTGGATGTTTAAGTCCGTAAGGACGGATCAGGCTTCCAGCGCCTCATCCCCGTCATCGGCATCATTGTGAAGCTCTGAGCCGACCATCATTTCTTCAGCGATGAGACCGGCATTCACCCGGATCGCTTTTTCGATAGCCTGGGCCATATCCGGATTTTCCTTCAGGAAAGTCTTGGCGTTTTCACGGCCCTGACCAATCCGCTGGTCCATGGCCGAATACCAGGCGCCGGATTTCTCAACCGCGCCGCACTTCACGCCCAGATCGAGGATCTCGCCGGTCTTGGAAACGCCTTCGCCATACATGATATCAAATTCAATGACCTTGAAGGGAGGCGCGACCTTATTCTTGACCACCTTCACGCGGGTCTGATTGCCCACCACCTCATCACGGTCCTTGATCGCGCCAATGCGGCGGATGTCGAGACGAACAGACGAATAGAATTTCAGAGCATTCCCGCCGGTCGTGGTTTCCGGGGAGCCGAACATAACGCCGATCTTCATCCGGATCTGATTGATGAAGATCACCATGCAGTTGGATTTGGAAATCGAAGCGGTCAGCTTGCGCATGGCCTGGCTCATCAGCCGCGCCTGCAGGCCCGGCAGGGAGTCGCCCATTTCCCCTTCCAGCTCGGCTTTCGGGGTCAGCGCCGCAACGGAGTCAACGACGACAAGGTCGACCGCACCGGAGCGCACCAGCGTGTCGGTAATCTCAAGCGCCTGCTCACCGGTATCGGGTTGCGAGATCAAAAGCTCATCCAGATCAACGCCCAGCTTCTTGGCATAGGCAGGATCAAGCGCGTGCTCCGCATCGACAAAAGCGGCAATCCCGCCTGCCTTTTGCGCCTCGGCGGCGACATGCAGGGCCAGGGTCGTTTTACCCGAGGACTCAGGACCATAGATTTCGATCACCCGGCCCTTCGGCAGCCCGCCAATACCCAGCGCAATATCAAGCCCCAGGGAGCCCGTGGAGATCGCCTCAATGGCGACCACATCTTTCTGTCCGAGCTTCATGACGGAGCCCTTCCCAAAGGCTCGATCAATTTGGCTCAGCGCCGCTTCCAATGCTTTTTTCTTATCCATGCCGTCCTTTCCAGTCAGGCTCACTACGTTCTCAGACACATCGCTCTCCTTATTTCACAGGCCCTGTGGCGTTGCAATTGAGTCCATATGTACCGGTTTTGTTCTCATTGACAACAACTTTTTTAAGTTATTGAAAGAATTATGTTTTTAAGAGTGTTTTCCTTTTTTGTTCTCACCCAACCCGACACGAGAAATGGTTATGGTAAATTAAAACCACTGCTTTTGAGCAAAAAGGACCCCGCCTTCCCCAGTTCAGCGCGCCAGCACTTCCTTCACCTTGGTGGCCAGCTCTTTTAGAGAGAAAGGCTTCGGCAGAAAGGTGAAATCTTCCGGTCGGTCGAGATCATCCTCAAAGGCATCTTCCGTATAGCCGGAAATAAAGATCACCTTGATGCCCGGATACTTCTCTTTGACCTTTTTCGCCATCGTGGGCCCATCCATGGTCGGCATGACCACATCGGACACCATGATGTCGATGTTACCCTCTTCCTCTTCGACGATCTCAAGCCCCATCTCGCCATTGGACGCCTCCAGCACCCGGTATCCCCGCGTGCTCAGAGCGCGTGCCGCAAAGGCGCGCACCGCGTCTTCGTCTTCTACAAGAAGCACAGTGCCCTCACCGGACAGGTCCTTCATCTCGCTCTTGCCCGCACCTGCTTCAGTAGGCAGCTCTTCGTCCGGGTGGCGCGGCAGGTAAATCTTGAAAGTGGTTCCAACCCCCTCTTCACTTTCCGGGAAGATAAACCCACCGGTCTGTTTGATAATGCCGTAAACGGTCGAAAGCCCCAGCCCGGTCCCTTGACCCACGCCCTTGGTCGTAAAGAAGGGTTCAAAAATATTGGCCAGATTTTCTTTGGCAATGCCGCAACCCGTGTCGGTCACTTCCAGGCAGACATAGTCCGCTGGCGGCATCATGGCATGGCCGAGCTTTGCGACATCCTCTTCCGACACATTATAGGTCGAGATCGTCAGTGTACCACCATCGCCCATGGCATCTCGGGCATTCACCGCCAGATTGACCACGACCTGTTCAAGCTGCCCCTGGTCCACCTTAACGAGCCCGAGGTCGCGCTGCTGATTTTGCACAAACTCGATTTTCTCACCCAGCAGACGCTTCAAGAGCATTTCGGTTTCCGCAATGGCATTGGACAGTTGCAGCACGCGGGGTACCAGGGTTTGCCGCCGCGAGAAAGCCAGCAACTGCCGCACCAGATTGGCCGCCCGATTGGCGTTCTGCTTGATCTGATTCAAATCCGCAAAGCTCGGGTCGCCCACCTTGTGCTGTGCAAGCAAGAGGTCGCAATATCCGATAATAGCGGTCAGCACATTGTTGAAGTCGTGCGCGACACCGCCCGCCAACTGCCCGACCGCCTGCATTTTCTGGCTTTGCGTAAATTGCAGCTCCAGGGCCCTTTGATCGGTCGTGTCGATAAAATACAAAATGGCCGCCGCTTGCGCCGAACCAAACAACGCCCGATTCTCTATGCGATTGATAAAAAGCTGACATGAACGACCATTCTCCCCGGCCAATTGAATGTCGAGCGGCTTGGGTTTGGTTTCATCTTCAAGCGCCGCCGTTAATAACGCCGCCACCCGTGAGCGATCCACGGGCGCCAGGCTGGCTTGCAAGGGGTCCCCAGGCAGCGCGGGCGCCGCAGCCATGTCTCGAAAGGCCGGGTTGGACGACAAGACCACACCGTCCGCCGAAACCGTCACCACGCCAATGGGCGCATCATCCACAAGATCAGACAGCATGGGCGGCCCATCGCCGTCCCAGGCAGCAACAGGTGCCGGCAACACATCACTCACGCCAATCTCCCGCGGCAGGGTGACGAGATAGGCGTGCGCGCCAGCCGCATCTTCCGGCAAAAGTTGATCTGTCGCGGGCAGGAGGCGCAGATCCAGCACCTCGTCGCCAGACAGGTCGAAGGCGACAATCCAGCCTTCGTCCAGTTCCGCTTCAGTCAGATCCGCGCCTGATTTCAATCGCTCGGCTGTCACCGGATCCGAAATCAATGCCTCAAGTTCCACCGCGGCCCCATCTCCCAGCGAGAGCCACTCGCGAAAGGTTTGATTGGCAAAACGGATACGTCCCTCATTGTCCACCGCGAAAAGGCCCACCGGCAAAGCATCCAGCGCGACAACACGCTCATCCGGCGGCGCCTCCTGAAGAGCTTCCTCGGTCTTGTCGTCGGTAATGTCATAGACTTCCCAGAGAAAATGTTCCCCTTCAGCTTCTACGGGCCTGATTTCAATTTCCAGCCAGCGGCTGCCCTCCGCTCGATCACGCAAGGCATTCAGACTGGCGCCCTGGATTAAAACCTGTTCGCTGCCGCGCTCCCCCTGCACCGCGCAGCGCGAAAGACGGTAAAGCACAGCCTGCATGTCTTCGTCCTGGGCAAACAGAACTTCCAGGCCAGGAGCTTCTTTCCCTTTGACCTTGAAATAGGACCGAAAGGCTTCATTGGCGTAAAGTCCATTGCCCTCGCGGCCCGTCAGGAGGCAGGGCACCAGAGATCGATCAAGCAGATCGAACGCCAGCCGCCGCGCGGTCGCAACGGGCGAATCTGATTGCGCCACATGCAGTTTGGCCGAGGGCAAGAGCCCGCGCGCAAGAGCCAACAGCAATAAAAAGGGAACAATGATAAGACCGGTCAGCAACACCATCCCGGCGACACCCAGAATGCCGGGAGCCCGCGCCGCCAGGGCCGCGAGCAGAACCACGCCAACGGCCGCGAGAATGATCATCACCACCTGCGATGCCGCAGGCCCCCCCTCCTCCAAGAGTGGCTGCATGAACCGCGCCAGCCGCGAATTCGCGACAACCGGCACGTCAGGCTCTTCTTCAGCCAATGACCGGTCAATCTGATCAACGCCATGGCCGCTTGCCTCAAGGTCCGGATCAAAATCCAGATCCATATCGCGCTCGACAAGATCCGTAGAAATGGGAAGGTCTCCTCAAAAATATCCGCGACCAGGCCGCAGCTCTCCTGCAGGATATAAGCTGTCTGGCCTCCCCAGCAACTGCTCATAAAAGACGACAAAAACCTCAGCCTGCTGCGGCTTTTCCGGCCTTCCTCTGAGCCCGCCCTAACTTCGCGAGCCCTGGAACCGCGCCATACCGCTCAAAGTGATTCGGTTTGCTTCCTGTTCACCGGTCCGCAAATTGGCTAAGCTACCGCGAAATATAAAGCCAGGCTTGCACAGGAGACGACATAAAACCATGAACCGTAAAATCCCTCTCGTCATAGGCATTCTAGCGGCACTCTCGATTGTGGGTGTTTTCAAATTCGGTGCTAAAGCAGAAAAAACCCCAGAGAGCCCTCTGCCCGCGGTCTATTTCATCGCGCCCTCAAACGGCGAAACGGTCGCAAGCCCTGTCCATGTGGTTTTCGGGCTGCGCGGCATGGGCGTCGCCCCGGCTGGCACCGACAAACCCGGCACCGGCCATCACCATCTGCTCATTGATCGCCCGCCTCTTTCCGAAGACGAGCTCAAAGAAAACCTACCTGCTGATGACCACATCAAGCACTTCGGCGGCGGCCAGACCGAAACCGAACTCGATTTGCCACCCGGCACCCACACACTTCAGCTGGTCCTCGGCGACATGAACCATGTGCCCTTCGACCCGCCGGTCATGTCGGACGTGATCACAATTGAAGTGAAATAACGCCAAAGGCCCGACCGCCTCGGGGAAATTGCTGGAGGTGGAAGAATTGGAAAAAGGAAGAACCCGTAACCCCGGGCTTGACCCGGGGTCCAATGGCATTTCCGCTTTGACGAGACGTGGATTAGACCCCGGATCGCGCTCCGCTTGTCCGGGGATACGAATTTGTTTGAACCACGAGCAAAGCACACTGGCCGTGAGCGAAATCAATCGTCCCGATAGACCTTTTCCCGCCGCTCATGGCGCTCTTGCGCTTCAATGCTCAAGGTCGCGATCGGGCGCGCATCCAGACGCCGTACGTTGATCGGCTCGCCGGTCTCTTCGCAATAGCCATAGGTGCCCTCATCGATCCGGGCAATGGCCTGATCAATCTTGATGACCAGCTTACGCTGACGATCGCGGGTTCTCAGCTCAAGACTGCGTTCTGACTCGGAAGTGGCCCGATCCGCCAGATCCGGGTGGTTCGCGGTATCTTCCTGCAGATTGACGATGGTTTCACGGCTTTCGCGAATAATCTCATCCTTCCAATCTTCCAGACGCTTGCGGAAATAAGCCTGCTGGCGCTTGTTCATGAAGGGCTCATCTTCAGTAGGCCGATAGTCTTCATCCGGCACTGAAACGCGGCGGGAAGAGGACCGGGTCGCGGTTTTGGCGACTGCCTTGCGTGAAGAGGCTTTCTTGGCGGTCTTCTTCACCGCCTTTTTGGCCACCTTCTTTTTCGCCGGGGCTTTGGCTTTTGCCTTCACCTTGGCTTTAACTTTGGCCTTTGCCTTAGGCTGAGCCTTGGTTTTCGGCTTCGCTTTAACCTTGGCTTTGGTTTTGGCCTTGGTTTTGGCCTTGACCTTTACCTTGGCCTTCACCTTGGTTTTAGCTTTCGCCTTAGTCTTGGTCTTCGTAGCTGTCTTTTTCTTTGCAGCGGGTGCCATACGGCCTAACTCCTCAATTTTGCCAGCGATGCCCCAAAAAGCGGGCGGAGTATATGGAGGAGCCCAAGGGGATTCAATAGCGCATTCAGCTTATCCCCCGTGCCTATATCTTGCATTAAGAAAATTAGTTAACAGATTGATATAATTGGATTTATTTGCGGGGAAATGTGGAGAAACGCGCTCTGGCGCAGACCAGCGTCCAGTCACCCATCCCCGCGCGGCCCTTTGGAAGGCAGATTTTCGAGGAACGAATCTCCCCCTAAAGGCTTCGCCGAACTTGACGAATTGCCCCCCCTTCAACACACTCATCTCACTGGGGTGTCGCACTCACCGATGACGGGAACAAATGACAAAGCCGATCCGCTTGTCATGCAAGCCTTTCTAGCTGGGGTGCAATGGAAAAATAGCGGGCGCGGCAGGGGAAAAACATGACGCAGAAGATCACCCAGGAAGGGATTGATCTGATCAAAGAATTTGAGGGACTGGCCAAGACCGCCTTTCGAGACGATTCGGGCGCCTGGACCATTGGTTATGGTCATAAGGGGGGTGTCGAAAAAGACGCCTCTATCACCGACGAGGAAGCTGAACTTTTGCTCCTGGAGGAACTCCACAACATCGAGAGCAGTGTGAGCGCCTTGGTGAAAGTCCCCCTCAATGAAAACGAATTTTCAGCCCTCACCTCTCTGGTCTTTAACATCGGACCGGAAGCCTTTGCCTCCTCAGGACTCTTGAAAAAGCTGAACCGAGACGACCGTTTGGGCGCTGCCGATGGCTTTGACTGGTGGGTCGACATTGACATGGATGGCCAACGCATCCAGTCCAAGGGCCTCAAGCGCCGCCGCGCGGCTGAAAAAGCACTATTTTTGACCCCCTCTCATGTGGACCCCGCCATTCCGGGCAACCGCTCCTCCACCCGTGCCCGACCGCTGGGAGAAAGTTCACCCCGCCGGAAGAGTTTCTGGGCATCTCGAAGCATCAAAGTGAGCTTCCTGGCCCTTTTCATGACCAGTCTGCTCGCCCTCTTCCACCTCTCGCAAGGAGTGGACCCGGCTCTCATCAACGACGCCGGGCTGCGGCAGGCTCTACTTGCCGTCCTGGGTCTAAAGCCCATCGCATTCAAGGCGGCAGTCCTCATCGTACTCGTCTCGCTGATCTATCTGATCTTCATCCGATTTGACGATTGGCGCCATTATCGACGCTAGCCCAATCAAGCGAAGTGACATTGCCCCTATTCTCTGCATAATTCTGTCAGAGCAGATGAAGGGATCACTTTGCCAAAACTCAGGTTCACACTCTTTGGAACGTTTGGGGCCTCAACCGAAGATGGCGCGCCGCTGTCATTAGGCGGCAAGAAAACCAATGCCCTTCTGGCCTATCTTGCAGCTGCCCCCGGGCGATCCTTTCGCCGCGAAGCGCTCGCCGAATTGCTTTGGCCCGAGCGGTTTGAGAAACAGTCCCAACAAAGTTTTCGGCAAGCTCTTTCGAGCGCCCGCAAACTTCTGGGCGATGCGGCATCCATTCTCCGCGATACCGAAGAGGGCGCCCTCACCCTGGATGCGAGCCAGATCTTAACCGATGTTGGAACCTTTGAGCGGCTTTGTGCCAGTCCGCACATGGAGGACCGCAAAACAGCACGCGATCTGTATCAAGGAGATTTTTTGGCCACCCTTGGCCCCATCTCCGAAGACTTTGATCACTGGCGCTTGCAAACCAGCACGCACCTGAAGGCCCTGGCGGTTGAGCTCTTCGAGTCCATTGCCAAGGCGGACCAGGAAAACGGTCAGCTGGACGAAGCCATCGAAACCGCGCGCCGCCTGATAGATATTGATGCCGCCCATGAGGAGGGTCACAGACTGCTCATGCGGCTCTACTTGGCAAAGGGACAGCGCAGCGCCGCGGTACGTCAGTATGAAGCCTGCCGACTGGCCTTGTCGCAGCAATTGGACACCGTCCCTGACGCTGAGACCGAGAATTTGCTCGCCGCTGCCAAGACCGTGCCGGAACCCGTTCAGGCAGGCTTCGAAGCGCCGCCGCTGAAACCCTCTTCCCAGGCGGCGAAGGAGCAAGAAACAGGCGCCCCCAATCTGCCGCCCGCCAATTTGAAGTCGCCAGGCGTGCTGATCGCCGCCACGATTTTGCTGGCGGTGGTGCTTTGGACTCTCTTTTCATTTTTCGCGCCACCAAAGAAGACAAATTCATTCCCTGAAAGCGCACAAACGGAAGTCGCCACACCCGCGCCGCTGACCTGCAACGCACCGCGCCAATTGAGGGATATCTCAAAACCCGTTCTCCTTCTCCTCCCAACTCATACATTTGGCGATGACAAAGACATGCAGCTCTTCGGCCAGTCCACCACAGAGGCCATTCAAGCCATGTCCTCAGTTCTGACGGATCTGACCCTGGTCGCGGGTCCGCGCGTCGGACACCCCGACAGAGATCTGCCGCCTCGCGAACTCGCCCGTAAAAACGCCGCGACACAAATCTTTGAAACCACCATCACGCCGGACCCGGATGGACAACGCATCACCATGCGGATCGTCGACGGCACGTCCGGACGCCAAATCTGGCAAAGCACTTTTACCGACAAAGATCCCCTCGCCGATGCCGGTCACCTGCAAAACGAGATTGCCATGCGCGCCGCCTGGGGCATCCAGGAGCAAATTACAGAAGGCACCCAAGCCCTTTTCCACCGACAGTACGAGCCAGAATCTTTCGCGGTTTTTGAACTTGTCACCAAAGGCTTTGGCTATTTGGGGGAAATACAGCCGCTCTATAATGATCTCGCGCGCAAAGAATTTCTGGCCGCGCTGGAAAAAGACCCGAGCAACCCAAGCGCCCACGCCGGTCTCGGGTTCACATATCTTTCACCGCTTATCTTCCGTTGGCAGACCGGTCACCCCGGCGACCTGGCACGGGCCGAGCAAGAGGCCCGGGTAGCCGCCGAACTGGACCCGGCATATGCGCCCGCGCAAAACCTTCAGGCACTTCTTCTCCTCTTCAAGGGAGACCACGAAGCTGCGCGCGACAAGATCGACAAGGGATTGGCACTCTCCGGCTCCGGCGCCGACTCCACCGCCTTTGGCGGCTTCGTTTATTCCTATACGGACAATCCTCGCCGCGCTTTGGAGCTGGCCACCCGCGCGCTCATCCTACGCCCCTATGGCACGCCGACCTGGTACCAATGGAGCTATGCGAGGGCCTTGCGTGTCAGCGGCGACCCGCAAGGTGCCATCAACTGCCTGAAACAAGTCGACTTTGAAGCGGCCGGGACCATCGCCCCGGCTCTTGAAATGATCCTCGCCTACGACACGCTAGGCACAACGAGTGAAAGCAAAGCCTTTGTCGATCTGATCATGGATCGCACGGGCGGAACTTTCTCAGCTGAGGGTTATTGCGCGTCACCGGCCTATAGCGACCCTGCCGCCACCCATGCCTGTCAGGCCGCTCTGGTGCGCGCCGGACTGCCAGAATGACAGCCCGGCCCTCACGTCACACAGAAATCTTGCGATCCCGTGGGGATTTTGAGGTGATAATCCAGATCGCACGCTCGACACCTCGAAAGAACCCAATCTTGTCCAATACCGGATTGAGGAAATTGGTCACCGTGCAGTAATGGCGGTCGTGGGGCGCTCTGTGATGGCGCCAATGGTGCATGGGGGTCAAAAGCAATCCCCACCGCTGCAACCACTGCACAAAGCGCGGCACCTTGGCGGTTGGCATATGCGCCCAACAATGGATCTCATTCGCCTGACTGCCGAAGATCAATGCCGTCACCGTAAATGGATTGAGCCAGCCCGCCGCCCAAAAACCGATCCCGAAGAGCACGGTCAACACCAATACCACCCTGTTGCGGAACAAATAGGACCCCCTTGTAAAATCCAGCGGCCGGCTGTGATGGCGGATGTTTGGTTCGATCACAAAGGGGCCCAGCACTGGCCAGTGTTCCTTGCCGTAGCAATCCTCCAACCAGTGAAAAAAGCCGCTGATGAAATCAGCCAATAAGATGCCGAGAAAAATCTGAACAAAAATTCCAAGAGCGCTCAAGATCTCAGGTGCAATTAAGTTCTCCATGGGTTCATGCCTCCATGTCGGTTGATCAAAGGCGGAACGGATCCGCCGAACACCGCCAACATGGGGCTCGGCCATCAAACCCACATGAGACACGGCTCAAAAACGGCACTTTTCCTGTGAAATCTGTGTGAAAACTTCGGTCATTCTGCAAGCAACTTATCGATTATCGATAATTTCATATTGACTTTCGATCATTCTTCGCTATTTATCGATTATCGATAAAGATCACTCATCTACAGAAGGCCTTACGACCCATGTCAGGACAAAGAAAACTCACCAAAATTGCATCCACGATCCTGGGAATTGCCTGGGTCTTGGGCATCATTGCCGCTGTGACCTTTCCTATCATGGTCGTGGTAATGACCTCCGGGATGCTCGACCAGGCTGACGATGTGACCGTTGGATTTTTCGCCGGTTTCAAGTTCTTTGCCGAAGCCGCCACCGACACCCCCCTCCTTCACGGCCACAGCCAAATCGAATTGGCAATGGAAGACACCGGCGGGGCTGCCTGGGTGCTGCTGATCGCTGAGATCGGCGCCCTCATCTTCCTTTACGGCCTCTGGCACTTGAGAAAAGTCTTCGCCATGTTGCGGGCGGGCAATCCCTTTTCTTTCGAGATGGTTCGGCACATCAAAATGGTCGGCATCGTCATCCTTGTCTGGCAAGTCGCACGACCGCTCTTTGAATACGTCACAGGGTCCATATTGCTCGCAAACGCCGACCTCGGTATTGCCGGACTGGAGGTCTACCCCGCTTTCGAACTCAGCGTGGGAGGGATATTTGTGGGTCTTGCGGTGATTGTCCTTTCTGGCGTGCTCGCCGAAGCGGCAGACCTGCATGAAGACCAATCGCTGACAGTGTGAAGGAAGCCCGATGATCAAAGTCAATCTGGACCTCCTGCTGGTTCAGCGAAAAAAAACTCTTACCGAACTCTCCGAGGAGGTTGGCATCACCCTTGCCAACCTTTCGGTGCTCAAACGCGGCAAGGCCCGCGCCATCCGCTTCTCCACTCTCGAGGCGCTTTGCAAAGCCCTGGACTGCACGCCAGGAGATCTCTTGGAGGTGGGGGAAGAATAGAAGATAAAAAAACCCGTTCCCCCGCGAAGGCGGGGGTCCAGAGCAATCATACAAGCCGGCATTTGTTGCCCCTGGGTCCCCGCCTGCGCGGGGACACAAGTGTGCTTGTAAGGAACGTTTAAAAAACAAAAGGCCGGACCGCTTCGGAAGATCTGCAGGAGGTGGGGGAAGAATAGAAGATAAAAAACCCGTTCCCCCGCGAAGGCGGGGGTCCAGAGCCATCATACAACACGGCATTTGTTGCCCCTGGGTCCCCGCCTGCGCGGGGACACAAGTGTACTTGTAAGGAACGCCTAAAAAACAAAAGGCCAACCGCACGCCTGAGCATATCTTGCAGCTGGCGGAAGAATTGAAAAATGGAAGAACCTGTAACCCCGGGCTTGACCCGGGGTCCAATGGCATTTCCGCTTTGACGAGACGTGGATTAGACCCCGGATCGCGCTC
>SBGZ01000012.1 GCA_006226415.1 Alphaproteobacteria bacterium
CGCGGGGGCGGGCTTTCGCCCGAGGCCCGGTCGGGCCTAGTTCATTTTGAACGTTCCCAACACATTATGGTGTCACCCCGCGACTTGATCGCGGGAAGGCAAGAAACGATTGTTCCCCCGCGAAGGCGGGGGTCCAGTGCGACCCAGAGCGGCCTCAATCGTGGCCCCTGGATCCCCGCCTTCGCGGGGATGACATTCACTTAATTTTAAAGCGCGCCGAGCAAGCGCGCCCAAAAGCGTGCGGCATGGCGGAAGCTGGAGACCTCATACTTCTCATTCGGGCTATGGGCCTTGTCATCTTCAAGGCCAAAACCGATGAGGGCGGCGTCCATGCCCAATGCGTTCTTGAAATTTTCGACAATGGGGATTGATCCGCCGCAGCCGACGTAGGCGGTCGGCTTGCCAAACTCGGCGGCGAGTTCTTTGTCCGCGATTTCCATGAAAGGCCCGGAAGTATCCATGGCAAAGGCAGGCGCCATGGAGTGGTCGATGAATTCGACGGAGCAATCGGAAGGGATCCGTGTGCGGACGAATTCCTGGAAGGCGGCGCGGATCTTTTTCGGGTCCTGGCCGCTGACGAGGCGGAAGGACAGCTTGGCGGAAGCTTTCGCCGGGATCACTGTCTTAAAGCCATCGCCGGTGTAGCCGCCCGTAATACCGTTTACATCGCAGGTGGGCCGCGTCCAGATGTGCTCCAGAATGTGACGGTCCGGCTCGCCGGCGGAGGTCTTCAGGCCAATGTCGCCCAGGAAAGCGTCTTCGCTAAAGCCCAGAGACTGCCACTGAGCGAGGACGTCCGGATCAATGTCGTTTACGCCCTCATAAAAGCCGGGAAGGTTGACATGGCCATCGGCCGTTCTCAGTTCGCCGAGGATGCGGGTGATGATGTTGATCGGGTTTTGCGCCGCATTGCCGTAAAGGCCGGAGTGGAGATCGCGGGAGGCCGCCTTAACGGTGAACTCCTGCGCCAC
The DNA here is from genome assembly GCA_006226415.1 of Alphaproteobacteria bacterium. GTDB lineage: Bacteria > Pseudomonadota > Alphaproteobacteria > M2410 > M2410 > M2410. Next base: position 972 of record SBGZ01000012.1, read on the forward strand.
CATGCCGCGCAGCATGGCGGTGATGGCGGGGGTTTCCTTGTCCCACATCAGCGTGTCGCAGACGAAAACCATGTCGGCCTTCAGCTCGTCTTTGAATTTTTTGAGGAAAGGTTCAAGGTTGGTTGATCCGCTTTCTTCTTCGCCCTCAAACAGGAGGGTGATGTTCAGCGGCAGGCTGCCAGCCACCTTGGACCACGCCCGGCAGGCCTCGACAAAGGTCATGAGCTGGCCTTTGTCGTCCATGGCGCCGCGGGCAACGATGCGGCCTTCGTCGGTGTTGTCCCTGCGTTCAATGCGTGGCTCGAAAGGCGGAGTTTCCCAGAGCTCCAGCGGGTCCGGCGGCTGCACATCATAGTGACCATAAAAGAGGATGTGTTTGGCGCCGGGCTTGTCGGTGCGATAGTGGGCGACCACCATGGGGTGACCGGCGGTTGGCTCGACGCGCGCCTCAAAACCGATTGAGGCGAGGTCCTGCTGCAGCCATTCAGCGGCGCGGACGCAATCGCTGGCATAACCTGGATCGGTTGAAATGGAGGGGATCGACAGCAGATCGAAGAGACGCGCGGTCGCGCCGTCCTGATCCTGATCGAGGTGGTCGAGAATCTGTGCGGTGGTCATAGGGTCAAATACCTGCCTGGAATTGAGAATACTCCGAAGCGGCGCAGTTTATCGGGGTTTTGGGCAGTTGCCAGAAGAATTTGGCGTCAGTTCCCGGCTTCTGCTATGGAACCGGGACGAAAGCCCCTTGAACGAGAGACAGCTCTTTGACCATCATCTCCGCCTATCGCGATCTGGTTCGATCCGGCCAGGTGACCCAGGACCCGGCGCAGGAACTGGCCGTGGAAAAGTTGCAGCTTCTGGTGCAGCGGCTTGAAGGCTATCGACCGGGCAAGCGGCGGCGGCTCTTTGGCCGGGCGGAGCCCGAGCCGGTCGGTCTTTATCTCTATGGAGACGTTGGCCGGGGCAAATCCATGCTGATGGATCTCTTCTTTGATCTGGCGCCGCAGGAGAAAAAACGCCGGGTGCATTTTCATGCCTTTATGCAGGAGGTGCATGAGGAGATCTTTCGCTGGCGCAAGCTTTCAGAGGCCGCGCGGCGCGGCGAACCTCATTATGTCAAAGGGGCGGGGGATGATCCGATCCCGCCGGTAGCGGCAAAGATTGCGGCTGAGGCGGTGCTCCTGTGTTTCGATGAATTTCAGGTCAGCGATGTGGCCGATGCCATGATCCTGGGGCGGCTCTTTGAGGCGCTTTTTGAGCGCGGGGTGATCGTGGTGGCAACCTCCAACCGGGACCCCTGGTCGCTTTACGAGGGCGGGCTTAACCGGCCGCTCTTTGAACCCTTTATTGCCATGATCGCCGAAAAGCTTGAGGTGCATCATCTCGACAGTCCCCGGGACTACCGGCTGGAGCGGCTGAAAGGCGCGCCGGTCTATCATTGTCCCCTGGGCGCGCAGGCGGATGCGGCGCTTGAGGCGGCTTTTGAGCAATTGACCGATGGCGCGGCGGGGGAGCCCTTTTCGCTTGAAGTCAAAGGTCGCCAGGTGGTGCTGCCGCGCACGGCCAAAGGGGTCGCCATGGCAAGCTTCGAGGCGCTTTGCGGGGCTGCTTTGGGGGCCGGGGACTATCTGGCGCTTGCCGGGGCCTTTGACACGCTGATCCTGTCCGGCATTCCGGCGCTGGGCCCGGAAAGCCGCAATGAGGCCAAGCGCTTTGTTACTCTGGTGGACGCACTTTATGAGGCTCACGGGAAATTGATTGCTTCGGCCGAGGTGCCGGTTCTGGGGCTTTATCCCGCTGGCGACGGCAGCTTTGAGTTTGCGCGTACGGTCTCCCGGCTCATGGAAATGCAGTCTGTTGAGTATTGGGAAAGGTGAGCCGACACCCGAAAAGGTAGGCCATGATTGCGGTCTTGTTGATTTCTACAACATGGTGTTCCCGCGTAGGCGGGAACCCAGGGGCAACATAAACCATCGTGCATGGCGGCTCTGGACCCCCGCCTGCGCGGGGGAACCGGTTTCACCAATCGGGTGGGATGCCGGACAGGGTTGAGAGCTCGGCACTTTAACCTCCGAAGAATCCTTGCGGGTGCCGGGGATTCGCGGTAGGTGAGGGCCCGTCAAATCCAATAAGAACTCTCGCTTTTAAAGGAGACACCCCCATGGCGCGGAATAAGATTGCACTCATTGGTTCGGGCATGATCGGCGGCACGCTCGCTCATCTGGCCGGCCTCAAGGAAATGGGCGATATCGTGATGTTCGATATTGCTGAGGGCTTGCCGCAGGGCAAGGCGCTGGATCTGGCCCAATCGGCGCCGGTTGAAGGCTTTAATGCGCGCCTCAAAGGCACGCAGGACTATGCGGATATTGCGGGCGCCGATGTGTGCATCGTGACCGCCGGGGTGCCGCGCAAACCGGGCATGAGCCGCGATGATCTGCTCGGCATCAACTTGAAAGTCATGAAGGCGGTGGGCGAGGGTATCAAGGCCCATGCGCCGAACGCCTTTGTTATCTGCATCACCAACCCGCTGGACGCCATGGTCTGGGCGCTGCGCGAGTTTTCCGGCCTGCCGCACAATATGGTCTGCGGCATGGCAGGCGTGCTGGATTCGGCGCGGTTCCGCCATTTCCTCGCCGAGGAATTCGATGTTTCCGTTGAAAATGTCACCACATTCGTGCTCGGTGGTCATGGCGACACCATGGTGCCGCTGGCGCGCTATTCCACGGTGGCCGGCATTCCGCTGCCGGACCTGGTGAAAATGGGCTGGACCACCCAGGAAAAACTCGACCAGATCATCCAGCGCACCCGGGACGGCGGCGCGGAGATCGTGGGTCTCCTCAAGACCGGCTCGGCCTATTATGCGCCGGCCACTTCGGCCATCCAGATGGCGGACGCCTTTTTGAAAGACAAGAAGCTCCTGGTGCCGGCTGCGGCCCATCTTTCTGGCGGTCAGTTCGGCCAGGATGACCTTTATGTAGGTGTGCCGGTCATCATCGGCGCGGGCGGTATTGAGCGGATCGTTGAGATCGAGCTCGAAGGCGAGGAAAAAGAGCAATTTGACGCCTCCGCCGATGCGGTGAAGGGACTTGTTGAGGCCTGCAAAGGCATCGATCCGAGCCTTGGGGCCTAAGATCAGGTTTTCCGGCGGTTTTGAGTTGCGTGTCAAAGCGCGAGTGCTATAACGACCGCCGGACCCTTAAACCTCTCAATAAAAACAAGGGAAAACGGCCCTTTCGTTCCGATCCGGACCCAAATCCCCAGAAGAGAAATTTCCGATGAATATTCACGAATACCAGGCGAAAGCGGTGCTGCGTGAGTTTGGCGTTTCCGTGCCAAATGGCAGCGTTGCCTTCTCGCCAGAGGAAGCTGTGAAAGCAGCCGAGGCCCTTCCCGGACCTGTCTATGTTGTCAAAGCGCAGATCCACGCCGGTGGGCGCGGCAAGGGCGGCGGCGTTAAAGTCGTCAAAAGCATTGACGATGTGAAGGCAGAAGCCACCCGTATGCTGGGCATGACCCTGGTGACACACCAGACGGGCCCCGCCGGCAAGGAAGTTCACCGGGTTTATGTGGAAGACGGCTCCAATATCGATCGGGAGCTTTATCTGTCCTGCCTGGTTGACCGGGCAACGTCTCAAGTTTCCTTTATCTGTTCGACCGAAGGCGGCATGGACATCGAGGAAGTAGCGGCCAAGACCCCTGAGAAAATTCATACTCTCGCCATCGACCCTACCAAGGGTGTTGAAGAGGCTGACGCCAAGGCCGTTGCGGCGAAGCTTGGCCTGACAGGCGATCTGGAAACCCAGGCGGTTGACCTTCTGAAAAAGCTCTACGAGGCTTTTACCGCCAAGGACATGTCGCTTTTGGAAATCAATCCACTGGTGGTAACCGGGGAAGGCAATCTCATCTGCCTCGACGCCAAAGTGGGCTTTGACTCAAATGCGCTTTACCGGCATCCAGATATTGTTGAGCTGCGGGACCTCTCAGAAGAAGATCCGGCGGAAGTGGAAGCTTCCAAATATGACCTCAACTACGTCAAGCTGGACGGTGAGATCGGCTGCATGGTCAACGGCGCAGGCCTGGCCATGGCAACCATGGACATCATCAAGCTTTATGGCTCAGAGCCGGCTAACTTCCTGGATGTTGGCGGCGGCGCGACCCGCGAGAAAGTCACAGAGGCCTTCAAGATCATCCTTTCAGACCCGAACGTAAAAGGCATTCTGGTCAATATCTTCGGCGGCATCATGCGCTGCGACATTGTCGCGGACGGTGTTGTCCATGCGGCGAAGGATTTGGATCTGAAAGTGCCGTTGGTGGTTCGTCTTGAAGGCACCAATGTGGATCTGGGTAAAAAGATTATGGCTGAGTCAGGACTGGATATTATTCCTGCGGACAATCTGGCCGATGCGGCTGAAAAAGTCGTCAAAGCTGTGAAGGAGGCCGCGTAAGTCATGTCAGTCCTCGTCAATAAAGACACAAAAGTTATCTGCCAGGGTTTCACCGGAAACCAAGGCACGTTCCACTCCGAGCAAGCGATTGCCTATGGCACGCAAATGGTTGGCGGCGTCAGCCCCGGCAAAGGCGGTCGTGAACATTTGGGCCTGCCGGTTTTCGACACGGTGAAGGAAGCGCGCGAAGCCACCGGCGCTACTGCCACCGCGATCTATGTGCCGCCGCCCTTTGCCGCTGCCGCGATCATGGAAGCCATTGAAGCTGAGATCGAGCTTGCGGTTTGTATCACCGAAGGCATTCCGGTGCTCGACATGGTGAAGGTGAAACGGGCCCTGCAGGGCTCCAATACCCGCCTCGTTGGCCCTAACTGTCCTGGGGTTATTACGCCCGATGAATGCAAAATCGGCATTATGCCGGGGCATATTCACAAGCGCGGCTCCGTGGGCATTGTCTCGCGCTCGGGCACGCTGACTTATGAAGCTGTGGCGCAAACCACCGCTGTCGGCCTTGGCCAGTCGACCTGCATCGGCATTGGCGGCGATCCGGTCAATGGCACCAACTTCATTGATTGCCTTGAAATGTTCCTCGGTGATGATGAAACCGAATCCATCATCATGATCGGTGAGATTGGCGGGACGGCTGAAGAAGAAGCGGCTGAATTCATCAAGCAATCGAAGGTCAAGAAACCCATGGTCGGCTTCATCGCGGGTGTCACAGCACCTCCGGGCCGCCGAATGGGCCACGCGGGCGCCATTATCTCTGGCGGTCAAGGGACCGCTGAGGCTAAGATCGATGCGATGAAATCGGCGGGTATTGCTGTTTCGCCATCACCCTCGGCGCTTGGGTCGACGATGGCGGAAATTTTGAAGGCTTGATCTCGGTCCAGATCTTAACTCGTCACAGCGAGGCGTGATGGCCTCAGAGCTTGGCAGCTGACATGACAGATTCAAAAATGGATCGCTCCCGGTCCAATGCTGTTCTAGAAGAAACCTCGTTCCTTTATGGATCCAACGCGGTCTATTTGGAGGAGCTCTACGAGCAGTATTTGCGCAATCCGGATTCTGTAGATGCGTCCTGGGCGGAGGTTTTTGAGGCCATGGGCGGCGCGCCTGAAACAGCCTCTCAACCTTCCTGGGCTCGATCTGACTGGCCGCCGCAGACCAATGGTGAAATGACCTCTGCCCTCGACACCAATTGGGGCCGGGACGCAGAGGGGCTCTCGCAAAAGATTGCCGCGAAGGCACCGGCGGCGAGCGCCGAACAGATCCGATCTGCGACGACAGAATCGGTGCGGGCGATTATGATGATCCGGGCCTTCCGGGTACGCGGTCATCTGGACGCGCGACTTGATCCCTTGAGCCTGGAAGACAAGGAGCCGCATCCGGAACTTGATCCACGGACCTATGGTTTTTCGGAAGAAGATCTCGACCGGCCGATCTTCATTGATCATGTACTTGGACTTGAGACCGCGACTTTGCGGGAAATCCTCACGATCTTGCGGCGGACCTATTGTTCGACCATCGGTTATGAGTTCATGCACATTACCGATCCGGAAGAAAAGGCCTGGCTGCAGGAACGTATTGAAGGGCCCGGCAAGGAAGTCAGCTTTACCAAGAACGGCAAGCTGGCGATCCTGAACAAGCTGATCGAATCTGAAGGCTTTGAAAAATTCCTGCATGTGAAATTTACCGGCACCAAGCGTTTTGGTCTGGATGGCGGTGAAGCGCTGGTGCCTGCTATGGAGCAGATCATCAAGCGCGGCGGTAATCTTGGCCTTGAAGAGATTGTGCTGGGCATGCCCCACCGGGGGCGCCTTAATGTGCTTGCCGCCGTGATGGGCAAACCCTACCGGGCGATCATCAATGAATTTCTTGGCGGCTCGGCGCACCCGGAAGACGTAGATGGCTCGGGCGACGTGAAATATCACTTAGGCGCCTCATCGGACCGGGAGTTTGATGGCAACATGGTTCACTTGTCGCTCACCGCCAACCCGTCTCACCTTGAGGCGGTCAATCCGGTGGTTCTGGGCAAGGTGCGGGCGAAACAAACTCAGCGCGACGACATTGAGCGCAATAAAGTAATGCCGGTGCTTTTGCACGGCGATGCGGCCTTTGCTGGTCAAGGCATGGTGTCGGAATGCTTTGGCATGTCCGGCCTTAAGGGCCATCGCACGGGCGGCACGATCCATATCATCGTCAACAACCAGATTGGCTTTACGACGAGCCCGCAGTTCTCGCGCTCGTCGCCTTATCCCTCCGATGTCGCCTTGATGGTTCAAGCACCCATCTTCCATGTGAACGGAGATGATCCCGAAGCGGTGACCCATGTGGCCAAGGTGGCGACGGAGTTCCGTCAGCGATTTAACAAGGATGTGGTCATCGACATGTTCTGTTATCGGCGTCATGGGCACAACGAAGGCGATGAGCCGATGTTTACCCAGCCGTTGATGTACAAAAAGGTCAAGGGGCACGCTACGACTCTTAAAGTCTATGGCGAAAAGCTGGTCAATGAAGGCGTGTTGACGGCCGAAGACCTGCAAAGCGAGACGGACCGGTTCCAACAGTTCTTGTCAGATGAATTTGAGGCGGCGCAAGCCTATCGCCCCAACAAGGCAGACTGGCTTGAAGGGCGCTGGGTTGGGTTTAAGTCTGGCGGTGAAGAAGAGATCGGCAGCCAAACCGATGTGGACATGAGTATGCTCAAAGCTGTCGGCGAGAAGCTTTGTCATATCCCCGAAGGTTTTAATATTCACCGCACCTTGAAGCGGATCATCGGCCAGAAGTCGAAGATGATTGAGACCGGTGAAGGTTTGGACTGGGCAACCGCCGAAGCGCTGGCCTTCGGCACGTTGCTTACAGAAGGGTTTCCGGTGCGTTTGTCCGGTCAGGATTCCATGCGCGGCACGTTCTCGCATCGCCACTCGGGCTGGGTCGATCAAGAGACAGAAGAGCGTTATTACCCGCTCCAAAATTTGTCAGACACCCAGGCGGAATTTGAAGTCATCGATTCCATGTTGTCGGAAGAGGCCGTTCTCGGATTTGAGTACGGGCACTCCCTCACCGAGCCCAATGCCCTGACCCTCTGGGAAGCGCAATTTGGTGATTTTGCCAATGGCGCTCAGGTCATCATTGATCAGTTTATTGCCAGTGGCGAGCGCAAGTGGTTGCGCATGTCGGGTCTCGTCATGCTCTTGCCGCATGGTTATGAGGGCCAGGGGCCGGAGCACTCCTCAGCGCGGCTTGAACGCTATCTGCAGCTTTGCGCGGAAGACAATATGCAGGTGGTCAATTGCACGACCCCGGCCAATTATTTCCATGCTTTGCGACGCCAATTGCACCGCAAGATCCGCAAGCCCTTGATTGTCATGTCACCGAAAAGCCTTCTGCGTCACAAGCGCTGTGTGTCCACACTGGATGATATGGGCCCGGGTTCAACCTTCCTTCGGGTGCTGACAGACGGGGCTGAGAATGACGGAGGATCGGTGCGGCTTAAGCCCGACCAGGAGATCCGCCGCGTGATCCTTTGTTCCGGCAAAGTCTACTATGACCTCTATGAAGAGCGTGAAGCCCGCGGCATTGAGGACATTCAGATTATCCGTGTGGAACAGCTTTATCCTTTCCCGGCCATGACCTTGATGAAGGAACTGGGCCGTTTCCCCAATGCAGATTTTGTCTGGTGTCAGGAAGAACCCAAGAATATGGGGGCCTGGACCTTTATCGAACCCAATATCGAATGGGTTTTGACAAAGCTGGAAGTGAAGCATACAAGGCCCCACTATGTCGGGCGTCATGCGACAGCCTCTACGGCGACCGGGTTGATGCGGCGTCATATGGCGGAACTTGAGGCCTTCTTAAACGAGGCTCTTACTTTAGAAGATTGATTGGCCCTTTAGATTGTTTGGAATGTCCTGATGGTTCAAATTCTAGTCCCAACTCTTGGTGAGTCTGTTACCGAAGCGACGGTCGCCCAATGGCTGAAGAAAGAAGGCGAGGCGGTTGCGGCCGACGAAGTTCTGGTGGAGCTCGAAACGGATAAAGTCTCCATCGAAGTGCCCGCCCCGCAGGCGGGCGTGTTGAGCGCGATTACGGTTCAAGAGGGTGAGACCGTTGAGGTTGGCGCGCTTCTTGGTGAAGTGGGCGAAGGCAATGGCGCGGCGCCTGCGGTCCCCGCAGCCCCTGCCAAAGAAGAAGTCAAGGCAGCGCCGACACCGGCCGCTCCCAAAGCGGCGGCAAGCCCAGCGCCTGCGGCGGCAAGCTCAGTGCCTGCGGCGCCATCGGCGCGGCGCATCTCCGCAGAAAGCGGATTGGATCTCTCGGCTGTTGAAGGCACGGGGCGCGGCGGACGCATCACCAAGGGTGATGCGCTAAAGGCTCTGGAGCAAGGCACGAAGGCGGCGCCTGCTCCGGCTCCAACGGCGGCGCGCGAAGTTGGCGCTCTGGAAGAGCGGGTGCCTATGTCGCGGCTGCGCCGGACGATTGCCACACGTCTCAAAGAAGCCCAGGAAACGGCGGCGATCCTGACCACGTTCAATGAAGTGGACATGAGCCATGTCATGGCCGTGCGGTCGAAATACAAAGATCTCTTTGAAAAGAAACACGGCGTACGCCTCGGCTTCATGTCCTTCTTTGTCAAAGCCTGTCTGGCGGCGCTCAAAGATATTCCAAATGTGAATGCCGAGATTGACGGCACCGACATCATCTACAAAAACCATTACGACATTGGTGTCGCTGTTGGCACCGACAAAGGTCTGGTGGTGCCGGTGGTGCGCGATGCGGATCAGCTTAGCCTTGGCGGCATTGAGCTGGCGATTAATGAACTGGGTCGCAAGGCGCGTGACGGGCAGCTGACGATCGAAGACATGCAAGGCGGCACTTTCACGATCTCAAATGGCGGTGTCTATGGCTCGCTCATGTCGACGCCGATCCTCAACCGACCGCAGTCGGGCATTCTCGGCATGCATAAAATTCAGGAACGCCCCATGGTCGTCGATGGCCAGATTGTTGTGCGACCGATGATGTATCTGGCGCTTTCCTATGATCACCGGATTGTTGATGGCAAGGAGGCTGTGACCTTCCTGGTGCGCGTCAAAGAATGTCTGGAAGAACCAGAACGGCTGATCCTCGACCTTTAAAAGAGGCCTTTTCTCATGGCAGATGAATTTGATCTTGTTGTTATCGGCGGTGGACCCGGCGGTTACAACTGCGCAATCCGTGCAGCTCAGCTCGGGCTGACTGTCGCCTGTATCGACAAACGTGGCACTTTTGGTGGCACCTGCCTCAATGTGGGCTGCATTCCGTCCAAGGCCCTTTTGCATGCCTCGGAAGTTTTTGAGGAAGCGCATCACATGGGCGCTCTCGGGGTGAAGGCGGACAAAGTGTCCCTCGACCTCCCTGCCATGCTGGGCTTTAAAGAAAAGACCGTGGATGAGCTCACCAAGGGCATCGAGTTTCTATTTAAGAAGAACAAGATCACGGGGCTGAAAGGCACTGGCAAAATGTTGTCAGCGACCGAAGTTCTTTTCACGTCCAACGAGGGTGAAGAAAAGAAACTCACCGCAAAGAATGTCGTCGTCGCCACAGGCTCGGAAGTGATTAGCCTGCCGGGCATTGAGATCGACGAAAGCCGCATTGTTTCTTCGACCGGTGCTCTGTCGCTTGAAAAGGTACCGGGACATCTGCTGGTCATCGGCGGCGGTGTCATTGGCCTGGAGCTGGGCTCGGTTTGGCGGCGCCTTGGGGCGGAGGTTACTGTGGTTGAGTTCCTCGATCACATTGGCGGCGAAATGGACGGTGAAGTTTCCAAGACCTTCCTGCGGGCGCTGAAAAAACAGGGCATGAAGTTTAAGCTATCTTCCAAGGTCACCGGCGTCGAGACCTCCGGGAAAACTTTGAAAGTTGCCGTGGAGCCTGCCAAGGGCGGTGACGCGGAAGAAGTGGAAGCTGATGTTGTGCTGATGTGCATCGGCCGCAAACCCTTCACCGCAGGCGTCGGCCTTGAAGATGTCGGCGTCATGCTTGATGAGCGCGGGCGGATCGAGGTGGATGGCCATTACCGCACCAATGTGGCGGGGGTTTATGCCATCGGTGATGTCATCAAAGGCCCGATGCTGGCGCATAAGGCGGAAGATGAATCGATGGCGGCCGCCGAAATCATTGCCGGTAAAGCCGGTCATGTGAACTATGACGTGATCCCGAGCGTTGTTTATACGAACCCGGAGGTTGCTTTTGTCGGCATGACCGAGGAACAGGTGAAAGCGGCGGGGATAGATTACAAGGTTGGCAAGTTTCCCTTTACCGCCAATGCAAAAGCAAAAGTTGGCGGTATGACCGATGGCTTTGCCAAGATTATCGCTGACGCCAAGACAGACCGGGTGCTCGGCGTTCACATCGTTGGGCCGGATGCGGGCAATATGATCGGTGAAGCGGCGGTGGCTATGGAGTTCGGCGCGGCGGCGGAAGATATTGCGCTGACCTGCCATGCGCATCCGACCTTGTCGGAAGCCATTCGCCAGGCGGCGCTTGGAGTTGATAATCGCATCATGCAGATGTGAGTACCACCCAAAGAGCCTGACCCCGAATATGGCCCCGAATGTGATATTACCTTCGGGGCATGGCCTTTTTGTAGACCTCTCTCAGTCTTTTGCTCTCCACCTCGGTGTAGATCTGCGTCGTCGAAAGCGAGGCGTGGCCGAGCAGCTCCTGAATGGTGCGCAGGTCGCCGCCGTTTTCCAAGAGATGTGTGGCAAAGGAGTGGCGCAGCGCATGGGGTGTTGCGGTCTCGGGCAGTTGCAAGCGCTCGCGCAAAGCCTTCACGGTTTTTTGCACGGCACGGGCCCCTAAAGGGCCGCCGCGCTTGGCGCGAAAGAGAAAGCTGTCATTGGTCAAGGGGTGCGGGCAGAGATCCAAATAGGTTTCAATCGCTTCATGGACGGCTGGCAAAACCGGCACCACCCGTTCCTTATGGCCCTTGCCGATGACACGCAAAGTGCTGCCTTGCGGGATGTCGCCTTTCTTCAAGGAAAGCGCTTCAGAGATGCGAAGGCCGCAGCCGTAGAGAAGTGTGATCACGGCTGCGTCGCGGGCGCGCTCCCAGGGCGTCTCAGGCAGTTGTCCTGCTTCGGAGATCATTTCGATGGCACCGCTTTCAGAAACCGGGCGGGGGATGGCGTGGGGACGCTTGGGGCTTTTGATCGCCTGAAGTGCCGGGTTGGCCACAAGACCTGCTTTTTCCAGATGTCGGAAGAAAGACCTCAGGGCCGAGATCTGCTGCGCCAGGGTGCTGCTTGCAAGACGGCGTGTCTGGCGCAGGAAACTCAGGTAGGCGCGAAAATCGGCGGTGCGCAGTTCTTGTAAGGATTGGAGCGTGGGGCGCCCGCCTAAATGGCCGCCGAGAAAGCTGAGAAAGCTCTCAAGCGCATCGATGTAGATCGCCCGGGTGCGTTCTGACAATCGGCGCTCGACCGCAAGCGCAGTTTCCCAGGCGTGGATTTCACCGGAGAGGGGATCGTTTGATGTGGCGGTTTGGCCCAAGGGTTTACTCATGCGTCTTAAGAGAAGCGACGCGCGAATCGTAACTTGTCACCCTCGGGCTGTCCAGAAAGCCCCCGAGGGGCCCCGCCAAGCAGCCAATCAGGCGATGGATTGGCCGGTTTTCGCCCAGTCTTTGAGGAAGGCGTCCAGGCCCTTGTCGGTCAGGGGGTGCTGGGCGAGCTGGCGAATCACATTCGGCGGAATGGTCGCCACGTCGGCGCCGATGAGCGCGGCATCCTTGACGTGGGTTGCGGAGCGAATAGATGCCACCAGAATTTCGGTTTGGATGCTGTCATATTGGTCATAGATCTGGCGGATATCGGCAATGAGATCCATGCCGGTCTGACCGATGTCATCCAGGCGACCGACAAAGGGAGAAATAAAGGCCGCGCCTGCCTTGCCTGCCAGCAGTGCCTGGTTGGCAGAAAAGCACAAGGTCACATTGACCAGCGTTCCGTTGGACGAAAGCGCCTTACAGGCCTTCAGGCCTTCCCAGGTGAGAGGCACCTTGATGCAAATATTATCAGCCACTTTCAAAAGCTTGTCAGCTTCTGTCAGCATGGTCGGGGCATCAAGACCGGTAACTTCCGCGCTGACCGGACCGTCGACGGTGGCGCAGATGTCCTTCAGCACGTCGATGAAATCGCGCCCGGTTTTGGCGACCAGCGATGGGTTGGTGGTGACGCCGTCCAAAAGGCCGGTCGATGCCAAATCGCGGATATCATCGATGTCAGCAGTATCAACAAAGAATTTCATGTGTGCCTCCGGCCGTCGCCTTTCGGGGTGAGTTTTATCTGACGCTCTTCCTAGCGGCTTGGGGCGGACGTGACAAGCCGCTCTTGGGGATGTCTTGCCTGTTGGGCGAGACAGGCCGGAGATTTTGTGCAAAATTCGACCTCTTCTTATGACAGATACTCTCTTTCCAGATCCCGAGACCCAGGTGGTAAGCGTGCTTTTGCCGCTGCCGCTGCCGGGGCCTTATGACTATCTGGTGCCGGAAGGTCTGGGCGTGCAAGCGGGGGCTTATGTGGAAGTGCCGCTGGGCGCGCGCAGCGTTACGGGGGTGGTCTGGGGGCCGGGCGCGGGGGATGTGGATCCCAAGAAGCTCAAGCCGATTGAGCGGGTCAAACCGGCGCCGCCTATGCCCAGGGATCTCATGGCATTTGTCGATTGGGTGTCGGACTACACCTACACGCAGGCGGGCTCGGTGCTGGCACTGACCATGCGTTCGCGCGCGGCACTTGAGCCCCCGCAAACCACCCTTTACTACCGGGCAACAGGAAACGAGCCCGAGCGCATGACGGGCGCGCGAACCCGGGTCCTGGACGTGGCCCGCGACGGCATGGCGCGCAGCCCCAAGATGCTGAGCGAAGAGGCCGGGGTTTCAGCCGGTGTCATTAAAGGCCTCATTGAGGCGGGCGTGCTTGAAGGAGAAGAGCGCCCGGTGGACGCTCCGTTCCCGAAGCCGCAATTGGGGCAGGGGCCGAAACTTTCCGAGGCGCAGCAAAAGGCTGCGGATGTTCTCTGCCAAAGGGTGCGCGACAAGGCCTTTTCCGTCACGCTTTTGGATGGGGTGACCGGCTCGGGCAAGACAGAGGTTTATCTGGAGGCGGTGGAGACGGCCCTTAAGGAAGGTCACCAGGCACTGGTGCTGCTACCGGAAATTGCGCTCACCCTGCAGCTCTTTGAGCGATTTGAGCGGCGGTTCGGCTCGCGGCCGGCCGTTTGGCACTCTGGTCTTAGTCAGAAGGAACGGCGGCGGGTTTTTGCGGCAGCCCATCGCGGCGAGGCGCGGGTGGTGATCGGCGCGCGCTCGGCGCTCTTTCTGCCGATGCCGGAGCTTGGGCTTCTAGTCATTGATGAAGAGCATGACGCCAGCTTCAAGCAAGAAGACGGGGTGGTCTATCACGCCCGGGATATGGGGGCAGTGCGGGGCTCGCTGGGGGCCTTCCCGGTGGTGCTGGCCTCGGCAACCCCTTCTCTTGAGACCTTGATGAATGTGGAAGCGGGCAAATATGACCAGTTGGTGCTCGAGGCTCGCCATGGGGCGGCAGAGCTGCCAGCGATTGAGTGTGTCGACATGCGGCAGGAAAAACTGCCGGCGGATCGGTTCATTTCCGCCCGCCTGGCGGAGGCACTTGAAGAAACTCTGGGACAGGGGGAGCAGGCCATGCTCTTCCTTAATCGGCGTGGCTATGCACCGCTGACACTTTGCCGGACCTGTGGCCACCGGATGATGAGCCCGGATTCCTCTTCCTGGCTGGTGGAACACCGGTTCCTGAACCGGCTCGTCTGCCACCATTCGGGCTTCTCGATGGAGAAGCCGAAGTTTTGCCCCAACTGCGGCGCGGAGGACAGTCTGCACGCCTGCGGGCCCGGGGTGGAGCGCCTGTCTGAAGAAGTGGCGACGCTTCTGCCAGAGGCGCGCACGGCGATCATGTCATCGGACCTCATCCACAGTCCGGAGGATGTGGAGGCCTTGATCGCGGACATGGCGGCGGGTGAGATCGATCTCCTGATCGGCACACAGATGATGGCCAAGGGCCACCATTTCCCGCAGCTGACCCTGGTCGGGGTGGTGGACGCGGATCTGGGGCTGAAAGGCGGGGATTTGCGCGCGGCAGAGCGCACCTATCAGATGCTGCATCAAGTGGCAGGCCGGGCAGGACGTGAGGCGAAGCCAGGCCGCGTGCTTATTCAGACCTATATGCCCGAGCATGACGTTATGCAGGCGCTTACCTCAGGGGGTCGCGATGCCTTCCTGAGCCAGGAGGCGCGCGCCCGGGAGATCCTGAATATGCCGCCCTTTGGCCGCTTGGTTGGGCTCATCTTGTCCGGACCGGAGCTGGGCGTAGTTGAAAAGCTGGGCCGGGATCTGGTGGCGGGGGCGCCGCGGGCCGATGCTGTGCGGCTTTTGGGGCCTGCCCCAGCGCCGATCGCCCTCTTGCGCGGGCGCCACCGGGTGCGGCTGTTGCTGAAGACGCCGCCGCGCTTTCCCGTTCAGTCCTATCTCCACCAATGGCTCGATGAGGTCAAACTGCCCTCCCAGGTCCGGCTCAGGGTGGATGTGGACCCCTATCGGTTCTTGTGAGGGCGCGCGGGTCCGCGCCTTGTCCCCAGAAAATGGCGGCAAGATGACGCTTTTCTCCCGCTTCGTGTTGCAAGCGCGAAAGAGGTGTGATACCTAACCGGCGCAGTTTGAGGGGCTGGTGTTTTCGTGAAGCCCCATCATCCAAAAAGCTGTTGAAAAATCAAATGGTTGGCTGGGTCTTGCCGGATGCCCGATAAGGCCCGAAAACGCTGACTAAAGGGTTGAAACACGAACTGTCCAAAGGACTTAAAAACGTGTCGAATTCGGAACATGTTCTTGCCGGAGTGGCGCAGCGCTACGCAAAAGCGCTCTTTGAACTCGCTGAGGAAGCGGGCGCCGTCGATTCTCTGGCTGAAGAGCTCCAGACCCTGCAGGGTCTCCTCGGCGCCAATGCCGACCTGAAAGGGCTGGTTTCCAGTCCGCTCTACTCCCGCGAGGATCAAACCCGGGCGCTGATGGCGGTGCTGGACAAGGCTTCGACGTCTGAGCTCCTGAAGAATTTTGTCGGTCTGGTTGCTCATAACCGCCGACTTTTTGTCCTTGCCGACATGATCAAAGCCTTCCAGATGATCCTGGCCCGCAAGCGCGGTGAAATTTCTGCTTCAGTGACCAGCGCGGTGCCGCTGGGTGAAGCTCATGTGGCTGATCTCAAAGCGGCCCTGCGCGAGGCGCTCGGCCGTGATGTGCAGCTGCAAACAGATGTGGACGAAAGCCTTCTGGGCGGCCTGATCGTAAAGGTCGGCAGCCGGATGGTTGACTCGTCTTTGAAAACAAAACTTTCCAATCTCAAAATTGCAATGAAAGAGGTAGGCTGATGGATATCCAGGCCGCTGAAATTTCTGCGATCCTCAAGGAACAAATCAAAGGA
>SBGZ01000094.1 GCA_006226415.1 Alphaproteobacteria bacterium
GCTTGTCCGGGGATACGAATTTGTTTGAACCACGAGCAAAGCACACTGGCCGTGAGCGACATCATGGAATCTTCGGATTATTCTTGGTGTTCTGCCGCGCCATCTTACCGAACGCCTTCCACTTGCGTTTCTGTTCGGCTGCCAGGGCCTTGTCCTGTTTTGCTGCCTGAACCACCGCCTCGCGCTCCAGCTTCTGATAGTTCTTCAGATGAGCCTCGGTGATCTCGCCAGCCTTAATGGCCGCGCGCACGGCGCAGCCCGGCTCGGACTCATGCGCGCAGTCGCGGAACTTGCACGCAGCCGCCAGCTCTTCGATATCCTCGAAGGCATGGCCCAGGCCCCCCTCATCGTCCCCGCCGCCGCTCACCCAGGCACCCAATTCGCGAATGCCGGGGGTATCCATCATCAACACACCGCTGGGAAGCTGCACCAGCTCACGTTGGGTCGTTGTATGCTTGCCGCGCCGATCGCTCTCGCGCACCTCAGCCGTGGCAAGTTTTTCCTCGCCCCAAAGTGCATTGATGAGCGTGGACTTGCCCACACCGGACATGCCGACACAGGCGACGGTCTTGCCGGGCTCCAGGTGCCCTGCGAGGGCTTCAAGTCCCTCACCGTCCAGCGCCGCAATAGCATGGACATCAGCACCGATGGCCACCTCTTCAATGGCCGCCGCCAGACCCTCCGGATCTTCCGCCAGATCGATCTTGTTGAGCAGCACCACAGGCTCCGCCCCGCTTTCCCACACCATGGCAAGATAGCGCTCAAGCCGGTTAAGGTTGAAATCGTGATCCGCCGCCATGACGATGAACACCACATCCACATTGGCGCCCATCACCTGCTTTTCGGTTTTCTCACCCGCCGACTGACGGGCAAGCTCGGTCCGGCGCGGCAACATTTCTTCGATGATCGCCCGGCCTTCTTCCGGCAGCCGCCGGATGGCCACCCAGTCGCCGGTCACCGGTCGCTCAAACTTCGAGGACCCCGCCTCGCGGAACCGCCCGGGCAGAACCCCGACCAGCGGGCCGTGGGCCGAGAGCAGCTGAAATTGATCCCGCTCCTGACGCACCACCCGCGCCGGCTCAAACCCCTTGTCTTTGAGGGGCGTAAATTCTTCTTCAAATCGCTCGGTCCAGCCGAGATCTTTCAAATTCATTTCGGAAATTTCCTTGAATGACAAATAAGCACCGCCGCTGTCGCTGGTCTGCGAAAGCGGGTCTGAGGTCCTTCCGGCGCCGGCTGTAAGCGCGGCCTGTTATGATTTCCTGCGAAATCGCCAGAGGACATAAGTTGTGTCAAACAAGCTCAGTCATGAGACCGAGGAATAACGAATTGCCCTCCCCGTGTCAAAATAACAAAGCGCAAACCCTACGTTTTCTGCCATTTACTGCGACTTTCAAGAGACAGGGAGATTGCTTCCTTGCCAGAATCTCTGGCAATCTCTAGGTTTCGCTGACAAAATTTCATTTTAGAAATGTAACAATAAAAAAATTCGGGAAAAGCCATGAAGTTTGAAGGGACCAAGAATTACGTCGCCACGGAAGACCTGCGGGTCGCCGTTAATGCCGCCATCACCCTGGAGCGCCCGCTCCTGGTCAAGGGTGAGCCCGGCACGGGCAAAACCGTGCTGGCGGAGGAAGTCGCCCAGGCCCTGGACGTGCCGCTGATCGAGTGGCACATCAAATCCACCACCAAAGCGCAGCAAGGTCTTTATGAATATGATGCGGTGTCGCGCCTGCGGGATTCGCAGCTCGGCGACGAGCGGGTCAAGGACATCTCCAACTACATCGACAAGGGCAAGCTCTGGGAAGCCTTCACATCAGAGACGCGCCCGATCCTGCTGATCGACGAAATCGACAAGGCAGACATTGAGTTCCCGAACGATCTGCTGCTTGAGCTCGATCGCATGGAGTTCTTCGTTTACGAAACCGGCGAGAAAATTAAAGCCAAACAGCGCCCGATCGTCATGATCACGTCCAAC
Source organism: Alphaproteobacteria bacterium (assembly GCA_006226415.1). GTDB lineage: Bacteria > Pseudomonadota > Alphaproteobacteria > M2410 > M2410 > M2410. Next base: position 1,979 of record SBGZ01000094.1, read on the forward strand.
AACGAAAAAGAACTGCCGGACGCTTTCCTGCGCCGCTGCTTTTTCCACTACATCAATTTCCCCGATCGCGAGACCATGGAAGAAATCGTCGGCGTTCACTTCCCCGGCATCAAACAAAAGCTGGTGGCCGAAGCCCTCAACGTCTTCTTTGAAGTGCGCGATGTGCCGGGCCTGAAGAAAAAGCCTTCGACGTCGGAACTGCTCGACTGGTTGAAACTTCTCCTGGTTGAGGACATTGACGAGTCGGTTCTGCGCGAACGCGATCCGTCCAAACTCATTCCGCCGCTCCACGGCGCGCTCTTGAAGAACGAGCAGGACGTTCACCTGTTTGAACGCCTCGCCTTCCTGGCTCGCCGCGAACGCAATAACTAAGGGGTCAGAGAACCCTCATGTTTTACAACTTCTTTTCAGAGCTGCGAGAAGCCAAGATTCCGGTCACCCTGAAAGAGTACCTGGTACTGCTTGAAGGGCTCGACAAGAATCTCGCTGATTACAACATCAACGACTTCTATTATCTCTCGCGCACAACCTTGGTGAAGGATGAGCGCAATCTCGACAAATTTGATCAGGTCTTCGGCCACGCCTTTCGGGGCATGGAAGCACTGGACCTGACCGAGACGGCGCAGATCCCCGAAGAATGGCTAAAGGCCTTGACCGAAAAATTCCTCACCGATGAGGAAAAGAAAATGATCGAATCCCTCGGCGGCTGGGAAAAGATCATGGAGACCTTGAAAGAGCGCCTCGAGGAGCAAAAGAAGCGCCACGAAGGCGGCAACAAGATGATCGGCACCGCCGGCACCTCTCCCTTTGGCGCTTACGGCTACAATCCGGAAGGCGTGCGCATCGGCCAGAAGGAAGGCCGCCACGGCAAGGCGGTCAAGGTCTGGGACAAGCGCGAGTACAAAAACCTCGACGACTCTGTTGAGCTCGGCACCCGCAACATCAAGGTGGCGCTTCGGCGTTTGCGCAAATTCGCCCGCGAAGGCGCACCCACCGAGCTGGACCTGCCGGACACGATCCGCTCCACCGCCCACCAGGGTTATCTCGACATCAAGATGGTGCCCGAGCGTCACAACAAGATCAAAGTGCTGATCTTTTTCGACATCGGCGGCTCCATGGACGCGCATATCAAGCTCTGCGAAGAGCTTTTCTCTGCCGCGCGCACCGAGTTCAAGCACATGGAATATTTCTACTTCCACAACTGCCTCTATGAAGGGGTGTGGAAGGACAATCGCCGCCGCCATCAGGAACAGATGAACACCTGGGATGTGCTGCACAAATACCCGCATGACTATAAGGTTATCTTTGTCGGCGATGCGACCATGAGCCCTTACGAGATCACCTATCCGGGCGGCTCGGTGGAGCACTGGAACGAAGAAGCCGGCGCTATTTGGCTGCAACGTGTCACAGACATCTATGAAAATGTGGTCTGGCTGAACCCGGTGGCGGAAAAACACTGGAACTACACGCCGTCGATTGAGATTATCAATCAGGTCATGTCCGACCGCATGTTCCCGCTCACCCTTGAAGGCCTCGACCGGGCCATGCGCGAGCTAAACCGCTAAACTGAATTGGAAATGCCCCCGTGAGCACCTTGAAAGTTCTCAGAGGGCTTGCCGCCCCCACCGAGGACGGTCAGCGCTCACCCATCCTGATGCTGATGCTCATGGCCTTTGCCGTGCCGCTTTCTTTTGCGGTCTGGCGAACCCTGCTCGACAACTTTGCCATCCAGGAGGTCGGCTTTACGGGCCGCGAGATTGGTATCCTCCAGTCTCTGCGCGAGGTACCGGGCTTTCTCACCTTCCTTTTCGTTTTCATCACGATCTTTATTCGTGAGCAGCGCTTCGGCATTCTGTCGCTCGGGCTCCTCGGGCTCGGCACGGCCCTCACCGGCTTCTTTCCGTCTGCCATCGGCCTCTACGCGACGACGGTGCTCATGTCCGTTGGCTTTCACTATTATGAGACCGCCAATCAGTCTCTCACCCTGCAATGGGTACACAAGTCAGAGGCGCCGCAAACCATCGGCAAGATCATGGCCATCGGCTCCTTTGCGAGCCTCGCCGCCTATGGCCTCATTTACCTCAGCCGCTATGCCCTGCAGCTCGACTATCGCTGGATCTATTTGATCGGCGGCGGCATCACCACGGCCATCGCGGCCTATGTCTATTTCACCTTCCCCATGTATGAGGACAAGGTGGCGCAGCGAAAAGAACTGGTCCTTCGAAAACGCTACTGGCTTTACTATGCCCTCACCTTCATGAGCGGTGCCCGGCGCCAGATCTTCGTCGTCTTTGCTGGTTTCATGATGGTCGAGCGCTTCCATTTCCCGGTCCTCGCCATGACCACCCTCTATCTTACCAATCATGTTCTGAACATGTATCTGGCGCCCAAGATTGGCATGTTTATTCACAAGTGGGGGGAGCGCCGCTCGCTGCTCGTTGAATACATCGGCCTCATCGTGATCTTTTCCGCTTATGGCCTCATCGCCATGATGCCGGTCAGCATGGCCCATACAATGTTCGGCCTGCCCCTCATCGGCTTTGCCGCCGCATCGCTCTTCTTCCTTGATCACGCCTTCTTTGCCATGGCCATGGCGATCAAGACCTACTTCCAGAAGATTGCCGACCCGGCGGATATTGCGCCGACAGCCGGCGTGGCCTTCTCGATCAACCACATCGCCGCGGTTTGTTTGCCGGTGGTGCTGGGCCTTGTCTGGATCCACTCCAATGCCGCCGTCTTCTGGATCGGCGCCGCCATGGCCGTGATTTCCTTAAGCCTTTCGCGCCTCGTCCCCCGCCATCCGGAACCAGGCCGCGAACTGGTCTGGGGCTCAGCGGTAAAACTCCCCGCACCGGCGGAGTAAATACACCTCTCCCTCAGGGAGAGGTCGAAAGGCAGCAGCCTTTCGGGTGAGGGGTAAGACCATCAGCCACGAACAGAGAACACATCTCTTTAATTTATCTCAATAGATCCCAGATCAAAATGGCTCACGCCGCCCTCAACCTCATCCCGAATTTCGAAAACTTCGGTTGGAAGCTCGGCATGC
>SBGZ01000037.1 GCA_006226415.1 Alphaproteobacteria bacterium
GCGTTCCAACCCGCTGTGCGATAACCATAGGTTTCCGGCGTGCCTTTCGGCTCATCCAGAATTGCCAGAACAATGTAGCGCGGCTTTTCCGTCGGAAAGACGCCCACAAATGAGGTCAGGAGTGCTTTTTTCAGATAACCGCCGCCGGATGCTTTTTCCGCGGTTCCGGTTTTACCGGCCACGGAATATCCGGGCACATCGGCCCGGCTCGCTGTGCCATCGAGCACCACTTCGCGCATCAACCGCCGCATTTGCCGACTGGTCATTTCCTGCACCACGCGCTTGCGCTCTCCGGCCGGCATCGCCTCTTCGCGCACCAGAGTGGGATGCACTTCGTAGCCGCCATTAACCAGCGCCGCCATCGCAGCCACGGTTTGCAACGGCGTGACAGAAATCCCATGACCATAAGACACGGTAGCCGTTTCTGTCGGACCCCATTTCGCCGGAAGCAAGGGGCGCCCAAGCTCAGGCACTTCAAGCCGCGGCGTGTTAAATAATCCAAGGCGGGAGAGAAACTCAGTTTGCACATCAACGCCCGCCAAATGCGCCATCCGCGCGGAGCCGATATTGGAGGAATGCTTGAAGATCTCCGTGACAGTCAGCCACTTATTTTCAGCATGAAAATCATGGATCGTCCGCCCGCCGGTAACATAAGGCTTTGTCGCATCAAACCGATCTTCCAGACCAGCGACACCGGCATCCAAAACCATCGCCGTATTAAACGCCTTAAAGGTTGACCCCATTTCATAAACGCCAAGCGTAACCCGGTTGAATTTCTCATTATTCGTGGCGGACTGGAAATCATTCGGATCAAAATCCGGCAGGGAGACCATGGCCAGCACTTCTCCCGTATTGACATCCATCACCATGCCACTGGCGGCCTTGGCTTTAAATTCCGCCATGGATTTCATCAGCTCTTCCCGCAGCACGTGCTGGACCCTGAGATCCAGGGTCAAGGTCACCGGCGTGGGGTCCCCATCCTGCAAGAGCTTCTCATCAAGACTTTTTTCCAGACCCGCAAGGCCATTGTTGTCGATCCCGACATAACCAACCACCTGTGAAATCAACGGCCCGTTGGGATAAACCCGCCGCCGGTCCGCCTGAAACTGAAGGCCCGCAAGGCCGAGCGACAAAACCGCCGCATGCTGTTTCGGCGCCAGATCGCGCTCGATCCACACGAAAGGGCGTTTGGAGGCAAGTTTGGCTTCAAGGCTTTCCCGATTGAGATGAGGCAATACCCCAACCAGGGCCTCGGCGGCCAGTTGCGGGTTTTGCACATCACGCGCATCCGCATAAAGAGAGACTGTGCGCAAATCCGCTGCAATGATATTGCCATTGCGATCGACAAGCCCCCGCCGCATGGGGATCGGCGCCAGGCTGGTTTCTGCCTGGGCAACGCGCACATTGCGGTCGTCGCTTAAAACCGTCAAATCAACGAGCCGCAACCCAATCAGCAAAAAAACCGACATGAACAAACCGCTGAGGACAAGCAACCGCCCCCGCCGCATCTCCAGCATCATTTGCTCTGTCCCGTCAAAATACATGCTCTGCTTGGGCAGAGGTCGTTCGACCTGGGAAAGACTGGCTGGGATATGAACGCGGCCGCGAGCGCGGGACATGAGAGTATCTATTCCTTGGCTTGAATTTGAACGTAATAATTATTGTCTCGACCTTGGTAACGCGGGCGCTCGTGCGATGCCGCCATCACCGGTCCGGAAACGCCGTGCTGGTCAAACAGATCGAGCCCCATATAAGGCACGTCTTCCAGCGCCACGATTTGCGTGGTTCGCACTTCTTTGAGCGCCAGAAAGCGTCCGGCCATCTGGTCCAGCTTGGCAGGCTGGTTGAGGTGGCTCCATTCGGCGGAGAGAATTTGGATCGCTTGCTGCTCACGCAGGATCTGCGCTTCCAGCTGGCGATTTTCCTCATGCGCACCCTTGGCATCCAGTTTGACCACATGCACGAAGACAAACAGCATAAACAAAACTGCGGCAGAAACAGGGCCACTCAATCGGCTCATATCATCCTCACTCCCAGCGCCGCTGCATCTGATTTTTGAGGCCAGGCAGGCGCCTCGGTTCTGACCGCCGCGCGCAGGCGGGCACTGCGCGCGCGGATATTGGTTTCAAGTTCGCGCGTTCCGGCGCGCAGCGCCTTGCGCGTTAAATGTTCGAATGTCGGCTCAGGGCCCTCAACCGGGCCTGGCGCATGACGTGACACGGAGCGCGCGCTGCCGGTCCGTTCCGCCAGGAAGCGTTTGACCAGCCGATCCTCCAGCGAGTGAAAGGAAACCACGGCAAGGCGCCCAGAAGGCTTAAGAACAAGTTCGGCCGCCTCCAGCGCTTTGATCAACTCGCCGAGCTCATCGTTGACGAAAATGCGGAGACCTTGGAAAGCACGGGTTGCCGGGTGAATACGATCTTTCGCCTTGCGGCCAACCACGCGTTCGATCAGGCCGGCAAGGTCCTGCGTTGTCTCAAAAGGCTTCGCCGCACGATCCTCCACAATCGCCTTGGCAATCGCGCGGGCACGTTTCTCTTCGCCGTAAACCTGAAAAATCCGGGTGAGCGTTTGCATGTCAAGGTCGTTGACCACATCGGCCGCGCTCTGCCCGTCCTGGCTCATGCGCATGTCGAGCGGCCCCGGCTTTGAAAAAGAAAACCCGCGCTCTGCCTGATCGATCTGCATGGACGACACGCCGATGTCGAGCACGACGCCGTCGACCTCGCGCGCGCCATGAGCTTCAAGAAGCTGCGCCATGTCGCCGAAGCAACCATGCAGCAGCGTCAACCGCCCCTCATAGGCCTCGACCAGAGCCTGCCCGTCGCGGATCGCATTCGGGTCGCGATCAATGCCTATGACCGCACAATCGGCTGCGTCCAAAATAGCTTTTGAATATCCGCCCGCGCCGAAAGTGCCGTCCACATAAATCCCGCCGTTTTGAGGGGCCAGCACGTCGATCACTTCTGCCAGCAGCACCGGGATGTGGTCGGTCATAGCGCCCCTCCCTGCGGTGTGAAGGTCAAACGAGAGCGGTTTGCTCTTGCCAGCTCCTGGCGCCGGTCATCCGTAGACTGACGAACCGCGGGGCTCCAGATCTGAAACTTGCGGCCAAGGCCGATAAACATCGCCTCCCCATCAATACCCGCATGCTGGGTGAGCTCTTCGGGCAGCTTGATGCGGCCCTCGTTGTCAAAACTCAGGTGATGGGAGTTACCCAGAATACTGGCGGCCAGCGCATCACGCTCCTCCGAGAACGGCGGCAGCTGATCAATGATCTCACCAAAGATCTCCATCTGCGCCAGCGTGCATCCTTCAAGCGCCATATCGGTAAAAGACGGAAAGAGGACCACCGCATTGTCACCGGCATCCTTGACCACATTGCGAAAGGCAGCCGGAAGGGAGACGCGCCCCTTGGCGTCAACCTTGTTGGTGACTGTGGACATGAACGGCCTCATCCGTTCGCCCCTCTTAACTTGCCTGATCGCTGGCCTGAAACGGCCGCGCTACCCGGTACGAAATCCCATCCGCGGCGCCATGGCCGCTCGCTCCCAAATTTGGGATATTATGGGATATCATGGGCAAATATGGGCGTCAATGGATTTGAATCAAGATTCAGCCGCAATTTCCCTTTAATTTCAGCTCCTTGAGAACAAGTGCGGAACAGAAGTTTCCAGGTGTTTTCAAGGTGCCAGGTACACTTGAAAATTTGCTCACGCCATTGGCCCCTGCCCGTCCTTGAAACGGCGGGACCGGCGATCACCGCCGTGGGCGCCCCGACCTGGGCCCTGACCGCCAAGCGGCCGCGAGCGTATGAGTGACTGGGTGATTTCCTCCTCCATCACTGCGCCTAAAGGTTCCTGGCAAAGCGCCCGATAGGCCCGCGGGCCAAGTGATTTAAAATATGGATGCGGCGCAATGAGATCGGACGTTGCGGTGGTGCTGTTAATCAGATAGCTCGACCACGGATAAGCCCCCGGCGTATCCACCATTCCGGTCCGAACCGGATTGAGCTCAACATAGCGATAGCAGGCAATCAGATAGGCCTCAGTTTCGACAAGCGATGCCCGGTAGCGCCCTTCAAAGAGGGAGCCGCTTCGACTTTGCTTGCGATTGATATAGCGAACATAATTTGTTCCGACACCCTGCATGAAAGGTTGAATGCCATCATCCACGTCAGGTGAGATCAGCAAGTGGACATGATTGGTCATCAGCACATAGGCATGCAATCGGCATCCAGTCCGGTCACTGAATTTCCTGAGCTGATCTAAATAGAAGATCCGGTCCTCATCGTCGAAGAAGATGTCTTGACGGTTATTACCTCGCTGAATGAGGTGATAGGGATACCCCGCAACGGTCCGCCGTCTTTGCCGCCCCATAACGATCTCCATTTTTTTCAAGGTGCCAGGTACACTTGAAATATGATAAATCGCGGAATTCCGCCCTTCAAGTTTCAAGTGTACCTGGCACCTTGAAAAATCTCATTGGAAGGAAAATAGCCAGATGGTCTGTAAGCCGGGTTCTGTCCCAGGGCCCGAAGGCCCCTTCGGATGACCATTCCTCTAGGGCGACTGTTACCAGCCGCCTCGCGCGACCGACCCGGATGGCAGCCCGGAAACGGGCCCAGCGCCATCCCTATTTGGTCTTGCTCCCGGTGGGGTTTACCGTGCCTGCCCTGTTACCAGAGCAGCGGTGCGCTCTTACCGCACCCTTTCACCCTTACCTGCAAGAAGCAGGCGGTTTGCTTTCTGTGGCACTGTCCCTGAAGTCACCTTCGCCGGGCGTTACCCGGCACCGTGTTTCCGTGGAGCCCGGACTTTCCTCTCGTCCGCCCGCCCGAAGGCAAAGCGAACCAGCGGCCATCCGACCATCTGGCTTCCTGTTATTTAGTCC
>SBGZ01000085.1 GCA_006226415.1 Alphaproteobacteria bacterium
ACCGCTTTAAGGCGCTCTTCAAATTCGCCGCGATATTTTGCGCCCGCGATCAGCGAGCCCATATCGAGAGACATCAGGCTCTTGCCGCGCAGGCTCTCCGGCACATCGCCGTTGACGATGCGCAGGGCCAGGCCTTCGACAATGGCCGTCTTACCAACGCCGGGGTCACCAATAAGAACCGGATTATTTTTCGTGCGCCGCGAGAGCACTTGGATCGTCCGGCGAATTTCTTCTTCACGCCCGATAATCGGGTCAATGCGCCCTTCGCGCGCTGCTTCGGTGAGATCCACCGCGTAGCGCTTCAGGGCATCGAAAGTGTCTTCCGCGCTGGCACTGTCTGCCGTACGGCCTTTGCGAATTTCGTTGATCGCCTGATTAAGCGCTTGCGGCGTCAATCCGGCCTCAGCCAGGATCTTGCCGGTCGCTGAAGACTTCTCAAGCGCCAACCCAAGCAGAACCCGTTCAACCGTGACAAATTGATCGCCTGCTTTTTGGCCCGCTTCCTTGGCATGTTCCAGCGCCTTGGCCAGCGCTGTCGAGAGATAGACCTGATCCGCGCCCGAACCTTCCACCTTCGGAACTTTGGCAAGCGCGGCCTCCACTGCATCCAGCGCGCGCTTGGGGTCAGCCCCGGCTTTGCGCATCAGATTGGCGGCAAGCCCTTGCTCATCTTCGAGCAGGATTTTCAATAAATGTTCGGGAAGTATTTGTTGGTGGTTTGACCGAAGAGCCAACCCCTGCGCACTTTGGATGAAGCCGCGCATCCGCTCCGTGAACTTTTCAAAGTCCATATCTAACTCCTTTGCAGCCCGTCTTTTGGTGGCCGCCCTCCAAGGTGAAGCAACGGCGCATTAAACGTCTGAATTCCCCAGAAATCTGGGATTTTTCGCAGATCTCTCCACGTCAGCGACCCGGCATCCCAGCATCGCTTCTCCTCTAATATAGGCGCAAATTTCGCCGATTTAAGCCCCGCCAGCAAATTTGTCGCAGGGTTCCCAAGCCTATGGACGCCTCACAAGCGCCGTGAAAGTCTACCCTTTTTACAAGCCCGCAACAGGAGCCCACCCCCCATGAGATTTAAAGGCAAAACCATCATCATCACCGGCGCCGCCTCGGGCGTGGGGGCCGCCAGTGCCAGACGCTTTCATGGAGAGGGCGCCAATGTCGTACTGAGCGATATCAATGACACGGAGGGGGCCGCACTGGCCGAGGCCCTCGGCAAAGACCGTACCCTTTTCGTCCGGGCGGACGTGAGCCGCTATGAAGATGTCAAAGCCCTCATAGAGACGGGCGCAAAAAACTTTGGAAGCCTCGATATCCTCTTCAACAATGCAGGCATCGGCAGCGTCGGCAATGCGCCCGACTTGAGCCTTGAAGAATGGGAAAAAGTGATCGGCATCGATCTCAATTCTGTCTTTTACGGCTGCAAAGCTGCCATCCCAATCATGAAGGCCCAAGGCGGCGGCGTGATCATCAACACGGCTTCGATTTCCGGGCTCGCCGGTGATTTCGCTTTTCCCGCCTACAATGCTGCGAAGGGCGCTGTGGTCAACTTCACCCGTTCCGCCGCCATCAGTCACGCCCGCGAGGGCATTCGCATCAATGCCATCTGCCCCGGCCCCATCGCCACACCAATGATCGCGAGCATCAAAAATGTTCCGGGCCTCCAGGAGGCCTGGGACGAGACTGTGCCGCTGGGCCGCTTTGCAACGGCCGAGGAAGTCGCCGCTGTCGCCGCCTTTCTAGCATCCGATGATGCAGCTTCTATTATTGGCGCCGCCATCCCGGTCGATGGCGGCCTCACGGCGCACACTGGCCAGCCCAATCTCCCCAAACACTTGGGCATGTGACCCCAAGAACAGCGCCCCAACAAAAAAGCAGCAGACGCGACATCTCCTGCTTTTCAAAAGTATCGTTTTTATTGAAGAGCCCTTAGGCGGCTGCGTCTTCTTCTTCAGCTTCTGCAACTTTGGCTCGCTTGGTACGGCGTTTGCGAGCCGGCTTATCGTCCGCATCCTCATCAGCAACCGCCGCCTCTGCGTTTTCCTCGCCATCGGCGGTATCTGACTTCTTGGTTCGCCGGGTTGCCCGTGGCTTGGCAGCTTTTTCATTGGATGCCTCGTCAGCGCTGTCCCCTTCGCTGATCGGCACCTCAATGCGCTTGCCCTCTTCTTCCACTTTAGCCTCGTCTTCGTCCGCCGCCTGGCGATCCCTGTGCTGCTGTTGCTGCTGCTGCGCGGCGGTCATCAGACGCTGATAATGCTCTGCGTGCTGCAGGTAGTTTTCCGCACCAACCCGGTCGCCAGCCACATTGGCATCGCGCGCCAGTGAGACGTACTTCTCGTAGATATGTGCTGCCGTACCCCTGATTTTCACGTCCGGTCCATTGCTTTCGTAGGAGCGATTGGCCTGATTGCCAGGACGGCGACTACGCCCACGATTGCGATTTTTATTTTGGTTTTGGTTTTGATTTTGTCTCATTTATCCAACTATTTGGTTGTTTCGTTGTTTCGTGTGGTTTCATCAGTACGGCAATCAATAACCCCAGCCCGCCGAATGGCTGATCACATTCAGAAAATTTTCTTAAGACGTTTTGCTTACTTGTCAGCCTTTCGCCGCAACAAGGTTCAGTTCAATCGAAGGTCGGCAAGCCTTGCCGTCATTTCGAGGTTGATCTACTCGCCAACAAAATTGTTCGGTTGAGATCTTTCGCCTTTCAAGTTCCCCCGCACAACCTCAGCAGTGCGTCACTTTTGGAACGAGGCATGGAACCATTCTTCTTATCCCAAGAAGAACCCCGAATTCAAAATTACTAAAGCCGCTTGACCTTTCCAACCCCTTTTTGCGTTTCCTCTCCCAATTCTTGGGGAAAACTTACATTTTTGCCACTTTCGCCATGATCGCCCGTTCGATTCCGGCCAAATCCCGCCGAATTTCCAAAATTTCAAATCCAGCACTCCGCAGGATTTGGCTGACGTTTTCGGTCTGCCCCTGGCCATATTCCATAATATAGGACCCGTTTTTCGTTAACAGATCCCTAACCCCGCCCACTTGAGCCCTCAGTGGGTCAAGACCGTCCGCCCCTCCGAAAAGCGCGGAGGCGGGTTCGAAAGCCCGCACCTCGGAGGAAACTTCCCGATCGCCATCGGCAATATAGGGTGGATTGGAGACGATCACGTCAAAGGAACCTTCCAGTCCCTCCGTCCAATTGCCCTGGCAAAAATCGGCGCGCCCCGCCATGCCCAAGGCCTGCGCATTGAACTGGGCAACCTTCACCGCCCCCTCAGAAATATCTACGCCGAGGCCGCGAGCTTCCGCTCTCTCGCTCAGCATCGCCAAAAGAAGACATCCGCTCCCGGTGCCAAGATCAAGGATGCGATAGGCCTTGCCAGATTCCGGCATTGCCTCAAGCCCGAGAAGGACCAGAGTTTCACTATCCGGCCTGGGAATAAGCGTGTCCGAAGTCACTTGAAACTCAAGGCTCCAGAACTCTTTTTTGCCCGTCAGATAGGCCACCGGCTCGCCGCCCAGACGCCTCTCGCCCAAACCTGTCATCGCAAGGCATTCAGCCTCTGACACAGGCCGCGCCGGATCGGCAATGATTTCCTCGCGCGAAAGCCCGCAGACGAACAAGACAAGCGCACGCGCATCAAGTTGAGCCGTGCCCAGTCCTTGCGCCTGAAATCGGGCCGTCCAGTCCTGGATCAGCTTTTGGACAGTGATCACCCCGCCTCTCCAAGGGCCGCCAGGCGGCTCGCCTGATCCTCCGCAATCAGCGGGTCAATCACTTCATCCAGACCCTCACCGGCAATCACCCTGTCGAGCTTGTAAAGCGTCAGATTAATCCGGTGATCGGTCACCCGTCCTTGCGGAAAATTATAGGTGCGGATGCGCTCAGAGCGATCCCCCGAACCGACCTGGGATCTACGATCTGCTGACCGTTCTGAGTCGAGGCGCGCGCGTTCTGCTTCATAAAGCCGGGCACGCAGCACCTTCATCGCCTTGGCGCGATTTTTATGCTGACTTTTTTCGTCCTGCTGACTCACCACGATGCCGGTCGGCAAGTGGGTAATGCGCACGGCGCTGTCGGTGGTATTGACCGACTGACCACCCGGGCCACTCGCGCGAAACACATCGATGCGCAAATCTTTATCGTCAATCTGCACGTCCACCTCTTCGGCCTCCGGCAAGACCGCAACCGTTGCCGCCGACGTGTGAATGCGCCCTCCGGACTCTGTTTCCGGCACCCGCTGCACCCGGTGCACACCGGATTCATACTTCAAGCGTCGAAACACACCGTTTCCGGTCACATTGGCAATGATTTCCTTATAGCCACCCATCTCGCCATCGCTGGCGGACATAATCTCTACCTTCCAGCCATGAACGTCCGCATAGCGCTGATACATTCGAAAGAGATCGCCAGCAAAAAGCGAGGCCTCATCACCGCCCGTTCCGGCCCTGACTTCCAAAATCGCGCTGCGATCATCGGCTTCATCTTTTGGCAGAAGCAAAATTTGTAAGTCTCGCTCTTTATCCGGCAAAGCATCAGAAAGCTCGCGCAATTCCTCACGCGCCATCTCCAACATTTCTTTATCGGTCTCAGGGTCTGCCATCAGCGTTTCAAGGTCGCTGATTTCTTCCTGCATCCCTTGCAAGCGCCGCACGGCCTCAACAACCGGCGTCAGTTCGGCATATTCTTTGGAGAGCTTGACAAAAGCGTCCGGGTCCAGATCGGTGGACATCTCCGCCTGAATGGCTTCGTAGCGATCGATAAGGCGATCTAGTTTTTGCTGCGGGATCACGAGAGGGATCTCCTGAAAATGAATGGAATTCTGGAAAACGAAACGGAAAGCGAACAGATCTGTCGCTAATCCGCAGCTGTTTTCGCGGCCAATTTATCAGCTTCCAGCTTCGCCGCATGCGCTTCGACCAGTTCGACAATATGGTCGACCACTTTGTCGTTTTCGATCTTGTGGTCTGCCACACCGGACAAATAAACCATGCCCGAACCAGCGCCGCCACCGGTAAACCCGATGTCTGTATAGGTGGCCTCTCCCGGCCCATTGACCACACAGCCGATAATAGAAAGCGTCATCGGCGTAGAGATGTGGGCCAGCCGTTCTTCCAACACCGCAACCGTATTGATGACATCAAACCCCTGCCGCGCGCAGGAGGGGCACGAGATGATATTGACGCCGCGATGCCTGATATCCAGTGCCTTCAAAATCTCAAAGCCGACACGAATTTCTTCCACCGGATCGGCCGACAACGAAACGCGAATAGTATCGCCAATGCCCGACCACAGGAGCATTCCCATGCCAATCGATGACTTAACCGTGCCGGTGCCAAGTCCCCCGGCCTCGGTAATCCCAAGGTGAAGCGGCGCGTCTGTTGCCTCAGCCAAGCCCTGATAGGCCGCCACGGCCAAAAAGATATCCGAAGCTTTCACAGAAACCTTGTATTCGCGAAAATCATAGTCTTCCAGAATGCGAATATGATCGAGCGCGCTTTCCACCATCGCTTCCGGGCAGGGCTCGCCATATTTTTCCAAGAGGTCTTTCTCAAGGCTGCCCGCATTGACACCAATGCGCATGGAGCAGCCGTGGTCCTTGGCTGCCTGAATGACATCCCGAACACGGTCCTCGCTGCCGATATTGCCGGGATTAATGCGCAAGCAGGCCGCCCCTGCTTCGGCAGCCTCAATCGCCCGCCGATAATGGAAATGAATGTCCGCCACAATCGGCACTTCGGCAGCGGCAACAATCTCTTTCAGCGCCGCAGTTGAGGCCTCGTCGGGACAGGATACCCGCACGATATCGGCCCCCGCTTCCTCGAGCGCCTTCACCTGGGCAATGGTCGCCTTCGCGTCACTGGTCAAGGTATTGGTCATCGACTGAACGGTGATCGGCGCCTCTCCGCCCACGGGCACATCGCCCACCATAATCTGGCGGGACTTGCGCCGCTCAATATGTCGATAGGGTCTCACGTTCATTGCATTATTCAATCATGCCCGAAAAAGCGACACGATGCCGCCAAAGTCGTCGCCAACCTATTGCGCTTGTGCCTTCGGCGCAAGCTCATCTGCGTTCAGAGCCAGCCCGGCCGACATGGTGCCACTTCGCCCAATCCGCCCGAGGTAGGTATTGTCCACAAAGAGATCAAGCGCGCCCGCGTTGCGTGTCGACAACAATATCGCACCGCCTTTGGGCGCGGTATAGCTGTCGCCCGGTTGAAGACTACGTTCAAACAAGACGCGGCTTTCCATTTCCACCCGGATCCACACCTCTTCACGCGCGCGCAACCTGATGCGGCCATCAAAATTCTCACTGCCCCAAGCAGTTCCCTCCGGCAGAGCCTCCAGCGGCGCCTCGAAAGGCTCAAATTTGCCCTCAGCCAGACTCACAAGCTCCGGCGATGTTGTCACAAGAGGGGCTTCGGCCAGGGGCTCATCCACCAGCAAGGTTTCCGGGCTCACCACCTCCTCAAGGGGTTGCCCGCTATTGAGCGCCATGGAGGCCACGAACCAACCCAAAACGGAGAGCAGGACTACAATCACCACAATCCCCAGGGTCGCAAATGGAAAACCACCCTCTTCGCTCCGGGTAATAGACGAAAACCGCATCTCCTGGCGCTGAGTAGCCTCAGCCTTAAAGCGCCGAATGCATTCGTCAGCACCCAGGCCGACGAAATTGGCATAGGAACGGACAAAACCAAGGGCATAGGTCATGCCCGGCAGCCGTTGAATATCGCCTTCTTCAATCGCTTTGAGGTGCTCGACTTTGATTCGGATGGCTTCTGCAACCGAGCCCAGATCATGCCCAAGCCTGAGCCGGGCCGCGCGCAGGTCCGCGCCGACCGTTTCATTCTGGTACGCCTCATCGCCCTTGATCTCACGCAAATGCAGACGATTGCGCGCCGACTTCCGGATCGAATTCAGTCCCGATTTTTTGGCTTCAGCCATCCAGGTTAAGCTCCTTCAGAGCCAATATACGGAAATTCGGTTCACAAATGGCAAAAAATCAGGTCATTCAATGGCAACGCCATTGTCCCGGGCAAAATCGGTCAAAACATCGCGCACGGAGTGTTCGCCGCTGGCCAACAGCGGATCCATGATCGGTGCCAGTTTGGAGACATCCAACGACCGCACCATCGCCTTAACGGGGCCGACACTGGCCGGGGGCATCGAAATTCGCCGCAGCCCAAGCCCGATGAGCGCCATGGCTTCAATGGGCTTACCGGCCATTTCTCCGCACAGCGAGAGCGGTACATGATGCGCGGCGGCCTTCTCGACCACATTTTTCAGAAAAGAGAAAACAGTCGGGCTGAGCGGATCATAGCGCCCGGTCAGCTTTGGATTGCCCCGATCCCAGGCAAACATGAACTGCAAAAGGTCATTCGATCCAATCGACACAAAATCGACCAGAGGCAGCAAGGCGTTCAATTGCCAGGCCAGGCTCGGCACTTCCAGCATGGTCCCCAACCGCACCTTGGCCGGCAGAGGATGACCAAATTTCTTGCTGCGCGCGACTTCCTTGTCAAAGACCTCTCGCACCGCTTTGAACTCTGCCACCTCGGCAATCAGCGGGAACATCAGATTAAGTTCACGCCCCACCGCTGCCGCCAGAAAAGCGCGGATCTGATAACGCAGCAAGGCCGGGCGCTCGAGCGCCAAACGAACCGCCCGGAACCCAAGCGCCGGATTTTCTTCCTTGGCCGTGGCCAGATAGGGAAGCACCTTATCGCTCCCCAGATCCACAGCACGAAATACAACGCGCCGCCCCTCAGCCGCATCCAACACCTTGCGATAGACATCTGTCTGCATGGGGACACGGGGCATGGTTGAGCCGATCATAAATTGCAGCTCTGTGCGAAACAGTCCAATCCCCGCCGCATTGGTCTCCTGCAAATGCGGCAGATCCACCAGCAGACCAGCATTGATATCAAGGGCAACTTCAACCCCATCGCGGGTCACAGCCGGCAGCTCTCGGTCCGAATGATATTGGGCCTGTCTTGCGGTGCGGAGCTCCAATTTGTGGCGATAAACATCCAAGACATCATCCTGGGGACGCAGGTGCACATCACCGCTTTCCCCATCGACAATCATAACATCGCCAGGCTCCACCAGATCGACAACATCCCTGGCTGATCCGACAAGCGGCAGATCAAGCGCGCGCGCCACGATGGTTACATGGGCGGTCGCCGAGCCTTCTTCCAACACCAGACCCTTCAATTTTGAGCGGTCATAATCCAAGAGCTCAGCAGGACCCATATTGCGCGCCACGACAACGGCATCCTCAGGCATGCCGGGCAAGTTGCTTGCCCCAATGAGAAGACGAAGCAACCGGTTCGACAGATCCTCAAAATCATTGAGCCGCTCTTTCAGATAAGCGTCCGGTGAATTGACCAGCCGCTTGCGCGTATCGGCCATCACCTTTTCGACCGCCGCCTCCGCCGTCAAACCATCACTGACAGCCTCGCGCATCCGCTCCAGCCAGCCCCGATCATGGGCAAACATCCGGTAGGCTTCCAGCACATCTGCCGACTCGCCGGCAAAATTGAATTCATCGGACGCAACCAGTTTGTCCACATCTTCGCGCAGGTCGGCAACCGCCTCTTCAAGCCGGTCCAGCTCCTTGTCGAGATCATCGGCGATGAGGCGCGTCACCTCGACCCGGGGCTGATGCAAGACCGCATGGCCAACAACAATACCATCGGCGAGCGCCGAACCGCGCAAGCGTAGTGGCGTATCAAATCGCAGCGCCTCAATAAGCGAGCTGTCGGGTATCAGAACCTCGCCGGCCGCAATAAGCTCGGCAAACACCATGCCCACGGTTTGCAAGGCTTCCACATCCTGCGGGCCGTAAGTGCGTTCAGATTGATTCTGCACAACCAAAACGCCGA
This sequence comes from Alphaproteobacteria bacterium, assembly GCA_006226415.1. GTDB lineage: Bacteria > Pseudomonadota > Alphaproteobacteria > M2410 > M2410 > M2410. The sequence goes on from SBGZ01000085.1 coordinate 8,902, forward strand.
GCAAACGCCCCCCACGCAGAAGCGGCACACCAAGGAAGGAATGAAAGAGCTCTTCGCCCGTTTCCGGCTTATAGGCAAAATTGGGATGGGCCTGCGCGTCCGGCAAGTTGAGCAGCCGACCCGTCGCCGCAATCTGACCCACCAAGCCCTCGCCCCACCCCAGGCGCGTCTGGTGGACCGCTTCCGGGTTCAAACCCTTGGTCGCAAATAGCTCAAGCTCGTCATTGCCCTTGCGGAAATAGGCCGAGCACACATCCGCGCCCATGTGATCGGCAATGTCGCCCACGATCTTGTCCAGACGCTCCTGCGTCGACAGCGGCGCGGCCATGGCCTCGCGCAGCCGCCTAAGAAGCCCCCATGGGCCTTCGACAGAAATGGTCGATTCAAGTGTCATTAGGTCTTGTCCAGTTCATAAGCGCTATGAAGCGCCCGCACCGCAAGCTCCGTATATTCCGATTCGATAAGAACGCTGACTTTGATCTCAGAGGTCGAGATCACGAGGATATTGATGCCTTTGGCCGCCAGCGTCTCAAACATCTTGCGCGCCACGCCCGAATGCGAGCGCATGCCGGTACCGACAATGGAGATCTTACTGACGTTTTTATCCGCCTGGATCTCACCAAATTCACCCTTGCGGGCCGCATCCTTAAGACTGGTCACGGCCCGGTCAGCTTCGGCCTCCGGCACCGTAAAGGTCAGGTCCGTGGTCTTGCCATCTTCAGACGTATTTTGAACAATCATATCCACATTAACGCCCGCATCGGCCAGATTGCCAAATATCTCAGCTGCAATGCCCGGCTTGTCCGGCACATGCCGCAAAGTGATTTTTGCTTCATCCCGCGAGTATGCGATTCCGCTGACAACAAGCTGTTCCACGATATCTCCTTCATCACAAACAAGCGTTCCGGCCAGATCTTCTTCTGTGCAGTTTTCCGGATCGATAAAACTGGACAGCACTTTGAGTTTCACATTGTGCACCTTGGCAAGCTGCACCGAGCGGGTTTGCAGCACCTTGGCGCCTTGGGATGCGAGCTCCAGCATTTCCTCGTAGGAAATCCGGTCGATCTTGCGCGCCTTCGTCTCAATCCGTGGATCGGTGGTATAGACGCCGTCCACATCCGTATAAATATCGCAGCGCTCCGCCTGAAGGGCGGCTGCCACCGCCACCGCACTTGTATCCGACCCGCCGCGCCCGAGGGTCGTCACCCGCCCATCCTGGCTGACCCCTTGAAACCCCGGAATGACGGTAACAACACCCGCTTCAAGGTCACTCATCAGCCCTTCCGTGCCGATACTGTCGATGCGGGCGGCACTGTGCAGGCCCACCGTCCGGATTGGAATTTGCCAGCCGAGCCATGATCGGGCACGAATGCCGTGCTGCTGAAGGTTCATCGCCAACAGACCGCAGGTGACCTGCTCGCCGGTCGCCACAACCGTATCATATTCCTTCGCGTCATGCAGCGAGGCCGCCTCCTGAGTGAGCGCGATCAGGCGGTTGGTTTCGCCGGACATGGCAGAAACCACCACGGCAACCTGATTGCCAGCTCTCACTTCCCGGGCAACATGAAGCGCGACGCGATTGATCCTCTCAATCGAGCCGACGGAAGTGCCACCAAATTTCATGACCACAATGGCCATTTCAGCCTCATGTTCTCAATATACCGCCAGAGCGGCAAATACATCAGGGACGCCTTAACAAAATCCTGCCTGGACGATCAGGCTTCGCTCAGCCCGATTGACGACCCCATCCTTCGGCGCGTATTCATAATGGGTCAGCCCCTTGGAATCAAACAGCGAAACGGTCCGGGGCCAAGAATCACACGCCAGAAAGACTGAGATGTCCGCAAAAGCAGAGCAATCGTCCATTGATACCGGAGAATTAGCCAAATTTTCGGCCATGGCGGCGGAATGGTGGGATCCGACGGGAAAATTCCGCCCTTTGCACAAGTTCAACCCGGTTCGGCTGTCTTTTTTGCGCGATCACATCTGCCATCACTTTGGCCGCGATGCCGCGGCCTTGCACCCGTTTGGAGGCCTGTCCCTGCTCGATATGGGCTGCGGCGGCGGTCTGCTCTCAGAGCCCATGGCGCGCCTTGGGGCCGAGGTTACCGGCGCCGATGCCCTCCAGATCAACATTCAGGTGGCCAGCGCCCATGCCCAAGAGCAAGGCCTTCCCATCCGCTATCTTGAAACCACCGCTGAGGCATTGGCAGAAAGTGGTGAGAGTTTTGATGTGGTTATGGCCATGGAAATCGTTGAGCATGTGGCAGACGTCGGCGACTTCCTAAGGACCTGCACAAAACTCGTCAAACCGGGCGGGATGATGTTTGTCGCCACCTTGAACCGCACTTTAAAGGCCTATGCCCTCGCCGTCGTTGGCGCGGAGTACATCATGCGCTGGCTACCGCCCGGCACCCATGATTGGGAAAAATTCGTCCGCCCCGATGAAATTAGAAACGCCCTCACCCCTCAAGGCCTTGATGTAGAAGGCCCCTTCGGTGTTTCTTACAATCCCATCACCGGACATTGGTCACGCTCAGGCGACAGCGCCGTCAATTACATGATGCTGGCGCGAAAGCCCTGAAACCTTAGTTGAGCTTCTTCTTGGGGCTCTTGGAAGGCACATCAGGCAAAGGCGCAATGACCACACCGTCTTCAAGCAACGCCTTAACCTCTTGCGGGGTCGCCTCGCCATAAATGCCACGATCCGTATCTTCATCTTTGTGCGCCTTGCGCGCTTCCTCGGGAAAAGCCGCGCCCACATATTCAAAATTTTCTTCCACATGGGTGCGCACCTCGCGCGCCATGTCGTAAATCTTGGCCGCCAGATCAGAGGTTTCCGGAGTGCTTTGCCGCTTGCCGCTCGACACAATTGCGCCGCCTGTCGCGATGTTTGGCGCCATCAAGGCCTTGCCGACTTTCTTGGAGCGACAGACCGGACAGGATACGGCGCCGCGTGCGCTTTGATCCTCAAAATCCGCATTGGACCGGAACCACCCCTCAAATTGGTGTTCTTTTGGACAGCTGAGCGTAAAAACGATCACGGAAAATGGCCCTTAAAATAATGATACGGGAAATATTCTACACCGGAAGGCAGGGACGGATCAATTTCAGGTCACCGGGGAGGTTCAAGAGAATAGGCCCGGTCATGGGTCAGACTGGGCAAGCGCCGCCGCGCCTCATCCGCCAAAGCCGGATCGATATCGACGATCAAGATTGCCGGATCGCCTCCCGCCTCCGCCAAAATGCCGCCCCAGGGGTCAATGACCAGAGAATGGCCATAGGTTTCCCGGCCATTTTCGTGGATTCCTCCTTGCGCTGGCGCAAAAACAAAGGCGCCACATTCAATCGCACGGGCTTTCAGCAGCGTGTGCCAATGCGCCTGGCCAGTGGGCACCGTGAAAGCAGAGGGCACTGTCAGAAAACGCGCGCCAGCCTTGGCCATATCCCGGTAGAGATGCGGAAACCGCACGTCATAACAGATGCTGAGCCCCAGCCGGCCCCACGGCAAATCCACAAGGACGGCCCTGTCACCAGGCTGATAGGTGTCTGATTCCGTCCAGCACTCGGTCTCGCTGACCGCCACATCAAACATATGGACTTTGTCGTAATGGGCGACCTTGCGGCCATCCGGCCCAAAGAGGAAGGAGCGATTGGCAAATTTACCGTCCCCCACTTCGACGCCCATGGAACCGATCAAAAGCCAAATTTCAAGCTCTCCCGCCAGCGCCGCAAACCGGGCAACTCCGGGATGGGCGTCTTCGCGGCGGATCTGATCTGACTTGAGCAGGCTGATGGTGGATGTGTTTTCCGGCGTCAGGACAAACTGGGCGCCCTGCTGTTGGGCTTCGCGGATCATCCGCTCGGCCTCATCCAGATTGGGGGTCACCGCCACCCCGGTGCGCATTTGCAGGCAAGCCGCTTTAAATTTTGAAGTCATGAGCCGAATTTTCAGGCCGGATCCGCAAGCCCCAGCAAGGGATCCAGCTTGCCTCTGCGTTCAAGGTCCACAAGCTCATCACAGCCGCCCACATGGGCGCCGTCAATGAATATTTGCGGAACCGTCCGCCGACCCCCAGCCCTTTGCATCATTTCCTCGCGCAGGTCTGGCGAAAAGCTGACGTCAATCTCTTCAAAGATCACATCCTTGCTTTTCAATAGGTGCTTGGCGCGGGTGCAATAACCGCACATCATGCCTGTATAGATGGTGACTTGAGCCACGTTTTATAAAAACTCTTTGCTAAACTGAGGTTCTAACAGCCGATATTTAGGGTCTCCCTGCCCTCAGAGCAAGCGGTCACTCGTTACAATTTGGTGCGGCGGCGATCACGCCCCTACCGCAGAACCCGCGCCAGCGCCAAGACGTCGACGCGGGCCGCGCCCGCTTTTTTGAGGGCACGGGTACAGGCCTCCACAGTCGCGCCAGAGGTCACGACATCGTCAATAAGCACGACTTTCCTGCCCAAAACATGAGGGATCTGCTTTTCCGGCACTTTGAAAGCCCCCCGCACATTGCGCCTGCGCTTGGCATTGGAAAGCCCCACTTGCTGCTGTGTCGAACGCGAACGCTCAAGCCCCTCCAGCAGAACGGGCACCAAGGTTTCCTTGTGGATGGCCTGGGCCAACAAGGCGGACTGATTAAACCGGCGCTGAAACAGGCGTGTCCAATGCAAGGGCACGGGGATGAGGACATCCGCGTCGTCGATGAGCTCCCGCCCTGCCCGCGCCAGCCAGCGCCCAAAACTGGGCACACGATCCGTCCGGTCGCCGTACTTAAATCCGGTAACAAGCGCGCGGCTCGCATCGTTGTAAAGGAAAACCGCCCGCGCGCGGTCATAGAGCGGCGGCGACTGAAGACAGCCCCCACAAACGGTCTCAACACCGGGGTCGAGCTCAAACGGCTGGCCGCATCTCTGGCAAACCGCCCCATCCACAAAGGTCACACCCAGCCAGCAGTCAGCACAAAGAGCCCCAACCTCGGAAATGGCGGTCTCACAGCTCAAGCACCGGGGTGGAAAGATGAGATTGGGCAGACGGCGCCAGACATCCGCCGCGACCAGACCGGACATCTTCAAAAAATCCTCAAGCTGCGCACGTATGAGACCCAAAGCTTTCCCTTCTGCTTTCAGAGCGCTACAACAACACTCAACTTGAACCATCCACCGATGTTAAGAAAACCACATGGGCCAAGCCTCGCCAAGCCATCAAAAAATATTCGACCGACAAGCGGTAAGATCGCGGCGCGAACGCGCAGCTTTACGGTTCGAATCCTATGACTTTCTGCTGGCCCGCGTTGTGGAAGAATGGCGCGAGAGACTTCTGGACCTTAAGCGGGATTTTCCGCGGGTGTGGGATGCCAGCGCCCATCAGGGACACTTGGTCCAAGCGCTCGCGAGCGACCCACGCTTTCAAAAACACCCACTGGGCTCAGAGCTTTTGATACAATCAGATCTCAGTCATCGGTTCGCCCGCAAGGCCCGCGCCATGGCAGAAAACGCAGCCACCCTCGTGGCTGACGAAGAATGGGTACCATTTCGTGAAGCCTCGTTTGATCTCATCACATCAAGCCTCACACTCCACCACACGAACGATCTCCCTGGCGCCCTTATTCAAATCAGACGGACGTTGAGACCGGATGGACTTTTTCTTGCCGCCCTTTTTGGCGGGGAGACTTTGGCAGAACTGCGCACCATTTTGCTGCAAGCTGAAAGTGAAATTTACGGCGGTGTCAGTCCGCGCGTCTCTCCGTTCGTTGAGATTCGCGATCTGGGCGCACTCCTTCAACGTGCGGGTTTTGCACTGCCGGTCGTCGACACAGACACAATTTCCGTCGACTATGCCCATGCGATCAACCTTTTTCAGGATCTGCGCGGCATGGGGCAAACAAATGTGCTTCGAGAGCGTACGCGCCGCCCTTTAAACAGAGCGGTCCTGGAACGTGCGGCTTCTCTTTACAAAAAAAATCACGGCCGATCCGATGGCCGGATCACCGTGACATTTGAAATTCTCTTTGCCGCAGGCTGGGCGCCTCACGCCTCGCAGCAAAAACCACTGACGCCTGGCTCAGGCAAGGTCCCTCTTGGCGAGGCCCTGAAAAAGGCCAACCCGCTTCAGCAACCGCAAAAGTCAGAGGGCAGCGGCGAGACTTGAAAAGAAGCCGGAAAGCTCTGTGCCTACCGCAGCCACTCCGGTGATAATCGCGATCGCAATCCCGCTGGCAATTAAGGCATATTCAATCGCGGTCGCGCCGGAGTCATTGCGCGCCAGATCAGCCATCAATTTTCTGGTCTTCCCAAAAACCATTTTACTGTCTCCTACTCATCCACGAAACCTTCAAATCAGATCCCGCAATATGGACACCAACGGCACATCAGCCGGCGGCATTGGATACTTCCTCATTTCCTGCGGTCGCACCCATTCCAAAGCCGAGTGCTCCAACGCAGTGATGACCCCTTCCCATCGCCGACACACATACAGCGGCATCAAAAGATGAAATCCGTCATATGAATGCGACGCGAACGTCAAAGGTGAAAGACAAGCCTCTGTCACATCAATGGCAAGCTCTTCCTTAAGCTCTCTGATAAGACAGTCTTCGGGCCGTTCTCCAACCTCAACCTTGCCCCCGGGAAACTCCCAAAGGCCAGGCATCGCTTTGTTGTCCGGGCGTTTTGCCAACAACACTCTGCCGTCCACATCCACCAGCGCACAGGCAGCAACCAACAAAACATCCATCTACAACACCTGTTGTTTTAGGCCACAATATTTAACGTTACGTGTCATTTTTAATGACAATCCGCACAAAGATTAAGGATTGATTTACCAACCCTTGCCTCAAGACGGTTTTTTGAGCCGATACAGCAATATGCGCCGCCACCCACCCCTTTTCGGTACAAATAACCGAATCCTGCCGGTTCGGCGGAACCCATTGTTCTCCAAAACACGCTGAGAGGCCTGGTTGCTTTCAAACACGCGTGCTTGAAATCGAGAAATTTCCAGCACATCAAAGCAGTAGGGAACAAAGGCTTTGAGCGCTTGAGTGCCATATCCTCGCCCCCAATAGGGCTTGCCGATCCAATAGCCTATGGTCCCCCAGCGCCGCAAAAACCGCCGTTTGACGTGAACACTCACCGTGCCCACCAGCGCCTTTGATCGGACTTCTTCGACCACAAGCACACGATGTTTTTGATCTTCGACTTCGAGCTCCTGTCGGATCCAGCGCTCCGCCTCACCCTCATGAAATGGGGTGGTCATAGAGATGGTCTGTTTGATCACCTCCGGATCCGAAACAAGAGCGGCCACCGCAGCGGCATCCCCGATCTCCAGGGCCCTCAAAGATACCTCTTCCCCATGCAACGGCAGAGCCATATATGAAGTTTGCCGCTTCACCCAACAACCTAGCTGCGATAGTCCGCATTGATAGAAATATAGCCATGCGTCAGATCGCAGGTCCAAACTTCCGCCGACTGAGATCCGATCCCGAGATCAACCCCGATTTCAATCTCGGCATTTTTCATATAGGCCGATACATCAGCCTCACTATATCCGTCAACGCGTTGCCCTTGCTCCGCCAGAAGATGCGACCCAAAAGAGATCTTCAGTCGGTCTCGCTCGGCAGGTTCACCTGCCTTGCCAACCGCCATGACAATCCGGCCCCAATTGGCGTCTTCTCCCGCCACCGCCGTTTTCACCAAGGGTGAGTTTGCAATGGACATGGCAATGGCTTTTGCCGAACGCGCGGTCGCTGCACCGCTAACACGGACCGTTACAAATTTAGTCGCGCCCTCTCCGTCACGCACAATCTGCTTGGCGAGGTCTTCCAGAACTTCTTGCAGTTTCTCCCGGAAGTCTTTCAGGCGCGGATCACCGGCACGCGAAATTTCCGGATGCGGCGCGCATTTACCGGTCGCAAATAAGAGAACCGTATCGGAAGTCGAAGTATCGCTATCGACAGTGATCTGATTAAAGCTGTCCCTGATCCCGATGGTCAAAAGGGCCTGCAGGACGGAACTGGGCAATTGAGCATCCGTAAAAACAAAAGCGAGCATCGTCGCCATATCCGGCGCGATCATGCCGGAGCCCTTCGCAATGCCGCCAATGCGCACCTCGCTGTCGCCGATCATGGCTGTCCGCGCGCAGGCCTTCGCAAATGTATCCGTTGTGCGGATCGCCTCGGCTGCATCCCGCCAGCGCGCCTGGCTGGCTTTGGCGGGCTTGGCTCCCAACTTGGCGGCAATCTTCGACGTCTTGAGCGGCTCGCCGATGACACCGGTAGAAGCCATGTAAATTTGGCTCTTAGGATAGTGATAAAGGCTGCCAACATGGTCGGCGACTTCCTTCAGTGCCTCTTCGCCCAAACGCCCGGTAAAGGCATTCGCGTTACCGGCATTGACCACCAAAGCGCGCGCGCGTGGTGATTTATTCTCGATATTTCCTCGGCACCACACCACCGCGCCCGAAGCGGTCAGGGATCGGGTGAATGCCCCTGCGACCGTCGTTCCCGGGGGAAAATGCGCAATCAACAGGTCTTTCCGGCCCTGATAGCGCTCTCCGGTCGAAGCCGTTGCGATTTCCAGGCCCACCACTTCCGGCATTTGAGGAAACTCAGCCGGCGCCAGTGGCGAGACCGGCAAGGGCTTCTTCTTGCCAGCCGCCTTCTTTTTCTTGGGGGCACTTCTTTTGGGTCGAGTCGTCTGCGCCATGCCAGTCGCCCTTATTCAAACAAAACAATGACTTGCTTATTGTGCCGCAATAGACGTGCTGTCAAGGTCCGACAAGGAGGGCAGTTCAAATCGTTTGATGGACGCTTTCTCACGCAAGAGACCCACCTCGCGGTCCACCACCGTTTGCAGGAGCTCTTCCCGCAGATCCGCGCGCACCTCTTCGAGCGGCGGCGGCTCCTTGGTCCGCCGTTCGCTAACCATCAGCAAATGCCAGCCAAACCGCGATTGGACCGGCGGGGAGACCTCATTCACATCAAGTCCAAAGGCAACCCGCGCCATGGTCTCATCCATTTGTTCCCGGGTTTTAAACCCAAGATCACCGCCCCGGACCGCGGAAACGTCCACCGACAGACGCCGCGCCACATCGCCAAAATCCTCACCGCCCTCAATGGCGGACAGTGCCTTGTCCGCATCCGCCCGGTCGCGCACCACAATTTGATTGAGATGAACCTCCTGGACCGCGTCCGGCGAGAGATATTTCTTCTCATACAGCGTATTGATGGATTTGTTGGAGATCTGGTCTTCAATGAGCTCAACCATATAGAGATCCCGCAGGATTTTTTCCCGCTCAAACCGGATTCGGCTCTGGGCCAGGGAGGTTTGCTCAACACCCGTGCGCCAGGCCTCGCTTGCCAGCAACCGCCTGTCGATGAGCTGTTCCACAAGCGCGTCATAGACCACCTCCTGCGGCAGGCTCTCAAATTCCTTCGGAAGCTCTCGTTTTGCCATAATCACGTCCGACAGACGGATCACTGACCCGTTGACACGGGCAACCACAAAATCCGACTTGGAGCCCGTCTTGGGGCTCGACAAAGACGATGGCGGGGCGCCAACCGTGTTCATGGCAAAAAACATCCCCATTGCCAGCAAAACCACACCAAACAGCACCGCCAGGATCGGAACAATCGTCCCTACCGAGCTAACCTCTTGATTTTGCTGAATATTATCGGACACCTGCAATATCGCCTTGCCACAAAGTCTCTTCGCCCCTCTCACACCTCTTGGCATGAGAATTGAAAGCTTAAACCGAAGACATGAACCAAGAATTTATGAACGTAACCGCCCGGAAAAGGCAAGCAACAATCATGACCCCCAAAAATCGGAAAAAAGTGAGTTATTTCGGTCACTTCCGAGTGAACGCGCGGGCCTGCTTCGTTGACAATCGGTCCCTTGCCCCTTATCTCTCCTGCAACTCGTACGACATCCGCACCCGAGGGCATGCGGAGCGCGGTCAATCCCCTAGGGACGCGCTTTGGCCTTGTGGCCCGGAACTTTAAAGGCACAAAAATATGCTAGGCGCCATCGCAAGACGTATCTTTGGCACGGCCAATGACCGCCGACTGAAACCTCTTTTCAAAAAGGTCGAGGCCATCAACGCCCTTGAGCCGGAATTTGAAAAGCTCTCCGATACCGAACTTCGCGCCAAAACCGAGAGCTTTAAAGCTCGCTTGGCCGCTGGCGAGACCTTGGAGGACATTCAGGCCGAAGCCTTTGCCACCGTCCGCGAGGCCGCCAAGCGCACGCTTGGTCAGCGTCACTACGATGTTCAGCTTGTCGGCGGCATGGTGCTCCACGAGGGCGAAATCGCCGAAATGAAAACCGGGGAAGGTAAAACCCTGGTGGCCACCCTGGCGGTATACTTGAACGCCCTGACGGGCAAAGGCGTGCATGTGGTGACGGTTAACGATTACTTGGCCAAACGTGATGCGGAATGGATGGGGCAGGTCTATCGTTTTCTGGGTCTTACCGTTGGCTGCGTAGTCCACGAATTGGACGAGGAGGGTCGCAAGGAAGCCTATGAGTCAGATGTCACCTATGGCACCAACAACGAGTTCGGCTTCGATTATCTGCGCGACAATATGAAATACCGCTTAGGCGATATGGTTCAGCGCGGTCACAATTTTGCAATTGTCGACGAAGTGGACTCCATTCTCATCGACGAGGCCCGGACCCCCCTTATCATCTCTGGCCCCACCGAGGACAATTCCGAGCTTTACGTCACCATCGACAAACTTATTCCTCAGCTCACAGAAGAGCACTACGAGATTGACGAGAAAGCCCGTCAAGTCACCTTTACCGAGGACGGCAACGAATTCCTCGAAGATTTGCTGAAGCAAAACGATCTGCTTGAAAGCGAAAACTTTTACGACGCTGAAAACGTCACCGTGGTGCACCACGCCAACCAGGCTTTGAAGGCCCACAAGATTTTCCACCGCGACAAAGACTATATCGTGCGCAACGATCAGGTGATCATCATTGATGAATTCACCGGCCGCATGATGGAAGGGCGCCGTTACTCCGATGGCCTGCACCAGGCCCTGGAAGCCAAGGAAAAAGTTTCCATCCAACCGGAAAATCAGACGCTGGCCTCCATCACGTTCCAGAACTACTTCCGTCTCTACAACAAACTGGCCGGCATGACCGGCACAGCCATGACGGAAGAAGAAGAGTTTGTGGAAATTTACAAACTGCGCGTTGCTGAGATCCCGACAAATCTGCCAATCGCCCGGATCGATGAAGACGATGAGGTCTATCGCACCGCCGCAGAAAAATACGATGCGATCCTGCAACTGGTTAGAGAGTGCCACGAAAAGCATCAGCCTGTGCTCGTTGGAACCACCTCGATTGAAAAGTCGGAAGAGATCTCAGAGCTTTTCAAAAAGGCCAAACTTAAGCACAACGTATTGAACGCCCGCTATCACGAGCAAGAAGCCCAGATCGTCGCACAGGCCGGCAAGCCTGACGCCATTACAATTGCTACCAACATGGCAGGTCGCGGCACTGACATTCAGCTCGGCGGCAACTTCGACATGCGCCTACAAGAGGAACTGCCGGAAGACGCCGACGAAAAAACGCGCGAAAAGATGGCGTACAAAATTCGCGATGAAATTGAAGCCGAAAAACGCATCGCCCTCGACGCTGGCGGGCTTTACGTCATCGCGACAGAACGCCACGAAAGTCGGCGCATCGACAATCAGCTGCGGGGCCGGACCGGTCGCCAGGGCGACCCGGGCGCTTCCAAATTCTTCCTCTCTCTGGAAGATGATCTGATGCGCATTTTCGGATCCGAGCGCATGGATGCAACGCTGGTGCGATTGGGCATCGAAGAGGGCGAGGCCATTGCCCACCCCTGGATCAACAAGGCCCTCGAAAAGGCCCAGCAAAAGGTAGAGGCCCGCAATTACGACATCCGTAAAAACGTTTTGAAATACGACGATGTCATGAACGATCAGCGCAAAGCCATATTCGAGCAGCGCATCGACATGATGGAGGCAGAAGACATCGCCGATGTGGTGGCCGACATGCGCGTTTCCACCATCGACAGCTTGGTGTCCAGCCACATTCCGCCGCAAGCCTATGCCGAGCAGTGGGATATCGAAGGGCTGACCGAAGACGTCCAGACCGTATTGGGTCTGGACCTGCCAATCGCGGACTGGGCTGCTGAGGAAGGCATTGCCGACGAAGAGATTCGTGAGCGCCTGATTGACGCCGCTAACCGCCGCATGGCCGAGCGCGCTGCCAACCTTGGCCCGGACCTTATGCGTCAGATCGAAAAAGGCCTGGTCCTGCAGACCCTCGACCAGGAATGGCGCGAGCACTTGCTGCATTTGGATCATCTACGCCAGGTGATTGGCCTCAGGTCATACGCCCAGCGCAATCCGCTCAACGAATACAAGTCAGAAGCCTTTGCTCTGTTTGAAAGTCTGCTTAACGGTCTGCGCCGCCGCGTCACCCAGACCCTGATGAACCTGCAGGTTGCCATTGAGGAACAGGAAGCGCCCAGGCCGCCGCGCCAGATGAAGGAAATTCACAACGATCCGCAAACCGGGCAAAATGAAATGGCACCGGACGAGGCCGCCCCCCTGCCGCGAACGGTGCGTCGCAAGCCCGCCACCATGGACCCGCAGGATTCCGAGACCTGGGGCAAGGTTTCGCGCAACGCCGAGTGCCCTTGCGGATCCGGCAAGAAATACAAGCATTGTCACGGTCAGGTACCCGCCAACGCGTAAAGATCCTGGGCCTCAGGTCACTTTCTTATCGTGCCGCTTTCTCCTATAGTTCCAACCAAATGAGCTGAAGTGATCAGCCGTTTGGGAGGAATATCATGAAAAAAATCTTGGCAGCCCTTGGCGCTATTCTGGCGCTCTTGGTGATCGTTGTTCTTGTTCGCACGGCTCAATTCACGCCAGATCCCATCGCGGCAGGCGTTTCAGCCCCGACCATCCAGGTGGACGCCGAGACCGCCGCCCGGCACCTTAGCGAGGCGGTTCGATTTCAGACCATTTCCCCTCAACCGCCCCAAGGCCGTGATCGGGAGGAATTTGAGGCCTTTATCAATTGGCTGAGCGAGGCCTACCCCCTCGTCCACCAAAACCTCGTCCTTCAACGCATTAGCGATCAAACCTTGCTCTACAAATGGGTGGGCTCTGACCCGGTGACAAAACCGATCCTCTTGACCGCCCACTACGATGTGGTGCCGGTGGTGCCTGGAACCGAAGGTGACTGGGCGCACCCGCCCTTTGCCGGCGACATAGTCGATGGTGTCATTTGGGGCCGTGGATCACTGGATGACAAATCCGCGGTCATCGCCATATTGGAAGGTGCAACGGCGCTTCTCAAAGAAGGATACGCACCTGCGCGGACTGTCTATTTCGCCTTCGGCCATGATGAGGAGATCGGCGGCAGAGAGGGTGCCCATGGGGTCGCCGAATATTTCATGAGCCACGGCATCGAGGCAGCCTGGTCCCTGGACGAGGGGTCATTTGTGCTGGAAGGCTTCTTTCCGGGCATCGACACGCCCTTTGCCAGCATCAACATTGCTGAAAAAGGATATGTCACGGTTCAGCTCACCGCCCATGCAGCCGGTGGTCATTCTTCGGTGCCCCCTAAGGAGACTGCGGTCGGCATTCTCGCGGAAGCCATCCTCAAATTGCAGAACAACCAGCCACCTGCGAAAATGGATGGCCCCGGCGCGGAAAATTTCACCACCATGGCCCGGCACATGTCCTTTTCAAAACGGATCCTTTTTGCCAACCAATGGCTCTTTAAGGGCCTCCTCGTAAAGGAAATGACCAAGGAGCCCTTTACAAACGCTCAGCTGCGCACGACAACCGCACCCACCATGCTTTCGGGATCTATCAAGGAAAACGTCCTGCCGATCGAAGCCATTGGCGTTGTGAATTTTAGGATCCATCCACGCGATTCCATTGCCAGCGTTGTTGAACACGTCGAAAAGACAGTCAATGATCCGCGCGTCGACGTATCCGTGATCAACAACAGCACAGAACCGTCTGAAATCTCCAGCGCCGCGGCGGAAGGTTACAAGGCCTTGTCAAGGACGGTATCCAAGATGTTCGGCGAGACCATTGTCGCCCCGGGCATGACTGTTGCCGGCACAGACTCAAAAAGTTACGCGCTCGTGTCGGAAAACTCCTATCGCTTCAACCCCATGACCGTCACGCCCAAGGATCTGACCGGTTTCCACGGCACCAATGAAAGTCTGAGCGTCGAAAATCTGCAGAAGGCCTCTGTCTTTTATGCGGAGCTGATTAAAGCGACCGCGAGCAACACCCCATTGGGAGAGTAAGCCATGACGGAACCTTTCAAGATTAAGGCGGCAGACGAGACCCTGACGCGCATTCGAGAACGGGTGGCCGCCTTCCGCTGGCCAAAGACCCCGGACAATGTCGGCTGGACCCTCGGCGCCAATCCCGACTATGTAAAAGAGCTCTGCGACTATTGGCTGACCACTTACGATTGGCGCAAAGCCGAAGCCCGGCTCAACGCCCTGCCGAACTTTGTTGCCAAGGTCGATGGCCTCGACATCCATTACATTCACGTCAAAGGCAAAGGCGAAAACCGCACGCCGCTTATCCTCACCCATGGCTGGCCCTCAACCATCTGGGAGTTCATTGACGTCATGGAGCGCCTCAGCGAGGGCGGCTGCGATGTTGTCGTGCCATCCCTGCCTGGCTACGCCTGGTCAAGCATTGGCCCACACCCAATGAGCCCACGCTCGGTTGCCAGGCTTTGGGACAAGCTGATGCACGAAGAGCTCGGCTATGATGCTTATGTAGCGCAAGGCGGCGACTGGGGCTCGGTGGTCACCGGCTGGCTCGGTTACGAGGGCGCTCATTGCAAGGCCATTCACCTTTCCATGTACCCGCAATGGGCCACCCCAGGCGACACACCGCAAGGCGAAGCCGAAATCGCCCATGCGCAAAAGGCCCAAATGGCATTTGAAATGGAAGGCGCCTACTTCCGCATTCAGGCCACCAAACCGGTCGGCCTTGGCATGGCCCTGGCAGATTCTCCCGTCGGCATGGCAGCCTGGTTTGCTCAGATGTTCCACACCTGGGGCGATGTCAAAAACGACGACATGGACGCCTGTTTCTCCAAGGATGATTTCCTCACCAACTTGATGATCTATCTGGTGACGGAGAGCTTCCCCACTTCAATCTGGATGTATTCAGCGATTTTCTCCGACCCCGGCGGCGATCCACTGCCAGAGGGCGCGCGCATCACCCGGCCGGTGGGCGTGGCCAACTTTCCTGGCGATCCTGTCTACACATGGCCGCCCCAATCCCGCATTGAACGCTCTATGAACGTAGCACAGTGGACGGACTATGAGATCGGCGGTCACTTCGCTGCCCTTGAACAACCCACCCTCTTTGCCGATGATGTGCTACGATTCGTCAACACCCTCTGATTGAGGGCCAACCCTCGCGGCGACCCCATGACCTTAGATCAAGGCATTGCCTTTGCTACTCTTTTCGTGAGCCTCGCCCTTTTTGTCTGGGGTCGCTGGCGCTACGATATTGTCGCCATCATTGCCCTCATAATCGTCGCCTTGGCAGGTCTGGTGGAGCGCGATCAGATTCTCGCCGGTTTCGGCCATCCGGCCGTCATTACAGTCGCTGCCGTTTTGGTTATCTCCCATGCGCTGCGCCGCGCGGGCGTGGTCGACATCGTCGCACGCATCCTCGCCCCTTTCACCAAAAACACCTTCACGCACATTGTGGGCCTCTCGGGCATTGCGGCCATCTGTTCTGCTTTCATGAACAATGTGGGCGCCATTGCCATCATGCTGCCAGTTGCACTGGCGAGCTGCGCCGAGCGCGAACGCTCCCCGGCCATTGTTCTCATGCCACTTGCCTTCGGCTCCATTCTGGGCGGCCTCATGACCATGATCGGCACGCCCCCCAACATCATCATCGCCACCTACCGTGCCAGCATCACCGGTGAGCCCTTCGGCATGTTTGATTTCTCACCGGTGGGCATTCCCATTGCCTTGGCCGGTCTTGTTTTTGTCGCTCTCATTGGCTGGCGCCTCATTCCCACAGAGCGCATCGGCAAAAAGAGTACCGAAGAGCTTTTTCACATCCAGGACTACATCACAGAGGTCCAGATCGCGCCCGAAAGCCCCCTGATTGGCCTCACATTGCTGGAAGCCGAAGCCAAGACCGGCGAGGATGTCATGATCACGGGCCTTGCACGTGGCGATGGAAAAATGCGCCATCCGGCCCCCTGGCAGGTCCTGCGTGGAGGTGATTATCTCTTGATCCGGGCCGAGCCCACGGATCTCAAGCCTGCCATGGACGACAACAAGCTGGAGCTGGTCGCCACAGAAAGCGGCGGCGCCCCCCATGGCGCGCCGGAAAACACACGCATTCTCGAAGCTGTCGTCACCCCCGGGTCGCGCCTTGAAGGACGCTCACCGCATTTTCTGCGCTGGCGATCCGGTTATGCGCTCGATCTTCTGGGGATCGCCCGCGAAGGTGAACCCATCCGCATGCGGATCAAGCGTGCTCAGATCAAAGCCGGTGACATTCTGCTGTTACAGGCCGCCGAAAGCTCTGGAGGTGAAATCCTGTCCGACCTCGGCCTTTTGCCTCTGCCCGAACGCGGCCTGGCACTCGGGAAACCGCGCCGTATCTTGCTGCCGATCCTCATCTTCGGCTGTGCCATCATCATGTCAGCCTTTGGCATCTTACCCATTGCTGTGGCTTTTTTGGCGGCCATCATCGCTTTTGTTTTGCTGGACATTCTGCCGCTGCGCGAACTCTACACCAACATCGACTGGCCGATCATTGTGCTCCTGGGGGCCATGATCCCGGTCGGCCAGGCGCTGGAAGAGACCGGCGCCACCGGCCTCATCGCCTCCACATTGCTCGGCTTTACCGGCGCCCTGCCGGCCTGGGCGATCCTCGCCCTCGTTATGATCATCACCATGACCCTGTCTGATCTCATCAACAATGCGGCCACCGCCCTTGTCATGGCGCCCATCGCGGTCGCCATTGCGCAAGGCCTCGGGGTGTCCATTGATCCTTTCCTGATGGCCGTGGCCATCGCCGCCTCTTGCGCCTTCCTCACCCCCATCGGCCACCAATCCAACACATTGGTCATGGGACCCGGCGGTTATCACTTCGGCGACTATTGGCGCATGGGCCTTCCCCTGGAACTCCTGATCCTGGTGATCTCCATCCCGCTCATCCTGATCGTGTTCCCGCTTTAAACAGTGCGCCGATCCTCGCCCCGGATGTCGATGGCGTTATCATGGACGGCTGCGGGCATTTCATGCGCCGTCATGCGATGCGGCTATAGCCCAGTTCAAAGCCCTTTAGAAATAATCCAGCGTTGGAAAGTCGCTTCTGCCATCAAGGCAATCCGCCAGATACACCATCAGCCCCGCGTCGCCAGTCCACAGCCCATAGCGATCATCGTCCTGATAGGCCTCGCCCATCGACTGCCATTGCTGGATCGCGGCCATGGCAAAGGCGCGGGCACGCGTCAGCCACACCTCGTCGCCGGTCGCTTTATAGAGCTTCAAAAAGGCATAGCCATTGCCCGGCGTGCCGTGGCAGAGCGAGGGATATTTGGTGAGCGGCCCGGCTTTCCAGATAAGCTCGCCCGCGCCCACGAGCGCCGCGTCGAATTCCGCCGAACCCGTGCCGTAAAGCGAAATCAGGTTGATGACAAAGCCCGGCGCGCCGTGACACCACTGCACCAGCATGTTGCCGCCTCCCACACTGGACGGACCAATGACCGGCGGCCAGTTGACGAGGTCCCCTTCCCGCTGCGCCGTCGCCAAGACAAAGGTAAGGATCATCTCTCGCCACGCGCCGAACGCCGCCTCGCTGAATTGCGCCCGCATGTTAAGCACGGCCACCACATTGCCGGCAAAGCCGTGACCCGCGCCGGTCAGCAGAGATGTCTTGCCATAGAGATCGATGTTCCACATCCGGCACTGGCAGGTCTCTTCCCATGTCAGCTGCTGCCACAGATGGTCAGCGCCAAGCCGCACCTCCTCGGCGAACCGATCATCCCCGGTCATGTTAAAAGCATGCGCCGCCGCTTGCATGGAGGCCGGCGCGCCCCACAAGAACTCCAACCAGGGATGACCCCGGTTGGCGGTGATCAGCGTCAGCAGCCTTTCCCAGTCAACCTCGCCGGTCAGCTTCGCCTTGGCCAAGAGAGCACCAGGTGAGGTCATCAAAAAGGAATGAGCCATAGGAACCTTAAAAGGCGCGAAAACATTCTGCTCCAGCCCCTCAGCGGCAGCCGGATCGTCTAGCTCTGGCATGTGCAAGGTCAGGTCATCAGCGAGATGTCCGCGTGATTGCAACTCTCGCACCGCCCAGAGAATACCGCCCGCGCCCAAATAGATGGAGGAACGAACAAAGGAGGGCGCTAGCCAGAAGCCATCAACCTGCTGCGCGCCTTGAAGACCGCGCCCAATGTCGCTGATCACCGCCCGCACGACGTCTGCGTCCCAAGGCCCGGTTTCGAGCCAGTGGTGACGGTCGTCTTCAAAAAGGGTCATTGGAGACCTGCGCTTTGTGGGGGCTGTCGGGAGCGGCCTCTAAGCCAGGCCTTCCCGGCCCATGGCCAGAAACTTGTGACGGCGCAGCTCTTTCAGCGCCGAAGGGCCCATGCCGGAAAACTCTTTCAAGGACTTTTCAATAGCAATGCCCGTGTCGAGAATGGTCTTTAAGGGGTCGCGGTGCGCGCCGCCGATCGGCTCCGTGATGATTTCATCAATCACCTTGATCTCCAGGAGATCTTGCGCGGTAATCTTCATGGCAGTGGCCGCATCCTGCGCCTTGGTGGCTTCGCGCCACAGGATCGATGAACACGCCTCCGGCGAAATCACCGAATAGACCGAATGCTCCAGCATCATCACATGATTGGCGGTCGCCAGCGCCACAGCGCCGCCCGAGCCCCCTTCACCGATCACGACAGAGACTAGCGGCACACCGACCTTGAGGCAGGCTTCCGTGGAGCGGGCAATGGCTTCCGCCTGGCCACGCTCTTCCGCGCCGATGCCCGGATAGGCGCCCGAGGTGTCCACCAGCGTAATGATCGGCAGATTGAAACGGTCCGCCATATCCATCAGACGGATCGCCTTGCGATACCCCTCTGGCCGCGCCATGCCGAAATTGTGCCGCATGCGGCTTTGGGTGTCGGAACCTTTTTCCTGACCGATGACGACGACTGAGCGGCCCTTAAAGCGGCCCAGTCCGCCAATGATCGCCTCGTCATTGGCAAAATTGCGGTCGCCCGCGAGCGGCGTGAAATCTTCGATAAGCTGCGCCACAAAGTCAGAAAAATGCGGCCGCGCCGGGTGACGGGCCACTTGCACTTTTTGCCAACGGCTGAGTTTGGCATAAAGGTCGGTCAGCTCTTTGCCGGCTTTCAGCTCCAGACGGGCAATCTCGCCGGAAACATCCACCGTTGTGTCCCCGCCAGCCACCTGCCGCAGCTCTTCAATTTTGCCTTCGATCTCAGCGATCGGCTTTTCAAAATCCAGATATGTTCGCATGGGCTGCGCCGGCGCGTTATACGGCGGTTTCATGTATAAAAACCCTCACCAAATTTTCAGGGCGCAATCTCCAGATTTCAAAACGAAAGTCAACCGAAGAAAATCCGCAGGTCGCCGGTCTTATGTGCCGACCCCATCACCCTTATTCGCCATTTGACAAAATGGCATACTCACAGGCCTTTCAGCATGACCGCATTTAACATTGAAATCAAGGAGAAAGGGTCCGTGAACACCTCAGAAACCCGCAGAAAACCTTAAGTTTTTGTAAGAAACCCTAGTCCTTGCTGGCGATTTCAGCGGCCGCGAGCTCGGCCTCCAACTTGTCCCGGGCGGGGCTTAAAGGGTGAAACTCCGTCACCATTTCCTTCAAGCGCTCTTCCAGCACATGGGTATAGATCTGTGTTGTGGAGATATCCGCATGGCCCAGCATTTTCTGAACCGAGCGCAGATCCGCGCCATTGGCGAGCAAATGGCTGGCAAAAGCGTGACGCAGAGTATGCGGAGAAATCTTATTGGCTGGAATATCGGCTTCCTTGGCAAGCTCTTTGAGGAGCTGACCAAACCGCTGGCGGGTCAGATGTCCTTCCCGGCCCCGCGACGGGAACAGGAACCGCGCAGTTTCAAAGGGCTCAACCCCTTCGCGGTTAAACCGCGGCACGAAGCGCGGACGCACTTGCAGATACATGGAGATCGCCCGGGAGGCCGCCTCATTAAGCGGCACAACGCGTTCACGCCCGCCCTTGCCGGTAATATAGAGTACCGGATCTTCAATCCGGGTGGCGGCAATCGCGGCCGATTGCGGCAACTCAACGAGCTCGGACACCCGAAGACCTGTCGCATAAAGAATTTCCATCAGGCAATAAAGGCGCACTCCTTCCGGATCGCGGCCGTCCTGAGAGCGCTTCCAGGCCGTCTCAAGGAGGCCATCAACTTCACGCTCTGAAAGGATCTTGGGCAAGGGACGCGCGCGCTGCGGGCTGTCAATCACCGAGCAGGGATCGTCCGCGCGGACGCCTTCCGCATAGAGAAACTTGTGATACTGCCGAAGCGCCGACAAACGCCGGGCGGCGGTCGAGGCCGCGAGCCCCGCCACTTCCAGCTTGCGCAGATAGCTGCGCACTGCGTCGGAGTCCGCATTTGCCGCCGTGAGCCCCAGCTCCGCTGCGTAAACAGCAAAGTCCGTCAGGTCACGGGCATAGCTTTCAAGGGTGTTCTGGGCAGCGCCCCGCTCGGCGGAGAGCATCTCAAGAAAGGCCTCCACATGGTGAAAACCGTCCATTTGCTTATGTGCTTGATCGAGTAGGGCCATGTAAACCTTATCGATCGTTTACCGTTAAAAAAGGGTTAATAGTTAAGGGCTTGTCTTAAGAATTTTCATAAAAAAGGAACGGGAGCCGTCGCTTGACGGCGTTCATTTTCTAGGGCGAGAGGTTAAGAAGCCCGGGCGATCAGGGACTCAATGGCAATCGCCTGCGCTTCGGTAAAAAGACCGACACGGGCAAGCGCCGCCACCACTTTCTCAACCACCGCGGTTGGCGCGCCCTGCGGACCTTCCGGCCCCAGCGCGACCAAAGAGAACATAACCGTTTCGCCAAGACGCCCGGCCCGCGAGGCCGCCTCAAGCCCTGAAAGCACACCGCTGGGCGGCATCTGTCCTTCAACCTCCAGCGGCCGGGAGATAATCAACTGACGGGCCTCCATGGGCACCATCACCCCCAGAATTTCCATCAGTCGCATTTCATGAACCGCCAGGGCAAAACTGGCGTCTTCCTTGGCACCGAGAAGACGCGCGACCGGATCCCAGTTCATCAGCGTATCCTGGCGCGGCAGATTTCGGATCTGTCGGCAGGTATCAAAAGTTTGCAGACGCTGCGATCTCTCGCCGCCACTTGCAACAACTTGCATCTCCTGCGCCAAAGCCAATTCCAACCAGGCCTCTCCCTGCGCATAATGGTTGATGGCATAAAGTGCCGGCACAAAATCCCCCGCATAGGGCGCAAATGCCGGATCGGCTTCAAGCTCACCGATCATGGGGCCATAAATGTCCATGGCAACTTGATAGGTTCCGGACAAGCGTCCAACATCCAAAGCTTTCTTGATCTGGCTCGCCCGGGCCTGGAGCGCCTCCTGCGCTTCTACATATTGATAGAGCGCCGCCCGCGCCTCGGGAGAAGGGTTTTCATAGACTTTCTCAACCAGACCCATCATTTCCGACTGCAAAAAAGGCACATTGTGGTAAAGGATTGCCAGTTTGCGCGGCTCCAGCGCACCGCCACGCGCCGCAGTTTCGGCCACCGGCAATCGCGCAGCCATCAGATCGGCCGCCGCCCCGCCCGCCATACCGGTTTTGGCGATTTCCAATTGAACCGGCAAGGATGCGGCGCCCATGGCTGTTGTCGGTAAACCGGCCTCCGCCAGACGCAACAGCGCGAGGGTCAACTCATCCGCCTCGCCAAAATCGTCGATCTCCACGGGCAAATGATCGAGCGCCGACAAAAGCAGACTGAAAAAGACCGGATCTTCATAGCCATCTTCGCGCAAAAGATTGGCCGACAGACGCGCCGAGGCCTGATCGCCAGCCACTGCATAACAATAGGCCCGGATCTTGAGCCACAGATTGTCATCTGAAAGGCCGCGGGCGCGGGCGGCCTGCCCGCAAGCACTCTGCACATCGCCGCCAAGCAGGGAAACTTTTGCGGCAACCAGCAAAACATCAGGATCGCCGCCAGGGGTCAGATCCTGTTGCGTCAGACTTTCCGCGGCCTCAATAAACCCCGCCTTGTAAAGCCCCTCCAACCGCAGCCCCAAAAGCGATGCGCCATCGGCTTCACCGGCAGGTGCCAATGACTTGGAAGCATAAAGGCGATAGGCCATGTCACGCATCGTCTTTGACGACAAGCGACCTGGAATTTGCGGCAAATAGGCGGTAACCGTCTTGCGATTCGACCCGGACCACATATCAGACGGAAATCCGCCGCCCGCTTCGTCGATGAGCCCCAAAACCACCGAATCCAGAGAATCGAGCGTGCCGACATCGACAGCGTTTTCAGCCCCCGGGGCCGCGCGCAGCGATTCCAGCCCGCTTTCTCTTTTGTCTTCCTTGGGCGCCACAAAGCCGCCGCCAATCAGGCCGATAGGCGCGCCGGTGGCCTCATCAGACCCCTCGCCCTCATCATCAGCCGACCCGGCACGCACCACGGGCGGCGCAGCCCCCTTACTGCTGGCATCCACGCCGCGAGCAGGCCCGCTCAAGGTCAGCACAAGAGCGAGAACCGAAAAATTTGAAAGCTTACTGAGAGAACCTGTCATTGGAAATTACCTGCTCCACCTCAGTTTGCGGCGTTGGCAGGGTATAGGCATAGACAACGAGCCCGGCGAAAACCAAAAAGAGAATTCCGGCAACAATCAAAAATAGACGCATGTTTTTCTGTTCGACTTAGGTTGTTCAAATCTCTGTAAAGCCGCCCCCGGCTTTCCCCGCCTTGCCCCGTTCACAGTTAAGGGCATAGCACACTTGCCCTGCCGAGCCCAAGGGTCTGGCACTATTCGGCTCATATTTCCGCCAAATCGTGCCCGAAAAGCCCCGATTGAGCGGTCTTGATGCTTCTCTTGCCATAGATTTATGGCGAAATCTGGTGTAAATCCAAGACTTGAAGTGGCACAGAGCCCCCATGACAGGACAAATGCTCGGCCCTAGGACAATAAGGAAAACTCCGGAGCCGTGAGTTCAGATCAACACCCAAGCCCCCTCGGCACCGACAAGCGGTCAATCGTGCTTGTCGGCCTCATGGGCTCGGGAAAATCGACCGTTGGACGCCGATTGGCCAATACCCTCAACCTTCCGTTCTACGATGCCGATACCGAGATTGAGCGCGCGGCGGGGGAATCCATCAACGAAATATTCGAACTGCGCGGCGAAGAAGTGTTCCGGCGCGGCGAAGCCAAAGTGATCGCCCGCTTGCTGGACGGTCATCAATGTGTGCTGGCAACAGGCGGCGGCGCCTTTATGAACGATGAAACCCGGCAGATCATTAAGGACCGCGCTATTTCGATTTGGCTGAAAGCCGATCTCGATTTGTTGATGGCCCGTGTCCTGCGCCGCGACACCCGGCCCCTTTTGCGAACCGGCGACCCTGAAGAAACCATGCGCCGCCTCATGGAAGTGCGCAACCCGGTCTATGCCAAAGCCGACATTGC
Source organism: Alphaproteobacteria bacterium (assembly GCA_006226415.1). Taxonomy (GTDB): domain Bacteria; phylum Pseudomonadota; class Alphaproteobacteria; order M2410; family M2410; genus M2410. The sequence goes on from SBGZ01000085.1 coordinate 32,641, forward strand.
GGTAGAAAGCCAATCGGGGCCACACAACATAACGATCAAAAACATCCTGGACGCCCTGGAAGCCCATTGCCAGATCGCTGAGGACAACCTTTCATCATGACCTCCCCCGCACCGCAAAATGCTAAACCGCTCCATGCCTGTGTGCCGGTTGATCTGGGTGAGCGATCCTACGACATCCTGATTGGCCCCGGCCTCCTGCAATCGGCCGGCGAACACATCGCACCCCGATTAAACCAGCCGCGCACCCTTGTCGTCACCGACAGCACAGTGGCAAATATTCATCTGGAGACCCTCCTGAACAGCTTGCGCGCCTCAGGGATAGAAACGTCATCTTATGTGGTGCCCGCTGGTGAGGCCTCCAAATCTTTCACCGAGCTTGAGAAGCTTTGCGAAGCCATTCTCACCGCGCGCCTCGAACGCGCTGACAGCATCATCGCCCTTGGGGGCGGTGTTATCGGTGACCTCACCGGGTTTGCCGCCGCAATTGTCCGCCGCGGCATGAAGTTCATTCAGATCCCGACCACGCTTTTGTCTCAGGTGGATTCCTCGGTCGGTGGCAAAACCGGCATCAACACCACAATGGGCAAAAATCTGGTCGGCGCCTTCCATCAGCCCAGCTTGGTTCTGGCGGATATTGCCTGCCTGGATACCTTACCTGCGCGCGACTTCCTGTCGGGCTATGCGGAAGTGGTCAAATACGGGCTCATCAATGATCCGGATTTCTTTTCCTGGCTTGATCTAAACCTGGACCTTTTGAAGGCGGGCGATATCGACGCGCGTGCCGAAGCGGTGCGCCGGTCCTGCCTCGCCAAGGCGAACATCGTCGCCCAGGATGAAACCGAACAGGGCCTGCGTGCCCTGCTCAACCTCGGCCACACCTTTGGCCACGCTCTGGAAGCCGAAACCGGTTACTCGGCACGCCTGACCCATGGCGAAGGCGTCGCCATCGGCATGGCGCTGGCCATGGCTTTTTCCGCCGAAGAGGGCCTGTGCCCCTCGCAAGAAAGCGAGCGCGCCACCGCGCACCTTGCGCGAGCGGGACTCAAGACCCAAATAAAACAGATCGAGGGACCGGCCCTGGACCCGGATCGACTTCTGACGGCCATGTTCCAGGACAAAAAGGTCCAAAGTGGCCGCCTTACGTTTATTTTATCGCGCGGCATCGGTCAGGCCTACATCGCCCGCGACATCGCCCCGGAAAAGCTCAAAGCCTTTCTTACAACTCAAGTGTGACCCCCATGGAAACCGACCTTTTGTCTCACAGCGCCCTACTCATGGTCGCCATTGCGATATTGATATTATTGTTGCTGTCCGGCCTATTTTCCGGCTCAGAAACCGCCCTTACGGCCACCTCAAAAGCCCGCATGCACCGTCTGGAGCAAGACGGCAATGATCGCGCCAAGCAGGTCAACAAATTGATCTCCAATCGCGAAAGGCTGATTGGCGCCATTCTCCTGGGCAACAATCTGGTCAACATCCTGGCCTCGGCCCTGGCCACCACCTTATTCCTGACCCTCTTCGGCCAGGCGGGTGTCCTTTACGCCACGCTGATCATGACTGCCCTGGTGGTTATATTTGCCGAAGTGCTGCCCAAAACCTACGCCATTACAAATGCGGAACGCTCCGCCATGGCGGTTGCCCCGATCATGCGCCTTTTGGTGACCCTCTTCGCGCCGGTGGTTGCCACCATCAGCTGGGTCGTGCGCAAAACTTTACGCGCCATTGGTTATAGCATTGACGAAGACACCTCCGTCTTATCAGCCCATGAGGAAATCAGAGGCGCGATCGACCTTCACATGTCCGAGGGCGGTGTGGACAAAGAACACCGCGATATGCTCGGCGGCATCCTCGACCTCAACGACCTCCAGGTTGAGGAGGTCATGGTTCATCGCAAATCCATGCGTATGATCGACATCGATTTGCCGAATGAAGACATTGTCGAGCAAATGCTCTCAAGCCCCTTCACCCGTGTCCCGCTCTGGCAGGGGGAACAGGAAAACATCGTCGGCGTCTTGCACGCCAAAGACCTCCTGCGCGCCATGCGCGATGTCAGCGGAGAGGTCTCAAAGATCAACATTCTCGACATCGCCAACGAGCCATGGTTTGTGCCGGAGACCACCGGTTTGCAGGAGCAACTGAATGCCTTCCTGTCTCAACGCAATCACTTTGCTCTTGTCGTCGACGAATACGGCGCGCTGATGGGTCTGATCACTCTGGAAGATATTCTGGAAGAGATTGTGGGCGAAATTGTTGACGAGCACGATATCGAACATGCCGGCATTCGCCCGCACCCCAATGGCACCTTCAACATTGATGGCGCAATTGCGATCCGCGATCTCAACCGCCTTCTCGATTGGGATTTACCGGACGAAGAGGCGACAACATTGGCCGGTCTTGTCATTCATGAAGCTCGCACCATTCCAGAGCAAGGGCAGGCCTTCAATTTTTATGGCTTCAAATTCGAGATCCTGCGCAAACACCGCAATCAGATCACAGCCGTCCGGGTAACCCCGCCGGTCGATCCGGCCAGCGAGCCGGAGGCCTAATGCCTCACGGTGTTTCGAGCTTGAGCGCAAGCGCATGGATCGGACCGGCCAGCTCTTCCGCCAATACATGGTTAACGCGGCGCTGACGCTCAACACGTCCCAGACCGACAAAATCGCTTGAGATCAGCTTAACGCGAAAATGACTTTCACCGCCCTCTCGCGCCCCAGCGTGTCCCGCATGAAGGTGCGATTCGTCGGTGACGGTCAGTTCCGTGACCTGAAAAGCGTCACAAAGCTTTTTTTCGATCTGTGCCCTTACACCCATCACGCCCATATCCTTCCCGTTAAGTGTCACCAGAATGTGTTCAATAACACTAGATGAATTCTTGTTTTTCACACGAACTCAATCCATATTAGCCCGCTATGTCAAAGGATGATGCATACCGGCCCAAATTTGGTTTTGACATTCGGGTCAAACCGCCAGGGCAAAAGAAACGCGCCGAAGATATTGTTCACCGATGCGCTTGGGAGGGCTGCTCGGAGAAAGCGCCCTATCGCGCGCCGAAATCCAAAGACAACCCGCGCGAGTTTCAGTATTTCTGTCAGAATCATATTCGCGAATTTAATGCCCGCTGGAATTTTTTCGAGGGCATGAGCGCCGACGAAGCCAAAACCTATCAGGAGAGCATTTCCACCGGACATCGCCCGACCTGGAAAGTGGCCGCTGGCGGCACGCCCCGCGCGCGCCGCGCCGCGATGATGGGCCGCGCCGCCGCTGGCGAGGGCGTGGAAGACCCCTACCGCCTGTTTCAGGGATCCGGGTCTGGCACCGGTATGCCCCGCCAACCCAAACGCAAGCTGCCAAAGCAGCTTGAGGAGGCCTTTTTCGTCATGAAATTGGACCCGCCCTCCAGCCCGGACAAGATCAAGGCCCGCTATAAAGAACTGGTCAAAAAGTTCCACCCGGACGCCAATCGAGGGGAAACCGGTTACGAAGAGCGCCTGAAACGGATCATTGAGGCCTACCAAAGTCTCAAAACCGCCGGATTTTGCTGAAAAATTGTCAGCTTTTACTGGCATCAACAATAAATCTGCTTATTCTGTCGCCGAATAATCAAGGAAACGCCGGTCTGACGGATCGGGGGCGTGGGAAGTCCCCTGGGAAATTCTGTCCATGACCCTGAACAATAAAAAGAAGGCACCAAAATGGAAAACGGTCTCGACCCGGCTTGCATGCCCGACCAGAAAATCAACGCCAAGGAACTATTCGGGATCGATACCGATATGGTGGTCCCCGCTTTTGCCGAGCGCAACGAATATGTGCCGGAAATCGACGAGGCTTATCTTTTTGATCGCGAGACCACGCTCGCCATCCTGGCTGGCTTTGCCTACAACCGCCGGGTCATGATCCAGGGCTACCACGGCACCGGCAAATCCACGCACGTCGAACAGGTCGCCGCCCGCCTCAACTGGCCGCTCATCCGGGTTAATCTGGACAGCCACATCAGCCGGATCGATCTCGTCGGCAAAGACGCCATTGTTTTGAAAGACGGTCAGCAGATTACGGAATTCCGTGAGGGGATCCTCCCCTGGGCGCTTCAGCACCCCACCGCTCTTGTTTTTGACGAATATGACGCCGGCCGGCCGGACGTGATGTTCGTCATTCAGCGCGTGCTGGAAGTTCAGGGCCGCCTGACATTGCTTGACCAGAACCGCGTGATCAACCCGCACCCGGCTTTCCGCCTGTTCTCAACCACCAACACCATTGGCTTGGGCGACACCACCGGCCTTTATCACGGCACGCAGCAAATCAACCAGGGTCAGATGGACCGCTGGAACATTGTCACCACCTTGAATTATCTGCCGCACGATCAGGAAACCGATATCGTCCTGTCCAAAGCCCCGGGCTATCAAACCGAGAAGGGCAAGGAAACCATCAGCGCTATGGTGCGCGTGGCCGACCTCACCCGGGCCGCCTTCATGAACGGCGACATTTCGACGGTCATGAGCCCGCGTACGGTGCTCACCTGGGCTGAGAATGCGGATATCTTTAAGGATGTCGGTTTTGCCTTCCGCATCACCTTCCTCAACAAATGCGATGAACTGGAACGCCCCACCGTGGCGGAATTCTATCAACGCTGCTTTGGCGAGGATCTGCCCGAGAGCGCGGCCAACGTTTTGGCCGGATAGAGGCCGCCATGCACTTGTCAGCTGCCAGATTCTTGACCATCGCTGCGACACTGTTTTTTGTCGCAACGCCTGCCATGGCGACGACTTGTTACGAAGCGCCGGCAAAAGCGCCAACCTTTCGCCAAAGCGTTGATCAGGCAAACGACATAGTTCTGGTCAAAATCACATCAGGTCAGACCCCGCTCTTTGCCAAAAAAGACGAAATTGATTTTGACTTTGAGGTACTGGACAGCCTGAAGGGCAAATATAAAGTTGGCGACACCTTTCGTTTGCGCGCCCTTTGGATCAAGCAGGGCGGGGTGAAAGACCGCAAGGAATTTGGTGGCCACTGGGACCCGGCCTTTTGGGACCGACAGATCACACGGCTTGATTCCGTCTATGACTGCGGTCAAAAGCTCGCCTTCGACCCCAACAACATCTATCTCCTGTTTGATCCGCAAAAGAGCGGGGACCGCGCGCCTCTCGCCATCACCGCCGAGGAGATTTTTGAGCCGAGCCAGGATCGTTGGCTCAGCGCCGTACAACAATTGGTTGACGATCCGGCACTTGAAAAGGCCCGTTCGAAAACCGGCATCGAATATTTGAAAAGCCAAAAGTCCGTTGCCCTCGCCGCCGTTGAAGGCTGCAGTGATCGGCTGCGCCCCGACGCGCATTATGTGGCCGAGGTCCAGACCCTCTCCGGCGCCGAGATGACCCGCGATCAGCTCGATCCGGAAACCTTTGCCCAGGCGCTTGAGGGCTGCGATGGCTTTACCGTGGTCTTGGGTATCTTCTATGGCTCAGATCGAGAGACCGGACTTCCCATTGATGTTGATCGCAAGCCGATGCAACAGTTTGTTCCGGTGCGGGACGGCCTTGTCACCCTGACCGATTTCACCAGCGAGATCGGCCTGAACGGCCCTAAAACCCTGCCGCTTGAAGATATTGTCGCAGGACTTTTGCCCGCCGCTGACTTAGACGCGGTTGAGGACTAAGCGGCATGGCCGACAACAAAAAAGATAACCCGATCGAACCCTTCAAGCAGGCAATGACCCTGACGGTGCGCTCGATTGCCGGAGACCCGGAACTGCCGGTGACCTTCGGCACCGAGCCCCCGGGCATTCGCGGCGGCCGCGTGCGCCTGCCCTTGCCCTCACGCACACTGCCGCCGGACGAAGTGGCTCTGGTGCGCGGCCACGGCGATGCCTATGCCTTGCGCCTGGCTCACCACAACGAAAAAATTCACAATTCCCATTTGCCTTCGGGCGAAAACGCCCGCCGCATTTACGAGGCCGCCGAGCAAGCGCGTGTAGAAGCCATTGGCGCCCGGCAGATGAAGGGCATGGAAAAGAACCTGGCCCAGGTCGCCGAAAAACGCTGCAAGGACAGAGGCCTGGCCAATCTGACGGACATCCACGATGCACCCCTGGCCGATATCGTCGGGCTTTTTGTGCGAGAACAGCTCACAGGCGCCGAGCCACCGGAAAGCGCCCGCGCCCTTATGGACGCCTGGCGCCCGCTTATGGACCAAAAGGCGGGCAAAGACCTCAATCTCCTGCTCGACAACATCGAGGATCAGGATGGATTTGCTGAGATCACCCGCGACATCATCGCCGATCTCGATTTGGGTGATGAATTGGGCGATGAGCGCACCGATGAGGACAGCACCTCTGACGAAGCCGCCCCTGAACAAAACGAGCAGGGTGAAGAGGGCGATCAGGATCAACCCGATGGCGCCACCACCGAGCAGGTCGAATTTGCCGAAGGCGAAGGCGAAGAAGGCGAAGAGCAGATGGTCGAAATTGATACCGACCAGCTGCCCGATGATGTCGAGAGCGATGACTCTGCCGACGGCATGCAGCCCTGGCATCCGGACCAGAACAGTGGGCGCCGCCGCAATGATGCCTATCGGGTCTATACCACCACCTATGATGAAACCATCAGCGCGGAAGATCTTTGCGATGCGGAAGAACTGACGCGCCTGCGGCAGTACCTTGACCAGCAATTGCAGCAGATGCAGGGCGTGGTGGCACGTCTTGCCAACCGCCTGCAGCGCCGCCTGCTCGCCAAACAGAACCGCACCTGGGAGTTCGATCTGGAGGAAGGCATTCTTGATGCGGCGCGTCTCAGCCGTGTGGTCATCGACCCGACATCGCCGCTCTCCTACAAAATCGAAAAGGATATGAATTTCCGCGATACGGTCGTCACGCTTCTGCTCGACAATTCCGGCTCCATGCGCGGCCGCCCCATCACCGTTGCCGCCATGTGCGCCGATATCCTGGCGCGCACCCTGGAGCGCTGCAATGTGAAGGTCGAAATTCTGGGCTTTACCACCCGCGCCTGGAAAGGCGGACAGTCGCGCGAGGCCTGGCTCGCCGCAGGCAAGCCCGCTGGCCCTGGCCGCCTCAATGATTTGCGCCACATCGTCTACAAAGGTGCGGACGCCCCCTGGCGCCGGGCGCGGCGCAATCTCGGACTGATGATGCGCGAAGGGCTTTTAAAGGAAAACATCGACGGTGAAGCCCTCCTCTGGGCCCACAACCGTCTGCTTGGACGCCAGGAACAGCGCCGCATTCTCATGGTCATATCAGATGGGGCGCCGGTGGACGATTCCACCCTCTCCGTCAACGCCGGGAACTATCTGGAAAAGCATCTGCGCGAGGTGATCGACTATGTCGAGACCAAATCACCCGTCGAACTTCTCGCGATCGGCATCGGCCACGATGTAACCCGTTATTACCGCCGCGCGGTGACAATTGTCGATGCTGAACAGCTCGGCGGCGCCATGACGGACAAGCTCGCCGAGCTTTTTGACGAAGACACCGGCGCCAACATTCGCGCCGATGCCCGGCAGCTCCGAGAGGTCGCCGAAGCCACCCGTCCTCCATCTGGCGAGGACATGAAGGCCATGACACGCGCGGCGCTGCAAACCGTCAAGGGCGTCGCGGCGCCGGACGCCAAGCCTGTTGGGCGCGGTTAACCCAGATGCGCCTTTAAGAACTCTGTCGTACGCGTCCAGGCGAGCGCCGCATCTTCCTCGTCGTACCGCGCCGTGGTCGGATTGGCGAAGGCATGATCGGCATTGTAGCTGTAGATTTCAGCCGCCTTGCCCGCCTCTGCCAGAGCCGCCTGAAAGCCGCTCACCATCTCTTCATTGATGTAAGTATCTCTCGACCCAAAGTGCCCCAGCACGGGTCCTTTAAGCGCAGAAAGCTCCTCAGCGCTCTTGGCCACATTGCCGTAGTAGATCACGGTGGCATCCACTGGGGTCGCCAGACTGGCGCCCAGCGACCACCCGCCGCCAAAACACCAGCCGCACGTGCCGATTTTGCCGGTCGAGCTTTCCTGCGTCTTCAGCCAATCGGCCCAGCCAACCAAAGTTTCCGTGGCCTCCTCGGGCTTAACCTGCCCCATGGTGTAGCCGGCATCCGCGGATGTCGTGGCCACCACGCCGTTGTAGAGGTCACAGGCAAGCGTCAGATAGCCCAGCTTCGCAAACGCGGCCGCCATGGTCTTGATCTGATCATTGAGCCCCCACCACTCATGAATGATGAGCATCGTCGCCACCGGATGGGCCTGTGGCCGTGCCAGGGCGCCTTTGACCACCCTTCCGGAGCCGAGCTCCAGGCTAACCTCGTCAAGGGTCGCCGCCACGTCTTGCGCCAGCGACGGGGAGCCCAAAAGTGTCGCAAGCGGCAAGGATGCCAAACCTTGAGAAACCTGCCGACGCGTGGGCGAAAGAGTTGAAACTATCCTGTCCATGAGAATTGCGCCTCCAATGATATCTTGCCAATGCCCTCAAACTAACACAGTTTGGCTCTCAAATGCGGGTTTAGGTGCAAGAGAGGAGTAAACTCATGGCGAACAGGAAGCCGTCATTCGCAGCCATTTTTACCGCGCTGACAGCGCTCCTTTTGGCGGGTCCAGCCGGCGCGGCGGAACCACCCTCGCCATTTGCTATTTCATCTTCGTCCACACCCGTCCCCATGACCAGCGAAGACCCGGACGAAAACCGCATCGGCGCGCTGATCTATCAGGGCGGCGTGGAGATCCAATCCCCCAACGACAATTTTGGCGGCCTGTCGGGCCTACTGGTGTCGCCGGATTTGACACGGTTTTTGGCCGTTACCGATAAAGGTGCCTGGGTAAGCGGTCAGATCGTCATCGAGCGCGGCAAACTGAAAGCGGTGCGGAATTTGGAGCTTGCCAGCATATTGGACAAAGATGGCGAACCCCTGCTCGGCAAAAAGAAGAAGGGAGACGCCGAATCCCTGACCGGCAATTGGCCGGAAGGAGCGCCCGCCCCCTCCAAGGTCTTTGTCTCCTTTGAACAAAATCACCGGATAGAAGAATATAATTTCGGCGAAGCGGGATTTAAGGCCCGACCAAAGCCGCGGCCGCTGCCCAAGAAAGTCAGCAAGGCCAGTCACAACTCCGGCCTGGAATCGGTTGAATGGGATGGGACAGAGGACGAAAACCTGCTCGCCTTTGTCGAAGAACCGTTTAAAGACAAGGACACGATTGCTGGGTGGTTTATTGGAAAAACCGATGCCTTCTCTTTAAAACTGATCCCGCATGGATCCTACAAGATGACGGATCTTGGACGTTTGCCAAACGGGGATTACCTGACATTGGAGCGGCGGTTTTCACCGCTGGGCGGCGTCGGCGCGGAAATACGCCGCTTGCCAGCCTCCTCAATCACAAAAGACGCCCGTTTGGACGGAGAGGTTCTGGCCCAACTCGCCCCGCCCCTTACTGTGGACAATATGGAAGGCATGTCTGTTCGTCTGGATCAAGAAGGACGTACACTGATCTTCATCGTGTCAGATGACAACTTCAACCCGCTCCAAAGAACCATCCTTCTGATGTATGAACTAAAGTCCGATACGCCTTAAGCGCCCCCATAACCGGGCAACGGCTTCACGGAACGGCGCATCAGTTGATAGGGTACCAACAACAAGATCGCCTCAACTGATTTGATCACAAAATCCATGGCTAAGGTTGGCATCCATTCTCGGCCCAACCCCCAATTGGCCACCACGTGGAAAATGACCACATAAAAGACGCTCGCCCAGATCACAGAGATCAAGGGTGCGCCCCACCAGGTGCGCCCGCGTGTTTTGTCAAACACAGATACCAACATAACCTGCGCAACACCGAAAGCGCCAAGAAAGGCCACAGACGTTTGCATCGGCGGGAACGGATTATCGTTTTGCCAGCTGCCAAACTGCGCCATAAAGAAAAGCGTGAAGGCCCCGAGCAGCACCCAGGTCGCCGCCACCTGTGTATAGGCATAAAGGGCGCCATATTTGCGATTGGTCATATTGATGACGAAGAAGCTGAGCGGCAGCATCAAATGACCCACTGTGAGCCATGCACTGGGGTTCCAGGCCGCCAATTGCGGCGGAAAGATATCCAGAAAAACAACCGCGTCCCGGGTCATCAAAAAAGTCAAAATCAGTGTCACAAAAAGAACGGACACCGGCAAAATGAGCCGCAACACGCCGCGGACAATCCACCAGATCCGCTTGGCCAGTTCTTCCCTTGGGGCCTCAAAGGGCTGCGCAATAACCGAATGCATGTCTTTACTCTCCCAACTCGACGCATGGCTTAAACTCGCGCCACATCCCTGCAGATGTTGTGCCAACCCCTGATGGACCAAAGTAAGACAAGATCGGGCCTGATTAACCTTAGGACCAGGGTTCTGGAGCAAGGCAGTATAGATCAATCCTGAGACAGGGTTAATGGCCAGGCGTGCCTTTTGCCATAACCAAAACAACAAACGCGCCTTCCTTTTCAGAAAGACGCGCGTCGCAATTTAAAGCCGAGTGGCGATTGGTTAGCTGGCTGCCTGAGCAGTGGCTGCCTGAGCGGCCTTGGCAATCTGCCGCTTCACACGGCGTGCCTTCAAGGAGAGCTGCTCGTCACGCGCTTTCAGCATGAAGGCATCAAGGCCCCCTTTGTGATCCACGGAACGAAGTGCCGCCGCGCTCACCTTGAACTTGAACTCGCGACCCAGCGAATCGCTGATCAAAGTCACGTTGCACAGGTTCGGCCGGAAGGTCCGGCGCGTCCGGTTTTTGGCGTGGCTTACATTGTTGCCAGTTATGACGCCTTTTCCTGTCAGGTCACACCGCCGAGCCATCTCTCTATCCTCACAAAATCTTTCAATTATCAGGGAACCCGTAAGAAAACGTGTTCCGGGCCTTTTTGGGCCTAAAATGAGCGCGCAGCTATAAGGCCGCGCGCCCAAAAGGTCAAGCGTTCCCAGGCAAAATCCGTGAAAATATGCACCAAGCCTGCACCGGGGGGTATCTGCGAGGGAGCCACCTGCCCAATTCCTCAAGGATTTCGCCATATTTCGATCACACTAGCCCTGGAAGACTAAGCCGTGATATTGGTGACCTCTTGAAACGGGGTTGGTGGAGTAAAGGGCCAAATATGTACAGATTATTGGCAAAATTTGTGGGGATTTCTGCGGCGCTCATGATGTTGATGAGCCTGCCGGCCTCAGCAAAGACCAAAGATGAAAAGCTGGCGGAGGCCGCCAAGGCAGCCGAATTGGCCGGGGAAATGACAGCGCTCCTCTATGAGCCCGCCTTTCCAAGAGGCGAGGACCCCGACACCACCTTTGACATCGAATATGTGGTCTATTGGGGAGGCTTCCACCTCGCAACCCTCGAATTCATAGGCTCTGTGCGCGGGAACGAGTACCAGATTCGCACCCTTATTGAGACCGAAGGGGTAGCCGACGCCCTCTTGAAATCCAAAGCCGACATCGGCTCAAAGGGGGATCTGGAAGGAAGCCTGGTGCGCCCAGTCCTCTTCAACTCGGACATCACCGATTCCAACCGGCGCCAGCTGGTCTCTTTGACCTACAACGACAATGTGCCCGGCGAAGTCCTGTCTTTCCCGGAATATAATCTGGACCGCTTCCCCGTGGATGCGGAGCTTAAACCCGATACCGTCGACCCCATTAGCGCCATCATGTTCATCCTGGCTGGATCAGCTGTTACGCCAGACAATCCCTGCGGCGGCAAAATTCCGATTTTTGATGGCCGCCGCCGCTTTGACATGTCTCTGGAATATATCAAGCGCGATACGGTTTCGACAGGCCGCAAGGGCGCCTACAAGGGCGAGGCGCTCAAGTGCTGGGTCGGCTACAAGAAGATCGCTGGCTTTAAACCCGCCAAAACAGCCCACCAGGCCCGCAAGGAAGCCGCGGCCAAGAGCAACTGGCCAGATGTCTACATGTGGCTTGCCCCCCATGACAGCTCGCTCCTGGTGCCTGTCCGCATCCAGGCGGAGAACAATCTGGGCGCCTTTATCGCTCGGGCCGTTAAAATGGACATTACCACCCGCACAGAACTGGCGGGCGGCTCCGGGGCACCCTTTGCCCCCATGCCCGAGGCCGATGTTCGATAATCCGGCCTCAAAGCCCGGTTATGTCATCAGCCTATGCGCCTGACACATGGGCACTTGCGGCCCGTGCGGACCAAGCCACCACATTTTGTGCGTGAACAAAGCGGAAAAATGCGCATTTTAGTGATTCGTTCCCGGTTCAGTCCATTTCTGTTCCGAAGTGTTAACTGGTCGTATACGCTCGAGCTATGATAGGCAGACTAATGCCTCAATTTCCTGTCGGGCCGACGGCCTGTATTCGACAAAAACCCTCTGAAAACTGCCGCTTTTAATGTCCAATCCCCGCCTCCGCAGCCAGCGTCCGGACAAGGACCAGACCAGCCGTCTGACCGCCGTCCTCGGACCCACCAATACCGGCAAGACCCATCTGGCGGTTGAGCGCATGATGGGCCATGCCTCCGGCATGATCGGTCTGCCCCTGAGGCTGCTGGCCCGTGAGATCTATGATCGGATCAAAAAGGAAAAGGGTGCGCGCGAAGTCGCCCTCATCACCGGCGAAGAAAAGATCCTGCCCGCAAATGCCCGCTATTTTGTCTGCACCGTGGAGGCCATGCCGCTGGAGCGTCAGGTGAGCTTTCTCGCCATCGACGAAATTCAGCTCTGCGCCGATCCCGAACGCGGCCATGTTTTCACAGATCGGCTTTTGCATGCCCGCGGTGAATTTGAAACCATGTTTTTGGGATCAGAAACCATGCGTCCGCGCTTAAACGCGCTTTTCGACGACATTGCGTTTCTCGAACGTCCCCGTTTTTCGCACCTGACCTATGCCGGATCCAAAAAGATTTCGCGGCTGCCCAGACGCTCAGCCGTCGTCGGGTTTTCAACCGACAATGTCTATTCCATCGCCGAACTCATTCGCCGCCAGCGCGGCGGGGCAGCGGTCGTCATGGGCGCCCTGTCACCGCGCACCCGCAACGCTCAGGTCGAACTCTATCAATCCGGCGAAGTTGACTTCATGGTCGCCACCGATGCAATCGGCATGGGGCTCAACATGGACGTGGATCACGTCGCCCTGGCCGGTCTTGAGAAATTTGACGGCCGCGTTTTTAGGTCTCTTCGGGCCTCTGAGCTGGCCCAGATTGCTGGCCGCGCAGGGCGCTATCTGCGCGACGGCACCTTTGGCACCACCGGCGACGCGCCGCTTCTGGATGACGAGATCATCGACAAGATTGAAAATCATATGTTTGAGCCGGTGCGCGCCCTCCAGTGGCGCAACCGGGTGCTTAATTTCGCGACCATTGAAAGCCTCATCCAGAGCCTCGAGACAGCGCCAACGCTCAAAGGGCTGACCCGCGCCCGCGACGCCGATGACTTGAAGGCCCTGCGCAGTCTCTCGCTCAATCCCGATATTCGCGGCCAGGCCGGGGGGCCAGCTGCCATCCGCACCCTCTGGGACGTTTGTCAGGTGCCCGATTTTCGCAAGACCATGCACGACGAGCACTCCCGCCTGCTCGGCCAGATATTCACCCACCTCATGGGCCACCACGGGGTGATCGATGAAGACTGGATCGCCGCCCAAATTGACCGTCTGGACAAAACCGAGGGCGACATTGACACCCTCTCAACCCGTATTGCCCATGTGCGTACCTGGACCTTCGTCTCAAATCGGCGCGGATGGCTGGGTGATGCTATATATTGGCAGGAGCGCACGCGTGCGATAGAAGACAAGCTCTCAGACGCGCTTCACGAACGTTTGACCCAAAGATTTATTGACCGCCGCACCTCTATTTTGATGCGGCGCCTAAAAGATGAGGACATTTTGACAACTGAGATTTCAGCAAACGGCGACGTCACCGTGGAAGGGGAATATGTGGGCCGCCTGGCAGGGTTCCGCTTCCAGATGGACCCCCGTGTCACCTCATCAAGTGCCCTTGAGGGAAAGGCGCTGAGAGCCGCAGCCACCAAGGCACTGGAGCCAGAAATCAACCTGCGGGCAATGCGCCTGGCAAGCGCCGAAGATGGTGCCATTGAGCTTAAGAACGATGGAACACTCTGGTGGGAAGAAGCCCAGATTGCCCGCCTGACCGCCGGCAATGACGCCACCCGCCCGACCGTGGAGCTGATCAGCGACGCCCTTATGCCCGCCGCAACCCGCAGCCAACTCACTGATCGTCTGTCGGCCTGGCTAAAGGTTCACACCGAAACGATCCTCTCCGCGCTCTTTGACCTTGAAACCGCGGTCAATGCACGCCCGGAAGGCGAGGCGCCGCTCTCAGGCCTGGCACGCGGCATTGGCTTTCAGCTTTTTGAAGGATTGGGGTTTTTGAACCGCGCCAATGTTCAAGAGGATATTCGCGCCCTGGATCAAACCGCGCGCAGTCAATTGCGCAAACTCGGTGTCCGGTTTGGTGAGTTTTCAGTTTTCATGCCGGCCCTGCTTAAACCGGCTCCCGCCAAATTGCTGGTGGTCTTGCAGCATGTTTTCGCCGGCAAACAGGAAGATGGCCATTTTTGCGAGCCCATGCCCGCCGGCCTCACCTCACAGCCCGCAGAAGCTACAAAGCCCCACAGCTATTACAATGCTGCCGGCTTTCGCCGATGCGGCAAGCGTGCGGTACGCATTGACATGCTGGAACGCCTCGCGCTTTTGATCCGTGAGCAAAAGGATGCGCAAAGCAGCGCCTGGAAAAAAGCCGAAGGAACCAACAAGCCTTTCTTCACTTTTCCTTACTTCCAGGACAAAGTCCGCCCTTATTGGCCGCGCGGCGCATTTGAGATAACTCCAGATATGATGTCCCTGGTGGGATGCTCGGGCGAAGAGTTCGAGGAAATTCTGCGCGCCCTCAAATACCGTCCCATGACCCTAAGGGTCAAAGATGGCGAAGATCTGAAGCTGTGGCGTCTCCCACCGCCCACGGCGCCGGGCCGCAAAGCCCCCCACGGGGAAAAGCGTACGCCCAAGGGCAAAAGCGGCGCACAGGACCGCAAGGCTGATAAACCCAAGCGCCAAAGCAAGGGGCCAAAGTCAAATACGCGTCCTCAAAAGCACACAGCGCAGCCGCGCAAAAAACCACCACAAAAAGTGGACCCGGATTCGCCCTTCGCGGTTCTTCAAAACCTTAAAAAGTAATGCCCGTCCAGGATACCCCTCTCGAGCAGCGCATCGACAAATGGCTTTGGTACGTGCGCCTTTTCAAGAGCCGTTCCCTGGCGGCAAAATTTGTCGAGACCGGAAAGCTGAGGCTATCGCGGGGGCCACGCCGGGATAAACTCTCTAAGCCAAGTCAGACAATTATCGTCGGCGACATCCTCACCTTTACCCTGCACGAAAGGGTTCGAGTGATCGAGGTCATCTCGACCGGACAGCGCCGCGGCCCCGCCAGTGAAGCACAAACGCTCTACAAAGATCTCTCGCCGCCCCCGCCGCCGAAAGACCCGCAGACAAATTCCAAAACACCATCGCGCGCACCTGGTGAGGGCAGACCTACAAAGAAAGATCGCCGCGCCCTTGACCGCCTGAAACATTCGGGCGAAGGATAGGTTTCAGATTTTACCTCAAGTGAGCTTTTACGATGTTTAACAAGCTTCTCGCACTCTTCGGCGCCAGCAACGAAACGGCAGCAGAAGGGACAAAGAACCACCCCCATCATTTGGCCGTGGCCTCATTGCTGATTGAAGCCGCCAGCTTGGATGGTTCGATAGCGGAAGACGAAATGGCGACGATCTCGCGCCTGCTTTCCGAAAAGTTTGAATTTGACGTCGCCGCGACCGAGGACCTGATGCGCCAGGCGGCCGACAACCACGCCGATGCTGTTGAGATCTTCAGCTTCACGCGCACCATCAAGGACAAGTTTGATGCAGACGAACGCATCGAAATGATCGAAATGCTGTGGGAGGTCGTTTATGCCGACGAGGTGCTCCACGACTATGAGGCCAACCTCTTGCGGCGCGTTGGCGGCCTCCTTCATGTGCCCGACCGACAGGTCGGCGAAGCAAAAAAACGTGTTCGGGCAAGACTTGGTATTGACGCACGGTGATGCCCGAGCATTATACCTCATGAGTCAAACGATAAGGGGCCCCGCAAGGCCCCAAATAACTGGGAGTACCAGATGACCTATGTTGTTGTAGACGCATGCATTAAATGCAAGTTCATGGACTGTGTAGAGGTTTGTCCGGTGGACTGCTTCTATGAAGGCGAAAACATGCTCGTCATCCATCCGGATGAATGCATCGATTGCGGCGTCTGCGAACCGGAATGCCCCGTTGAAGCGATCCGCCCTGATACCGAAGATAACCTGGAGAACTGGCTGGAAATCAACCAGAAGTATTCTTTGGAGTGGCCCAATATTACCGTGAAGGGTGAGCCACCCGCAGATAACAAGGATTTCGAAGAAGAAACCGGCAAATTCGAAAAATACTTCAGCCCCAATCCGGGCGCCGGCAGCTAATCTTATTGCAGAGCAACATTGGAATTGTTGCAATTTTGTGCTATGGTTAGCTCAACCTGTTAGGGCAAATATAAGGGACGCCGCGGCAAGCAAATCGCTTGCGGCGTCTTTTTTAGCGGATTATCCGCTAAAAACCCCCGAAATTTGCCGGTCGCCCATGACCAGAGACCCGAAAAAGAGGGACCTGGGCGCAATGTGGCACCGGAATTGGCAGCCCTGCCCTAACGTTTGACAGAGTAAGACGCTTTTAAAACCGGCCCAGGAGGGCGGGCGAAGCGTTTTAGCGCTTGAGAATGAGGAAGATAGCCAAATATGACTAAAAAAGCCGCCGCCAAGAAAAAGCTCGATTTCAAAAACAACGACTACGTGGTTTACCCCGCCCACGGTGTTGGCCAGATCGTTGAAGTCGAAGAGCAAGAAGTTGCGGGCATGAAAATCGAACTCTTTGTCATCAATTTTGAAAAAGAGAAGATGACCCTGCGGGTTCCCACCGCCAAAGCCAAAAACATCGGCATGCGCGCCCTGTCTTCCAAAGACACGGTCTCAAGTGCGCTGACGACGCTTAAAGGCAAGGCACGCATCAAGCGCACCATGTGGAGCCGCCGCGCACAGGAATATGAAGCCAAGATCAATTCTGGCGATCTGATTTCCATCGCCGAGGTTGTGCGTGACCTTTACCGGGGAACCGGTCAGCCCGAACAGAGCTATTCCGAGCGTCAACTTTATGAAGCTGCGCTGGACCGCATGGCCCGCGAAGTCGCCGCCGTTGAAAAGGTCGGCGAAGACGCAGCCATCAAAAAGGTCGAAACCGCCCTGTTTAAGCCCTCCGCCAATGATGACGCGGTGCCCGCAGTGGCAACTGCTTAAATATTTGCAGGCAATCAATTCAGCAAAAAGGCCTCTCGCACGAGAGGCCTTTTTCATGTCTGAGGGTCAGCCTTCCACCACCAACTTGACCCGCTGACCGGCTTTAAGGCCATCTGCGGCACCCATGCCGTTGAGCACACGAAAGCGCTCTTCCCGGAAATCATCAAAGGCCATGCGGCGGGCGAGCGACGACACCGTATCGCCGCGCTGCACTGTCACTACCTTGATTCTCAAAGGCTTCAGACTGGCCGCCTCAGAGGCAGAGAGCCGTCTGAAACTGCCCTGCAGGCTGTCGAGCGCGCCCGCAACATTGCGTGCTTGAGAGGCCGGAGACAGGATCAGCATCCGGTAAACTTCCGTCGCGGAGACCTGATAAGCAACCAGCCGTACATCCAAAGCGCCTTGCGATGTTGAAGCGCGCGTGCGGCCCACTGCCATGGGGACCCCTTGCGAGGAGCCGTTCTGAATGTTTTCAACGGTCACTTTCAGAGAGGGACCCCAAACCTGAGAAATATAACCACTGAGCGACTGGCCCTGACGGTAGTCCCCCGCGCCGTCGAATTGGAACCGAACCTCTCCCGGTCCCTGACCCACCACGGCGCTTGGGCCATTCATCAATTGGTAGCCTCGCGGCGCCTCAAAAGCGATCCTCATTTGGCTGTGTAAAAACTTGGTTCCCCGCACAAAGCCCTGCGCCGGGTCATCGCCGTAAAGCATGCCATCGATGGCATTTAAGAAAGCATCGCGCCGGGACGGCAGCTCGCCCCGGGTGAGGCCAGTGTTGCCGGCCATCTGATAGACGCGGGCGGAGCGATTGCCAGAGTTCGGGTGCGTTGAAAAGAAATCCACACTGTTGGGGTTGTAATCCTGCCCGGCAATCTGCGCGCCGAGCGCTTGCTGCGCGCCCATGGACGCCAGAAAATCGCCCATCGCATAAGGGTCATATCCGGCCGCGCGCATATACCGTACGCCAAAGGCATCTGATTGGCTCTCCTGGTCACGCGAATAGGAAAGCAGGTAGAGCTGACTGCCCTGCTGGACCATTTGCGCCAGATCAGAGTTTCCTGTTGCCGCGCCCAGCACCATCGCGCCCACGCCTGCCAGAACCTGCTGATTGTAGCGCTTGGCGGTATGGTTGCCTGTCACGTGACCGATTTCATGACCAATCACCCCGGCCAGCTCAGCTTCAGAGTTGGCGAGCGAAAGGATCCCCCGCGTCACATAGACATAGCCCCCCGGCAGAGCGAAGGCGTTGACGACCGGTGAATCCAGCAAGGTGAAGGTATATTGCGCCTTAATCTCCTCCGTGGCATTGGCCTGCGCGGCCAAAGTGCCCCCGACCTGCGCCACATACCCGTCGAGCCCTTTTTCTGAATAAGTCCCGCCATAGGACTTCAAAATTTTGGGATGCTCCTGCGCGCCCAATTGAGCGGCCTGTTCGGTTGACATGCACCCGCTCAAAACAATGCCGAGCCATCCGGCAAGTGCCGTTGCTTTTACCCGTTGTCTCATCTGCTTGCTGAGTATTGTCATCTTTAAAGGTCCTCTCTTGCCACTACGCAATATTGAGTACGCCATCCGTCAGTGCACAAACTCAATCTGCTCCGGATGCGTCAGCTCCATCATAGGCCCATTGCGATAATCAAGCCAACCACGCAGCCGGATCTCCTTGTGGGCCAGGCGCATGGGATCCAGGCCCTCTTTCTCAAATCGCTTGATGTTTCGTTTCGCGATGTGGGCTGAAAAATCCGTCCGCCAGTCCTCCCCAAAATCGAGATAGATCCCATCAGAGCGCACAGCTGCGCGCTGCACCTCGCCTTCCACCAATTGAAAGCTGTTGATCTCTTTCTTCAGATTAAGACTATCGCGAATGCGGTAAAAATTATGCCCCCAAATACCTCGCTTGGCGCCACGCGCTTCACCCTCGACCTTTAGCAACTCAGGCACACAGACCCGATTGTCACGAAATGTATAAACCCGGGCCATGCCGTCGAGCAGCAAGGCTTCGGCCAGCCACACACCTTCCGTCTTTTGCAATTCATTTTCGAGGATCAAAAGATGCGCGAGAACCCGGCCATGGCGATCTTCTCGCGATCCGCCCCACAAAAGCCTGACGTGCCGACCGACCGTCAGTTTTTCCAAGTGTCGTTTGGCTTCCTTGCTGAGCGGCCAGGCCTTAAACCCGGGACGCCCCAAAGGAAGCTTGGGGGCTTGCAGACCGACAAGCCGCACTTCGCGTCCGTCATCCAGGACCAGCGTATCCCCATCAATCACCCGGCTGACCGTTTCAACCGGCCCCGCTTTTAGCCCGCAGCCGCGCAGCTCCGCCAGAGTTCGTTTCGGGGGATCGAAATCGTCTGAAATGGGCTGGGCTCCATTTAACAAATCAAACAAGCCCAAGATTATCACAAGCGCGCTCACCATCATGGCGATATTTTAGTGCCTTGCGTGCATTTTGCGAAGCCAACAAAAAGGCCTGCCGAAAACTCAGCAGGCCTTTTCGCATTTCTATCTGGAAAGCTGCCTGGCTTAGTCAGCAGAGGCCGCAGTCTCTTCTTTCAAATAAGCCATCAAATCGGCCATTTGTTTGTCGCTTTTGATGCCGGCAAAGGTCATTTTGGTGCCCGCGACGGTGCCGCGCGGATCTTTCAGGTAGGGCGGCAGGGTGTCATCCCCCCAAACGACGCCGTAGTCCGTCATCGCCTTGGAAAACTTAAATCCCTCAAGCGTGCCAGAGGTCCGGCCCCACAATCCATGCAAATTCGGCCCAATCTTATTGGCGCCGCCTTCTTCGACCGTGTGGCAAGTCTTGCACTTGTTAAAGACTTTTTCGCCTTTCTCCGCATCGCCAACATAAGCTTCTTCGTCGGCAAGCGCGGCGCCGCCTAGAACGCCTACGGTTAAAGCGGCGGCAGCCAGAATTTTCATAGATTTTACAAACACGGATTATTCTCCTGATCAGTTTTCATTTGTGCCCCAGTCAGGCGGGACTATACCCAATCGCGAGCCACTCGCAAATTGTCCAGAGTCAATTCTTTGGAATTTTCCCCAAATATAGATGCGGCAAAGAGTCGCCTTTTAGGGGCCCTTCACCTCATCTGAGCCTTGGGGCAGCTCGAACAGCATACCATCACGGGCCAAGACCACACCATTTGTGCGGATATTTTTAACGCCGCGCAGATAAATCCGCTCCATCACAGGGTTCGCGATGGGCGGGACAATATGGCTGAGGACAAGAAGCTTAACCCCCATGCCATTGGCCATCTCAGCGGCCTCGACCGGCGAAGTGTGATAGTCCAGCGTATCCGCCAACATATCGGACAGCCGTTCATTGCCATTGACGCGAAGTTGGTCTGCAATCTTTTGCACCAGCTCCCGCGACAAGGCCTCATGCACCAACACATCGGCGCCCGCGCCTATCTGCATCAGGTGGTCGCTTGGCACCGTGTCACCGCTCACCACCACTGAGCGCCCGGCAAAATCAAACCGATATCCATAGGCAGGTCGGATCGGGTCATGATTGACTTCAATGGGCGTCACCAAAACACTGCCGAGCTCAAAAGAAGCCTCATCAATTTCCTGCGCCGCCATTTGCAGCGATCCCGGCGCCATATGATCCGCCCCGTGATGGGCAATCCGGTAACCTTCATCAAGGTGGTAGGCGAGCGCAAAGCCGGTCGCCACATCCTCAACCCCTTTTGGCCCATAGACCGGAAGAGGCCCCTTGCGCCCCGCCGCCCAGGACTGCATGGCTATTTCGCCAAGATCGCCAATATGGTCCGAGTGATAATGGGTAAAAAGCACGCCTTTAAGGCGTGACAGATCAAGACCGGAGGACTGCAAGACCTTCGCCGAACCGGGCCCAATATCGACAAGGTAAAGATCACCGCCCGCGATGATCGCTGTGCAGGCACTGGCCCTGGCCGGATCAGGCATCGGCGAACCCGCCCCGCAAATAAAGACGTACAAGGACCCCTCATTGATCGGGACAGCAAGGCTTGCCATCCGCGCCGCGAGCCCTCGCTCAAATAGCTTGTCCTGAAGCCCTGCCGATGTGCGCAGAGCAACAAGACCGCCGACAGCAATCACCACAACCAATCCAACAAATCCAAGGATGATCTTTCGCATGGCCCTCTCCTAACTGAAATATTCCGCGCCCTTGTCCCGCACCATCTTGTGCTTGAGACCCCGCTCAAAAAGGCCGCGGGCGCCGACTTTTTCAAGCAGCGCGGCGACATCTGCTTTCTGCGCGACAGCGAGCTCCTGATAATAGAACATGGAGCGCTGCAGCATGTAATAGGAAAAATGGCGAATGGCTTGATGGACCTGCACGCCGCGATAGGGCACCACATGGCGCCCAAGCCCGTTCTTACCCTCCGGCAGGACAGGCGATCCAGGCCCCATGCCATCTTGCGAGGCCCGGGCGTTAACAGCGTCAACGAGCATTTCCAGTTCCGGGAAATAATCACCAACAAACAATTCGATCACTGGCAAGAGGGTATCAGGGATTTCATCATCGGCGACAAGCTCCGGCTCGAGATCCCAAAACTCGGCAAAACCGTCGTCTGACGCATTCATGCGCTCCACCCAGCGATAAACAAACGGCGCCCGCTTTTTCATCAGAGCAGACGGATAAACATCCCGCGCTAAATGGGCATACATCGGCCCCACCATGCCGTAATCCGCCAGACAGGGCCGACCGCCAAGAAGATAGGGGTGAAACCGGAAGTGCTCGTTAAGAAGATCAAGCAAGGTTTCATAAGAAGCCTCAATTTCCGGGATAGTCTCCTCGGTAATGCCCAGCACGGGTAAATAGCCCGCCATTTTGTCCGCCACGGGCCTTGCCATTTCACTGGCCTCATCCATCGGCAGTTGCGGCAGGAAGATCCGGCCAAACTCGCGGAAGATGAAAGGGAAATTGTCGTCCGGGAAGTTCCACCGATAATGCATCGCCGGCTTCAGCATGCATTCATCCCCGAAGAGTTCAAAAAGAAGAGCTACCAGGCGCTGCTTGGGTGTTGTCGGATAGGCAGGCTTTTCCGCAAAGCGTGCCTCAAGAAAATCGATGATATCCGTCGTATCCTGCACCACCGTCCCATCCGGCGCTTCCAGAATAGGGATCTTGCCCTGCCCGGAAATCTTCACCACCTCGCGATATCGCGGATGCCCGGAAGAACGCTCCACAAAGGGAATACCTTTTTTGCGCAAATAGGACCGAGCCTTGGCAGTGTAGTAAGACGGCTCCGCGCCGTAGAGAATATAGGGTTCAGTCACGCCGCTCACTCCTAATTGGGCCAATAAATATATTCATCATCTTCCGCCTCCGGCTCCGCCAAAGTCTTGTCAATCGATATGGGCATTTGAACGAAGGACTGCCACAAGGGTTCAGCTTGATCGGCATTATGTGCCTCAAGTTTCGCCCGCAAGTCGGCCACCACCTCGGGCCGCGCCTCGGCAAGATTGTTTTGCTCGGTCGGATCGACGCTCAGGTCATAAAGCCAGACTTTGCGCGGATTGTCAGAAACTTGCATCTTCCAATTGTCTGACATGACGGCTTGATAGAACCCTTCACGCCAGAAAATAGTGCGTGACTGCGGATTGCTTAGTTGCGCCCGAATATCCATGCCGTCAATGACCCGGTCGGCGGGCAATGTGCCCCCACCCGCCGCAACCGCCGTGGGCATAATGTCGAGATGGCTGACCGGCGCATCCACCACCTGCCCGCCCTCAATGGCAGCCGGCCAGGAGAGGATCATGGGCACATGAGTACCACCTTCAAACAAGGTAAGTTTCCAGCCGCGATAGGGTCTGTTGATATCCGGCAGGCCGATATACCCCGCACCGCCATTGTCGCTTGTGAAAATGATCAACGTATTGTCGGCAATCCCATTTTGCTCTAACGCATCAAGAACCTTGCCCAGGCTCCGATCGAGGGAGCGCACCATGGCCGCATAGACCCGCAGCCGCTCGTCCTGGATGTCAGAAAGCGCGTCATAATCGGCCTTTGAGGCCTGCAACGGCGTATGCACGCCCCAATGCGCCAGATAAAGAAAGAACGGACGGTTTTGGTTTGCGTCGATCACTTTTACCGCATTGTCCGTGAAGTAATCGGTCAGATAGCCTTCCGGCTTGAACCGGGCGCTGTTGTTGAAGGTGACGGCATATTGCATGGAGGCCCAGAGGAAACGGTCAATCGCATCAAAATCCTGTTTGGAATTGACCACATTTGGATCATTCTCCGGCAGGTAAAGCCCACTGGCCATGAGCAGGCTCTCATCAAACCCTTGCGCGGTCGGGCGGAAGCTTTCCGACCGGCCCAAATGCCACTTGCCAATATGGGCCGTGTAATAACCCTGAGCTTTGAGAAGTTCGGCCACTGTGACTTCGGACCCCACCATGCCCATATCCTCAAAATGAGGCATCTGGTCCATGATCTCATAATCAAAAATGTTCTTGCGCAGTCTTCCATCAACTGAGTTGAGCAGAGACCCAATTTTTCCCATCCCGCCTGGCGTGGGCGTGAACTCAAAACCAAAGCGCGTCGAATAACGCCCTGTCATGATCATCGCCCGTGACGGCGCACAGACCGCATTACCCGCATAGGCATTGTTAAAACGCACGCCCTGCGCCGCCAAACGGTCAAAGTTGGGTGTTGGCACGCGGCCACCTGCGACCCCACCGCCATAGGTCTGAATGTCATTAAACCCCAAGTCATCGGTCAGAAAGACGATGATGTTGGGAGGCCGTTGATCGGATGGAACCGGAGCTGTTGTCGGCCCTTGCTGCCAAACCACCTCCTCTGTCGGGCCTATCGGGTTCTTGATTCGGTTCATCAACCCAACCCCTGCCACCATAAGATTGATACGGTAGACATAACCCAGTCCAGCGCCGACAAGCGCAACCGCCATCAGCCCGATGAAAATCCTGCGCATATCAAAGACCCTCCTCAGGTCGGCACACGGGGGATCACCCCGGCAATGGAAAGAAAAAGAAGCGCCAGGATAAGGCGCGGATCACCGAGATTAATTTTCGGCGTAAATGGAAAAGCCAGCGTGCGCTCCAGCGATGCAAGCTTAAAGTCATGCGGGGCCTTAAACGCAGGATCCGAAGCAATGGCCACGAGATCCCGCCGCGAGCGATAGCGCACAAGCCCCGCCGCTTTCCAATCGTCAGCACCCTCAATGCCCACCCGGTCCATGGCAGGGGATACGATGGGGCCGAAAAGCACCGGATGGCAGGCCCGCTTTAAAAGGGCTGGCATCATATGCGCCATATAGCGCGCCATCGCTGCTTGTCCGCTGAGTGTCTCCCCGCGAACCGTCACCTCACCATCGGCCACATCCAAAAGGTTGACCATGATGATCTGGCGGCCGTCATCTTCTTCCATGAAGCGCTGGATCATCGCAAGACGCGCGGGCGATGCGCCCCCCTCCGCAAACTTTTCCAAAACCGCTCTGATCTCGTCGGGCTTCAGGGGTCCGGCCAGATTTGTATACCAGAGGAAAAACACCCCATAGATCACAGCCAGGCCAATCCAGACCCAATAGACCATTTGCATTTGATCCTCCTAAATCGGCGCTCACGATGCGTCAAACAACATGGCCGCCAATCTTTGCCGGTGATAAGCACTATCGCCAAATTGCGACTGTCCCCAGATCGCGCGGCGGCGATAAAGCTGTGCGTCACAGTCATAGGTAAACCCGAAGCCGCCATGGAACTGAATGGCCCGGTCACCCGCAAAGGAAAGCGCACCCTGCGCCGCCACTTTTGCCATGCGCACGGCCATATCGCCCTGGGGTCCATCAAATTCGCCCGCCGCGTAGTAAAGGTGGCTGCGCGCACTCTCGATGGCGCAAAGCACATCGACGGTTGGGTGCTTAAGGGCCTGATAGGAACCGATCAGCCGGTCGAACTGCTTGCGCGTGTTGAGATATTCAACAATGTAATCAAGCGCCGCCTGAGCCGCGCCGCACATATCAGCGGCCAAAAGAAGACAGCCCACCTTGCCGATATGTTTCAAAGCTTCGTGGGTGCGGGCCGGGTCCAGAAGCTGACTTGCCGGCACCGTAATGCCATCAAGGGACAGCCCATAAGTGCGCCGGGTTTCATCAATGGAAACCTCACGGCGAAGCGCGCCATCGGGGATCTGCCCCTTCTCCACCAGAACAAGCGCCGGGGCGCCTTCAAGAAGAAGGGAGACAATGAGCACCTCTGCCCCCGCCCCATTGACCACGGCGCATTTGCTCCCCGACAAGCGCAGACTGTCACCATCGCGGGTAGCGACTGCGTCAGGCGCGCCAAGGTTCCATTCTCCGCTTGGCTCATAAAAGGCGCAGGCGCCAAGAGTGCCACTCGCCAGCTTTGGCAGCCATTCTTGCTTTTGCGCTTCCGTGCCACCGGCCAGCAAGGCTTGTCCCGTCAAGGTGACCGCATAAAAGGGCGTCGCCATCAAATGCCGCCCCATGGGCTCGGCGAGGGTCACAACTTCCGCAAGCGAAAGACCGATCCCCCCGTATTCTTCTGGCAGGGCCACACCGAGCCAGCCCAGATCCACCATCTCTTGCCAAATATCCCCATCGTACCCGAGGTCGTCCTCAATCAAGGCACGCACGGTTTTGATGGGCGATTTATCCCGGGCAAAATTGATCGCGACTTCAAGAAGCTGCTCTTGCTCTTCGCTAAAAGAGATCGTGACTTTTTCGCTCATGTCCCGCCCTCCTTAGCTCTTGGGCAGGCCAAGGACCCGCTCGCCAATGATGTTTTGTTGGATCTGACTGGTGCCCCCGCCAATGGTTGCCGAGAAGGCATTAAAATAAGCCCGGTGCCAAAGCCCTTTATCAACCGCGCCCGGGTCCCCCACATAAAAGGCGCCATTGGTGCCTTGAAGCGAGAGGGCATATTCATTCATTTCCCGGGTCAGCTCGGTAATCAAATATTTGCCCGAAATCGAAATCGCATGCGGGCGGTCCTGGGTCAGCGCCTTATGCGCCGAGCGGGCTGAATTTAGTCGCACGGATCTCTCGCGCATGACAAATTTCACCAGCTGATCGCGCACCAGCGGGTCTTCGATGGCGGGTTTGCCGCCACGCTTAGAACGCCGTGCCAAGTCAATCAGATGAGAGGATTCACGTTGCATCTGCGCGTGACCGCCGGCCTGACCGCCCGAGGCCCCACGCTCAAACATCAAAGTCGCCATGGCAACTTTCCAGCCATTGCCTTCGCCGCCAATCAGGGTTGAGGCGGGAATGCGCGCGTCCGTAAAGAAAGTTTGGTTGAAACCATATTCACCGGTCATTTTTTTGATCGGGACGACATCAATACCCGGCACATCCATGGGCGCCAAAAAGAAAGAGAGGCCTTCATATTTGCTGTTGGCTTCAGGGTTGGAGCGCGCCAGCAAAATCATATGCTTGGCGTGGCGTCCCAGACTGGTCCAGATCTTTGACCCGTTAAGAACAAACTCATCCCCATCACGCTCGGCCTTGAGCTGCGCATTGCCAAGGTCCGATCCATGATCCGGCTCAGAAAAGCCCTGACACCAGATTTCTTCCGCCGAGAGGATGTTTGGAATGTAGCGCTTCTTTTGTTCCTCCGACCCCATCATCAAAATAAGCGGGCCCGCCCAATTAAGGCCAATGGTGTTGACCATGAAGGGCACTTGTTGGCGCACCATCTCGCGGGTTACCACATTTTGCCAGGCCTGATCCATGCCGCGCCCGCCATAGGCCTCCGGCCAGGCCATGCCGAGATAACCCGCCTCATAGACTTTGTTTTGCCAATCTCTCAGGAAATAGAACTGCTCATCGGTCCCCACTTCCATAAAACTTTGCGGCAGAAGGAAATCAGGTTCCGGCGGTCGGTTCTCTTCAAACCAGGCCTTGACCTCACCGCGAAACGCTTCAAGTTCTTTTTCTGTAGGAGCCATGGAAATTATACCTCCGTTGCCCGGATGAAAGCAGGCCGCGCCGAAACCCGCTCCCAATAGGCTTTGATGTTAGGTGTGAAGACTTCGTCGATGCCAAGGGATTTGGCGAGCACCAGAGCATAGGCGACCGAAATATCGGCAATCGTAAAACGACCGGCCGCCAGATAATCCCTGTCCCCAAGAGCCGTCTCAACAGAGCGCATGCGCGCCAAAAACCATTTGCGATAATCCTCAACCACCTGCGGCAGACGCCGCTCTTCCGGTTCCAGCACCGTGTAGCGCAAGACCAAAGTCTGCGGAAAGGTCAGCGTCGCATCAGAGCGATAAAGCCAATTGAGGTAGACCCCATAGTCCGGTTCGTCCGGGCGCACCGCTAGGTCGGTGGGCCCCTGAGTTTCCACAAGGTAGTGACAGATGCCGGTCGATTCGGTCATCTCCACATCCCCGTGTTTAAAAAAGGGAACCGTCCCAATCGGGTTCATCTCCTTGTAGCCCTCGTGCAGAAAACGCGGCGGGAACTTCATGGAAATAAGCTCATAGTCGAGCCCCAGCTCTTCCAGCGTCCAGAGTGGGCGCACCGAGCGGGACCCCTTGCAATGATAAAGGGTCATGGGTTTCATGGGGTCTACGTCCTCCCTTGCCGACCTCATTGATCCTTCCCCCGGGCCTTTCTTTTGCGAAGGCTTTTTGTCGCGGGAAAGCATGGGCCCATCTCGCCATGAATCGGGAGCCTTGTCCAGCTTTGGCCCCCTCTCTGGTCGGATCGCACAAAAAAGCGGCGGACTGTCACCAATCCGCCGCCAGATCATCCTCTCATAAAGCGAGGTTACTTCTTTTGATTGAGAGATTTTGCATCCAGGATCATATCAAACCCTTGCATATTGGCCGGGATGACCACCACAGATCCGCCACTGTCCGCGAAGCTGAGCAGGGCCGTGTTGATCTCGTGCTGGAGATATTCCGGGGTCAGGCTTTCATTGATGATCCGGTTGGCCTCGGCAACACCCTTTGAGCGTTCAATCTCAATTTGTGCGTCTTGTCGGGCAATATCTACTTCGAGCTTTTTCGCTTCGAGTTTCTTTTCGTTCTGCACCGCGAGCTGGATCGACTGCTCAATAGAGGGGTCGGTATTCAGAGCTCGGATAATGACACGGGTAATCGTAAAGATACCAGGGTCTGATCTGTCCAACTTAGCCTGAAGACGTTCTGCAATTGCAATCGCCAACTGGTCGCGGCTTTTGTGAAGCTCAAGGCTCTCAATCTTTGAAACCGCATCATAAGCCGCGCCGCGCGCTTCCTGATGGACCAGGCCATAGGCCGGATACCAAGCGCCATCTGAGCCGCGGGCCCTTGTGCCGGCATATTTGATTTCCGTCTCGGCAATCGCCGTTGGCATGACCTTGTAGTAAACCGTGACGTCGAGGTCCTTCAGGGACAGGTTGTCCGCCGCCTTGGGCTTAAGGTCTTCCAAAGTGAAGTTGATCTCTTTGCCGACATAGATGTCTTTGTGCGTGATAATCGGCAATTTCAAATGAATGCCTTCACCAAGTTCATTCAGCTTCACTTTGCCAAGCGTGCGCTCAACCGCAATGTGTCCCGTTTCCACAGTGTAGACACTGCTCAGAAAAAACATCGCAACGAAAACGAGGGCGATCCCTCCAAATATCCGTCCGAGAACTTTCATGGTTTGTCCTTTTATCATAATTCCTCCATAGGGCGACTTCTCGAAATTTTTGCACCCATAGGTTATGTATGCATCAGCCGCCGATTTTCAAGTGAAAATCGGAAAACCATTTTTATTTCAAGAATTTAGTCGAAAACTCTAGGAGTTGTAAATCGCTGTCACCAGCTCTCGGTGATCGGGCAACCGCCGAACATCCACTTCTGCTTTCCGCGTGTTTTGCGCGGCCCGCAGCTTGGCAAAATCCAAATCTGAAAACCAGGCTTCCTGCCCTTTGAGGTCCGGCAGATACTCCATGCCAAACAAGATCTGATGATAGCTGGTCGGGCCAAATGTTGGCGCATGGATCGGGATATCCTCAATCACCATGGGGCGATGACGCCACGCCTCAAGATAATTTTGAAGCCGGTCCGAAATTGTTTCCGGCTGACGATTTTCGATCCAGAAGTCGCTGTCGTCCCGGCGAGAAATGCAATAGTGCAGCTTGATAAAGTCAAATGTTGTCTCAAACCAGGCACTCATGCGCTTGTTAAACTCAGACGCCATAAACGTCATGTCCCCTTGACGGGAAAACGTGTGGCAAAATCTGGAAAGTGAGAGCTCTACCTGGTGGATGCCTGTCGACTCCAGCGGCTCGATAAATCCCGAAGCAAGCCCAATGGACAAACAATTTTTAACCCAGGGTTTCTCGCGATAGCCGATCCGCATCTCCAGCTTCCGGGCATTAAGACCATCGCTCAGCGGCCCGGCATATTCCCGCAAGGTCTTTTCCGCCTCATCATCGCTGATATGCCGGCTTGAATAGACATGTCCGATCCCGCGCCGCTCAACAAGGCCAATGTCCCAGATCCAGCCATTGCTTTTCGCCGTCGAAGTCGTGAACGGTCGCACCGGCGCCTCAGGCGTTTCGTAAGGGATCTGTACTGTCACCGCCCGGTCGCAAAACAACATATCCGTGCGATCAAGAAAGGGAGACCCGAGCTTCTTCTCAATCAGAAAGGCGCCGAACCCGGAGCAATCAATGAAAAGATCTGCGACCAAATCCTCTTGATCCTTCACCTTCAATCGTTCAATCGCCCCATCTTCGCCAACAACAACCTCGCTAACATGGCCGATGCGATGCTCAACGCCATCCGCCGTCCCAATGGATTTCAGCAGCGATGCAAATCGCCCCGCATCAAAGTGATAAGCATAATTTAGTCTTTGCGGCCCCGGGGCCTCGCCGAACACGAAGGGCCCACGACCCGCCTCACAAACCATGCCCTGCGAGGTTATATAATCGACATAGCTCTTATGGTTTTGCTCGCGCGTGAGAAGCCAATACCCAGCAGCTTCTTCGCCCTTAACCTGAAAAGGCCTTTGAAAGGCGTGGTAGAAGCTGTTGCGCCGTCCGTTCTCAGGTAAATGCAGCCAATCATCAAACCGAATGGCCTGCTTAAAGGTGGCCGAGGTCTCTCTCATGAATCGAGGCTCGTCCAGTCCAAAAAAATTGATGACTTTTCGAATTGTCGGGATGGTCGCTTCCCCGACACCAATGGTGCCCACGTCACTCGATTCGATCAAGGTAACCTGAACCGATCCCGGCTGACTGGATTGAAAATACCTCGCCAGATAGGCCGCACTCAACCATCCGGCTGAACCGCCACCGACAACAGCAATTTTGTTAATTTGCTTCGTCATTGCCCCCCGCAAATTGAATATTCTGCCCGCCTTGATCACTCACCCGGAAGATGGTGTTCATGCCCCTTATCACCAGGTCGCACCAACCTCCAGAGCCAGTCCAGGCCCCGCTTGATATCTTCAACGATGAGAACATTTGTCGGCACCATGATCAAGGTAATTACCGTGGCAAACAGAACGCCGAACCCAAGTGAAACCGCCATCGGGATAAGAAACTGAGACGACTTGGATTGATCAAGCATCAAAGGCAACAGCCCAAAGAAAGTTGTCACAGATGTCAGAAACACGGGACGGAACCGCGCGACCCCTGCGTTCAACACTGCATGCTCAACCCTTTCGCCCGCCCGTGTCCGTTGATTAATATAATCAACCAGCACAAGGCTATCATTGACCAAAACGCCTAGAAGCGCCATGAGCCCCAATACGCTAAGGAAGGAAATATATATCCCCAAGATCCAGTGCCCCACCACGGCGCCAATCAAACCAAAGGGAATAACGGACATAATCACGATGGGCTGCGAATAAGACTTCAAGGGCAGAGCTAACAGACAATAGATGGCAAAGAGCACGCCAAAGAAAGCCATCTGCATGCTGCCCATGGCCTCCTGTTGTTGTTTGGCCTCGCCTTCCATGGAATAGGAAATGCCCGGATATTGCATCAGAAGATTGTCGATATAATCCCTGA
Source organism: Alphaproteobacteria bacterium (assembly GCA_006226415.1). GTDB lineage: Bacteria > Pseudomonadota > Alphaproteobacteria > M2410 > M2410 > M2410. Next base: position 63,944 of record SBGZ01000085.1, read on the forward strand.
TGTCACCCATGAGGACCGTCATATTGGTTTCTTCTTTATCCACATCCGCCGTCACCGTCAGCACCCGGTATCGGTCGACCCGGCGGATCTGACTTGGTCCCTTACTCGGGGTCAGGGCTGCCACATGACTGAGCGGCACCTGGGCGCCGCTGGGTGTACGGATCAACATCTCTTCAAGAGTTTCCAGTGTGCTGCGCTCTGATTGTGGAAATCGCACAATGACGCGAATGTCATCCCGTCCGCGTTGAATGCGCTGCACTTGAATACCCTTAAAGGCCTGCCCGACCTGCCGCGCAACGTCAGAGCGCGTCAGCCCAAGAACATGGCCTTGTGGTGTGACTTCAATTTTGAGCTCTTCCTTGCCGTCGGACATACTGTCGGCAATTTCAAAGACGGTTGGATAGGTCGCAAGTCGCTCTTTGATACGGTCCCCCACCTCATTCAGCGTATCAAGAGACGTCCCGCTCAGCTGAACCTCCACCGGATTGCCGGGTCGGAAGTGCGAAGCTCTGAAATTAAGCGCCTCGGCGCCCGGCACATTCCCAATCATGCCGCGCCACTCTTGTAGAAGTTCACCAGCAGAAATTTTGCTCAGACTGCTCGGGCGCTGTTCAGCAGACATCACCTGAAACCGAACCCGTCCCCGGTTGGAAGCATTGGAGGAGCGCTGCCATGTCGCGCCCGTAATGGTCAAAATATCTTCAATCGGGCTAAGACCGGTTGTGTCATCGCGATATTTTTCCTGAAGCTCCTCCGCCGCTTGATACATGCGTTGAATATAGGCATCCGTCACTTCAAAAGGCGTGCCCACCGGCATGGTGAGCGAGGCTGTCGCTCTGTCGGCCTCAATCGGCGGAAAGAATATCCACCGGGTCCACCCAAACGAGATCAGCAACAAGATCAGAACAAAGACTCCCACAAAGCCAGAAAGCGTTGCATAGCGATTTTCCGTCGTCAGGCGTAGGAGCGGCCTGTAATACTTCAGGACCCAAGCCTCAAACCCGTCGGCGAACCGCTGTTGCCAGCGCTCTACCTTGTTGAGCTTGCTGTCATCCTTGGAAAGATGAACATGCTTAAGGTGTGCGGGCAGGACAAATTTCGATTCAATAAGAGAAAACAGAAGTACCGGAATCACGACCGCCGCAATGGGTGAAAACCAGCGCCCCATATCACCGCCCACCAGGGCAATCGGCGCAAAGGCGACAACCGTGGTCAACACCCCAAAGGTGACCGGAACCGCAACCTCCTTGGTGCCCTTAATGGCGGCCTCAAGGCCTGTTTCTGTCGTGCGCAGATGACTGTAGACATTTTCGCCGGTCACAATGGCATCATCGACCACGATACCCAGCACCACAATAAATCCAAAGGCACTCATCATATTCAGGCTGATGTCCATGTAACTCATGACAACAACCGCCCCCAGGAAACTCACCGGAATGCCGACAAATACCCACATAGCGATCTTGGGGCGCAGGAACAACGCCAGGAGCAGGAGAACAAGTGCGCCGCCCTGAAGAGCGCTTGACCCCAAAATGCCCAGACGGTCTTTCAAGACTTCGGAATCGTCGTCCCAATAGGAAAGCGTCATGCCCTCGGGCAGAGAGGTCTGTTTGGCATCAATATAATCTCTTACCGCCTTGGCAACCTCCAGTGCGCTTTGATTGCCAACGCGGTGGATGTTGATGAACGCAGCCTGCTGGCCATTATAGTTGACCTTAAGAGAGCCTTCTTCAAAAGAGTCATTAACAGCCGCCACATCCGACAGGCGGATGATGGTTCCGTCCGGGTTGGTCTTGACGGGAATATTCTCAAAATCTGTCCGCCGATAGGCCTGGCCCTTCGACCGGATCAACACATCGCCGCCCGCCGCCTTCAGGTTACCGGCGGAAATATCCAGAGAGCTGCTTTGGATAGCGCTGGCGATATCAGACAGGGTCAGCCCCAGGTCCCGCAACCGGTCCTGACTTGCCTCAATCGCAATCTCATACTTGCGCACCCCGCCTAGCTCAGCCTGGCTGACCGCGTCGAGCCGCAAAAGGTCATCACGCACCTGCTCGGCAAACCGCAGGATTTCCTCCTCATGGTGCGCGCCCGACACGACAACGTCGATAACCGGCATTTTCCAGATCGTTGCGCTGATAACGGGCTTTTCAGCCTCTGCCGGAAACGTGTTGATGGCATCGACCCGGCTCTTGACCTGCTCAAGGATGTCATTGGCGTCATAGTCGGGATCGACCTTCAGGCTGACGGATGTCGACCCTTCAACCGAGGTGCTTTCGATGCGCTCAATCCCCGGCAGATCCTGCACAGCTTCTTCGATCCGCGTCGCAATACCCAGTTCCACATCCTCCGGCGTCCCGCCGCGCAGCGACACCGCGACATTGATGTATTCCGGATCCGCCCGAGGAAAGACCTCCAGGGTCAATTGGGTCTTAATGGAAATGAGGCCCGTCACGATGATGACAAACATCAAAAGATTGGCGGCAACAGAATTTTTGGCAAACCACTCAATCATGACGGAACCTTCTCCAAAGCCGGTTTGGCGCCTTGTTCCTGTGAAGAGGTCTCAGCGTCTTTTGCGCTTTCGCCAGCCACCTTGACCCGGGTCCCCGAGGTCACTTGCCCCAATGGTGTGAGAACCAATTGGTCGCCAGGCGCAAGCCCGGACGTGACGAGAGCGACATGCGAATTCTGCCAGGCAATTTCCAAATCCCTGCGTTGCAGAACACCGTCCACGGCGGTGTAAACATAAGTTCCCTGATAAACCGTCGCGACCGGGACTGTGACCGCTTTGGGGATCAGGCGGCCTTCGATCGTGGCGGTGACATATTCACCTATCTTAAGAGGGATGGTGCCATCGTCAGCGCCGGCAAACGGGTCATCCACCTGCGCCACCACGTGCAATTGCCGCGCGGTTTCGTCAATGGCACTTTCCGTGCGAACAATATGGGCCGTCCAGGTTTGCTTTGCGCCCAGCCGTGATTGTAATTCCACGCGGGGACCCACAGGCGTTTCCCCCGATGTTCCTGCGAATTGTTCCGGCAAATCAATGAACCCAAGGTCATTGTTGTTGATCGGCAACCGCACTTCCACATTGTCGGTCGCATAGACCTCTGCCACTTGGGTATTAGTCGAAACAACCTGTCCGACATCGACAAACTTCTTCAAAAGTCGACCGTCAAAGGGAGCCGTGATCTGTGTACGCTCCAGCGCGAGTTCGGCCTTTTCCAAAGAAGCTTCCGCTGAGGCCACGGTGGCCTCCGCCGCCATGAGTTGAGGCTTGCGCAAAACCAGATCATTGGGCGCTTGTGTATAACCGAGCGCATACCACTCTTCTTGCGCACGATCCGCCAGCGCCTTTTGCTCTTCATATTGCCGCATGGCATCCAGAAGTGTCGCCCGGGCAATTTTCACATTGGCATCATAGTCCCTGTTATCAAGCTTGAGCAGCACCTCGCCCTTCTTGAAGAAACCACCATCACGAAATTGGGGATTGAGCCAAAGCACCTGTCCGCTCACCTGGGCCACGAGGACACTCTGGGTCTGCGGCCGCACCGTACCATAACTTTGCAACTCAATCTGGAAGGGGCCTTCTGCCACCACCATGGTCTCCACGGTGATTCTCGGCCCACTGGGCGGCGGCCGGCGGTGCGGCTCCGGAGCCATTGCGACAATCACCACCCCAACAATACCGACAAGACCAATAATGGCCAGCGGGGCGATCACTTTGGGGCTCATCAAAAAATTTGTCATAAACACTAGCTACTTCAAGCAAAAGGGCTGAATTTTCCGGCGAGCCCCCCCCCAAAGTCTGGCCAGACAATCCTATACCCTTATTGAACGATCCAAGGCACAATTTCCAGCTACAGATAGCAGAGATTTCGACATCATTTCTGCTATTTTTTGCCTGTTTTCCCAAGTTCAGGTCACAAATGCGGCATTTTTTGCCCGCGCCGGAACGGCTTCAAGCTACAATCTGATCCTGACAGGCCACGCCAAAACGGTTGAATGGCTTGCACTCGCCCCCTAAGGCCAAGTATGACCCAAAGGGAAAGGCCTCGGAAAATGACCCCGAGTGCCAAGAAACAGCGCCTAGCCTGCGAAGAGGAACCACCAGATGTCACTTGCTGACGCCGTCATTAAACCCATGCACCCGGAAGGGCGCAAATTCGTCGCCGCCTTCGCAGCGGTCACTTTCCTGCTCTTCCTGGTTTCCAATTTTCTCGGTTGGGTCGGGATTGGTCTCACAGTCTGGTGCTACTATTTCTTCCGGGATCCGGAGCGGGTCACCCCGAGACGCAAGGATCTCGTGATCTCCCCCGCAGACGGGGTCGTTTCACTGATCGAAAAAGCAACACCGCCCCCCGAGCTTGAGCTGGAAACCGGACCGCTGACCCGCGTCTCCATCTTCATGAATGTCTTCAATTGCCACGTGAACCGCGCCCCTGCCGAAGGACGCGTACGCCGCATCGCCTATCACCCCGGTAAGTTTCTCAATGCCTCCCTCGATAAGGCCAGCGAGGACAATGAACGTAATTCCCTTCATTTCAAATTGCCCGATGAACGCGATCTCATTGTGGTGCAGATTGCCGGTCTCGTTGCCCGGCGCATCGTCTGCTTTGTCAAGGAAGGCGCCGCCATGGAAACCGGCGAGCGCTTTGGCCTCATCCGCTTCGGCTCGCGTGTGGACGTTTATCTGCCCAATGGCGTGTCACCCTTGGTGGAAGTCGGTCAAACCATGATTGCCGGTGAAACAGTTCTGGCGAGCCTCTCATCAGGTCACAAGGAATAACGCCGATGCACGGAAACTCGGAACGCCCGCGCACTTCTGAGCTGCCCCTTATTCAGCTCCTGCCGAATTTCTTGACCATCGCGGCCATTTGCGCAGGCCTCACGGCCATCCGTTTCGGCTTTCAGGGCAATTACGAGCGCGCTGTGCTTCTCATCCTGGCCGCCGCCATCCTTGATGGGCTTGATGGCCGCCTGGCGCGAGCGCTGAAAAGTGACAGCAAGATGGGAGCGGAACTCGATTCGCTGGCCGATTTCCTGAACTTCGGCATCGCGCCGCCCCTCGTCATCTACTTCTGGGCGCTGCAGGACACCAAATCCATGGGCTGGATGGCGGTACTGACCTATGCGGTCTGCTGCGTCGTGCGCCTCGCCCGTTTTAACGTCACGGCGAAGGCCGAACAGGAAGAGGGCCATAGCCGCAGTGACTATTTTGTCGGCGTGCCTTCGCCCGCTGGCGCCATGCTAGTCATGCTCCCCATGTTCATGTCGTTCTCCATCGCCACAGAGGTTGTCTTCCATGTCGGCGTCATCATGGGAAACATGGTGCTCATCGGCTTGCTTCTCATCAGCCGCATTCCCACCTGGTCCTTTAAAGCCATCACTATTTCGCGGCAGAATGTGAAATTCATACTTGTCGGCTTTGCCTTCCTGGCCGCCGCGCTCATGACATACGCCTGGGTGACGCTGGTGGTCTTATGCCTGGCTTATGTTGCCGGCGTTGTCTGGGCCCTGGCGTCCGGTAAAGTACCGCGCAAGCACATCAAGCTCTAAGGGCGCCTTTTTATGAACCCTGAAACGGAGATCTTCGTTGCAAACCTGGAAATGCGCAACAAGCTTCCGTTTCTTTTCAAGTTAGCCTCTTGTCTCGCCGGCAGGAAGATACGGGGAGCCTACAGAATCTACCATAGCGCCCTGCGCCTGAACGATGCGCAGGCCATATATCCCTTTACCTTGCCCGACAAAACGACCCTATGGGCCCCCCTTGATTGGCCGGGCATTATTCACCCCCAAGTCTTTGCCCGCTACGAGCCCGATGCGATCGAAGCCTTCTCAAATCTTGCCAACCAAACAGGCTGCCCCGTCCACCTGATTGATTGCGGAGCTGACATCGGCGTCTTCACACGGCTGACAATGTGCCAATTGGATAATCTATCCTCTATCACAGCGATTGAACCCAACCCGCGCTCCTATGCCATCTTGGAGAAAAACCTGTCGGAAACAGAACTGCCGACACGAGCCATCTGCGGCGCCGTTTCCAACTTCTCCGGATATGGCCGGCTCGTCGCTCCCAAGTCAGACACGCATGCGCACGCCATGTACATCGAAGAAAGCGCGGGCCCCACACAAACCCCAATATGCCGGATTGACGACCTGGACCTGCCGCCTGGCGACACAATCGCGATGAAAGTGGATGTCGAAGGGGCCGAAACCAAGGTCCTTATGGGCGCGCAGCGCACATTGAAGGAGGCGGCGCATTTCGTTCTCCAAATCGAAGCGCACCCGCAGGTATGCCGCAGAACAGGCAGCGACCCGGTTGAGTTCCTGCAGCTCATCAGCGAAATCCGTCCAGTCACCTGCACCGCCTTTGTCGAGAAGACGCGGGCGCGATACGAAGTGACGGATTTCCAAACACCCCTTTTCGAACAACTGGACAATAACAACATTTACGATCTCGTTCTGCATTCAGTAGAAAGTTTAAATCCGACATGACCCAAATCACCGTCTTTCCCGCCAAGAAGATCATCACCATGAACCCGGCGCAGCCAGAGGCAACAGCGGTGGCGGTGCGAGACGGGCGCATACTGGAAGTCGGCACCCTTGAAAGCTTAAGGCCCTGGCTGGAGGCTTTCCCGCACAAAATTGATGACCGGTTTAAAGATAAATTCCTGATGCCGGGCTTTATCGACCCGCATCTGCACCCCTCCATGGCCGCGGTGCTTTTGCCCATGCGTTTTGTCACCGCTATGGAATGGCGCCTGCCCTGGGAGATCGTCGCGCCGGTGACAACGCCGGAGGCTTTCCTTAAACGCGTCCGAGACATCGACGCGGAGATGGAAAGCCCTGAGGCGCCGCTCTTCATTTGGGGCTACCACCAACTCTGGCATGGGAAAATGCGCCGCGCGGCCTTGGACGACATCTCAAAGACCCGGCCCATCGTCATCTGGCATCGCTCCTTCCATGAGCTCTACATGAACAGCGCCTGCCTTAAATGGGCCGGGATTGATGAGGCCAGCGCAGGCGGCCATCACCAGGTAGACATTGAGAACGGTCATTTCTTTGAAAACGGCCTCCGCCTCGCCATGGCCAAGCTCAATTCTTACCTCCTAAGCCCGGCTCACTACCACGAGGGCTTGAAGCGCCTCGCCCGGGTTGCACATTTTGGCGGGCATACCACCCTCGGCGACATGGCCGTGGGCATCTTTAACTTCGAGATGGAATGGCAAACCACCAAGACCTTCCTCGACACCGACGAGACCCCCTTCCGGGTTCAAATGATCCCCGCCAGCAATATTCTCTTTGGCGAAAAGGGCTCCAACGAAGCCGCCCTGGACTTCATCAAGACCTTGCCGGAGCGCAACACCAATCGCTTGCGCTTTTACGATCACGTCAAGCTTTTCACCGATGGCGCCTTTTTCTCGCAGCTCATGCAGCTCAAAGCGCCAGGCTATATCGACGGCCACCACGGCGAATGGCTCATGCCGCCGGAGCATTTCGAAGCCGCCGCGCGCACTTACTGGAACGCCGGTTACAAAATTCATGTTCACTGCACCGGCGATCTTGGCGTCGATCTGGCGCTCGACACTTTGGCCAAGCTGCAGGAGGAAAAGCCGCGCTTTGGCCACCGCTTCACCATTGAGCACTTCGGCCTGTCAACACCGGAGCAGGTGCGCCGCATGAAGGAGCTGGGGGCGCTTGCCTCTGTCAACATCTATTACTTCCATGAGCTTTCCGGCACCTATGCCCGCGAGGGGCTTGGATTTGAACGGGCGAGCCAAATGGCGCGTGTTGGCTCTCTCCTGCGCGAAGGCGTGCCCTTTGCCTTCCATTCCGATTTCACCATGGCCCCGGCCCTGCCCTTAAACAGCGCATCCGTCGCTGCAACCCGCATCAATGCGGAGGGCACGCTCATGGGCGAAGACGAGCGCGTGCCGGTTCATGATGCTTTAAAAGCGATCACCTCAGAAGCGGCCTGGATCTTAGGCCTCGAAGATGAGATCGGCTCCATACGCGCGGGTAAAAAGGCCGACTTTACCGTGCTGGAAGAAGACCCCTATCAGGTCGCGCCGGAATCTTTGAATGACATTCCCATCTGGGGCACCATCTTTGAAGGCACCCCCCACGAGATCGTCCGATGACCACTCCGCCGCCCATCCCCACCGCCATCCCCGTCACTATCATTGGCGGTTATCTCGGCGCCGGCAAAACCACGCTGATCAATGAGCTGTTAAGCACCCATGACGGGCCGCCGCTCACCGTGCTCGTCAATGATTTTGGCGCCATCAATATCGATAAGGATTTGATCGCCGCCCACGCCGGCGACACCCTTGAGCTCACCAACGGCTGCGTCTGTTGTTCCATCACCGACAGTCTGACCGACACCCTGCTGCGCCTGACCGAGCGCGAGGAAAAACCCCATCACATTGTGATTGAAGCAAGCGGCGCCGCGCATCCGGCCAAGATCGCTCTTACCGCCAGCAATTGGGGCGGCCTCGGCACGGCGCAAAGCCTTGTGCTGGTGGATGCCCTCACCCTAACGCAAAAAGAACGCGACAAATATGTGGGCGCCCTTATTCAGGACCAGATCCGCGAGGCGGATGTCCTCCTTCTGACCAAGCAGGATCTGGCACCCGAAGAAACAAAGGCCGCCGCACGCACGCGTCTTAATGCATTGAACGCGGCAGCCCTTCTCTTGGCGTCCTCCAACGAGGCGCGCATTATTTCAGGCGCGATGCCCACCGCCGCACCGCGCCAGCTCGAAGACAGCAAGGAACCACAGCTCTGGAGTTTTACGCTTCAAGGGGGCCCGCACGAGCGCAAAGCCTTTGACGCGCGCCTCAAAGACATCGCGCCCCATTGCGAGCGCATCAAAGGCACTGTCGCCTATACGGACGGCTCGGCCGAAGAACTTCAATGGGCGGGCGAGCGCTGGGCCCGCCAAGCCACACGAGCCTCTACCACGCGGCTGGTCTTCATCGGCGCTGAACGGATCGATCTGGAGGCCTGGCGCGGCCGGTTTTGAAGGACCGACGCCCCTACCCTCGGCGCGCCGGGACTGCTATAAAGGCAAAGACGCAGAGGGAGGACAAGATGGCCAATCGTGATATTCCGCAAAATTTTGACGAATACAGACCGCGCTCGACACCGGAGGCCGATCCCTGGTCTCTTGACCTTGAAGACATCGACATGGCCTATGGACGGCTTTTCAAGGAAGGCGCCCATCATGAATATTTCAAGCGGCTGCGCCAGGAAGACCCCGTTCATTATTACGCCCGCAATCCCTTTGTAGGGCCCTACTGGTCGGTCACCCGCTACAAGGATGTGATGGCCGTCGACACCAATCACAAGGTTTTCTCGTCCGAGCCCTCGATCGCTTTGATCGACAATCTTCTTCCCGGCGAAGTGGTCTCCTCTTTTATTGCCAGCGACCCGCCCAAGCATGACGTGGAGCGCAAAGCCGTCAATGGCGCGGTCTCTCCCTTCCGCCTGACCCAGCTGGACGATCTCATTCGCACCCGCACGGTAGAGGTCCTCGACGGCCTGCCTGTCGGCGTGCCGATCAACTGGGTGGAACATGTCTCCATTGAGCTCACCACCCGCATGTTGGCAACACTTTTTGATTTCCCCTTCGAGCTGCGCCGCAAACTCACCTGGTGGTCAGATGTCTCTACCTCTGCTCCCAGCCAGATGGGCCTCACCAAGGACGAGCGCGTCCACCATCTCCTCGAATGTCTGGGCACCTTTACTGAGATGTTTAAGGCGCGGCAGTTTGAAGGCAATGAAAGCCAGGATTTTATTTCTCTCCTCGCCAACAACCCTCAAACAAAGGACATGGAAGGGCTCGATCTCCTCGGCAATGTGCTCCTGCTCATCGTCGGCGGCAACGACACCACCCGCAACTCCATGTCCGGCGGGGTCTGGTTCATGCACAAAAATCCGGGTGAGCTTGCCAAGCTCAAAGCCAATCCGGGTCTCATCCCGAGCGCGGTTTCGGAAATTATCCGCTACCAAACACCGCTCTCTTACATGCGCCGCACCGCCACCGAAGACATTATGTTTGAAGGCAAGCACATCAAGAAGGGCGACAAGGTGGTCATGTGGTACGCCTCGGCCAATCGCGACGAATCCGAGATCGACCGCCCGGACGAGTTTCTCATCGACCGCGACAAGCCGCGTCACCACGCCGCCTTTGGCTATGGCATCCACCGCTGCCTCGGCAACCGCGTCGCGGAAGCGCAGCTGCGCATTCTCTGGGAGGAAATCCTCAAGCGGTTTGACCGCATCGAAGTGCTCGGCAAGCCCGACTACCTCGACCACTCCTTCGTCCACGGCATCAAAACCCTGAACGTGCAATTGCATCCGAAGGGGTGAACTTCTGCAGCAAAACTACAAAATTGATTGCTCATCAATTGACAGATCAAACATGGCTGCCTAGGTTTTCGCTCCCACGACCCGAGGCCATCCATGCAGGAACTTATACCGCATAGCAGTCAGTGGTATGACCGGCTGAGCAAACAGCAAGAAGGGTATTACTATCCCTGGCAATCCACTGTCGCAGAAGGCAATGGAGAGGATGCCTATTTGCAGCTCGTTGGTAAGCACCTCTCAAGAAACACCAAAGTGTTGGACGTCGGTTGCGGCCATGGCGAGGTCGCCCTCGACCTAGCACCTCACTGCCAAACCATTACGGGATATGATCAGGTCAAATCCTACATTGAAATTGCTGAGCGCAAACGCAAGGAAAGGGGTCTTTCAAATTCTCGTTTCATTTGTCATGACTCTCACAAAACGGCAAACGGCGGCAAAGTCCTTATCCCCTTGGCCGACAATTCTGTTGACCTGATAATATCAAGACGCGGACCCACCCATTGGATTGAGGACGCACATCGCGTTTGCAAAGATGACGCTTGCCTGATCCAACTCAACCCATTGGCACGAAAAGAAGAACCTATTTGGAACAAACAACTGCCTGAAGCCCTCAAAATGCCTTCACCGGTTCGTGCTGAAGCAGAGTCAATTGTCAGTAAAATTGAAGATCGATTGGCCGCTGCAAACCTGCGCATCCACAGCGCCTGGACATTCGATGTAGCAGAATGGCTGCATGCCCCCATTGACCTTTACAAACTTCTGACCTTTGGAAGTGACCCGGCGGTTTGCGCTTCCTGGTCGGACGTTGAGGGAGCCCTGATCCGCATATTCGAAAATTATGCCAGTGAAAAAGGACTGGAAGACCGCAACCGGCGGTTTTTGTGGCAAGCAAGGATAACGTGAAACCCTAAGACTGACCCACTTTCGCCGTCAACTCTTTGAAAACCTCATCAAGGTTGTGCTGAACTTCCGCGATAGTGGGGTCAATGTCGAGCGCCGCCTCATAGGCCGTGATCGCGCCCATGAGATCTCCTTGCGCATAGGCCACATTGCCTTCACCAAAAGACCACATCCAGCTGTCCGGCCATCTTTGCCGGCCCGCCTGGTAAACCTTGATCGCCGCTTCGTAATTGCCAAGGCCTTCAAGAGCCGCGGCCCCGCGCAACACCTCGTCGCGATCCGCGCTCGCCGGTAACGCCCCGGGGCCAACCACAACCATCCCCCAGTGGTCACCACGCGCCCAAGTGCGCTGGAAGGCCGCCATGTCGACCTTTTCCATCTTGTCTTTGCCCGTGTGCAAAAGCACATAGGCATCCACAAGATCAAAGCCAACCACCACCGAATAGTGCCAGACCGGCACGGCATCGAGGCCGAGGTTTTGGAACACAATCACCGGATTGCCTGCGCCAACCTCGCGAAAGAGATCAGCGGGCTCACTCAGCGTTACCGCGAGTTGGCCGTGCCGCCGCGCGCTGCCAATAAGGTCCGCGCGATAGGCCCCGTCAGCGCCAGGACTGAAAACCTGAGCCGCCACCTCCTCCTGGGAGACCCCGGGACCCACCCAGGCAAGGGCCATCGCCAGAGACGCCGGCCCGCAATAATCGTCCTTTTGCTCAATGAGCGGCACCCCCGCCAGAAAGACATGCGACGGCGTGCCTTGAGGCGCCGCTGTCCTTACCGAAGGCCCGGGCATGGGCGCGGAGGTGGCACAAGCAGATAGAGCCAGCGACATCACGAGGACGTACACCCGGCTCCTTGAACTATTTGAAAAACTTAACTGACGCATCGCGTAAAACTAAACACCTTGGTCATACAAAGCAAATCTGTTGCCAAAAGAATGAGGAAGACCGTCAAGAGCGCGCCGACAACCGAACTGCCCCCTGCCGCATCCTTTTCATATTGCGCAAGTATGGAAGACAGCTCCTCATCTGACAAGGCCGCCAGCCGGGCATCGGCTTCCGCCGGATCAACCCCCAGCGACAAGATCAGATCGCGAACCTCCTGCCGCTCCATCTCACTCATCAGATAGGCGCGGTCCAGGGTGCCGGCGTATTTCTGGATGACATCGGATGTGGCGACCATCTCGGCCTGGGCCGCGGTTGCCATGCCGCTCGTCACCATGAGCTGGCCAGCAAGACAAAGAGCGATTGCTTTTTTGAAATTACGCAAAGCCGCCATTTTCAAATGTCCCTTATTTTCAAACAGGTCCCATGTCAGCGCTAAACCTTGATCGCGCCAACGCCGCCGCCACCATGCCGTGATCAGTTTAAAACTCTGTTGCGCGCACCATCGGAAATTTTAGATAATCTTGAAACGATGGCCCCTAAGAGCAGAACCGATTTCTGGCTGTCTCGGACTTATTTTCATGATCTAATGGAAATTCAGGCAAACATAATGCGCTCGGAGGCGCCAAGGAAAGAAAGGCTCTATGCATTACGGCCAAACTGTTATTTTGGGTCTCCTGTTATTGCTGCAGGGATGTCTGCATGTCCCTGGCACCTCTTCCCTTTCTAACACGACCTACACCGGCCCGGTGATCGACATGCACTTGCACGCCTTGGGCGCCGAGGACCAAGGGCCGCCGCCTCTGGCCCTTTGCGCCGGGATGACCGCCGGAACGGCCCATGATCCCCACCAGCCCTGGGGACAAGCCTTCCTGGCACAGATGAAAGCGCCAAATTGCGCCCATCCGATCTGGTCAGCCATGACGGATACGGAGCTGCGGGATCTTTCTCTTGCCGAGCTGGAACGCTTCAACGTCACGGCTGTTTTAAGCGGCACGCCCGCGCGCGTCGCGGATTGGAAGGAGCAGGCGCCGGGTCGCATTATCCCGGGTCTTGGGCTCAACATCGCCCGCGACCCCTTCACCCCTGAAGACATTGCCCAGGCCTTTAAGGACGGAAACTTGAAGGTGCTGGCCGAAGTCACCAACCAATATTCGGGCATTGCCCCCGATGACCCGCGCTTTGATGCCTTTTGGCAAGTGGCGGCAGATCTGGATATCCCTGTTGGCATCCACATCGGTGTCGGCCCGCCCGGCGCCGCCCAACTCTTTTCAGGCTATAAGGCAGGCCTCCACAGCCCCTTGCCGCTGGAAAATATTTTAAAAAGACATCCGACGCTTCGTGTCTACATCATGCATGCGGCCTGGCCCATGCGCGGGGAACTCAAGGCCATGCTCTACGCACACCCACATCTTTATGTCGATACCGGCATATTGCAAATGGCCCTCACCCGCGAAGAATATTACGATTTCCTCGAAGATCTGGTGCGGTCCGGATATGGCGACCGGATCATGTTTGGCTCTGATCAGATGGTCTGGCCGGGCCTCATTGAAGAAGGCATAAACGCCATCAACCAAGCCCCCTTCCTGACCTTGCAGCAAAGGCAGGACATTCTCTACGGCAACGCCGCCCGGTTTCTGCGGCTTTCCAATGAAACCAATCATAAGCCGCAAAAGTAGTGACAGCGAGAGGCCCGGGGCGCTTAAGGGAGAAGTTATATGACCAGATTCCATGACCGCGCAGAAATTGGTCAAGCGTTTCAAGCCATGTTGCTCCTCATTTTGGGCGTGGCGACTTTTGTCGCCTTGGCGGCTTGCGACCCAACCCCCAATCCCGCGTCCGAGGAAACACGACATTTTGATATCGTAATCCAAAATGGGCGCGTGATAGACCCAGAGAGCGGATTGGACGGCTTGCGAAACATTGGCATTGTCGAAGGCAAAATCCTGGCGATCACAGACCAGCCTATGGCAGGACAAACAATAATTGACGCCGATGGCATGATCGTCGCCCCGGGTTTTATCGATCTGCACAGCCACACCCCAACACCGCTCGGACAATACTACCAGGTCCTTGACGGTGTCACGACCGCTTTGGAGCTTGAAGCGGGCGCATATCCGGTGGAGGCGATCAAATCCTTTACAGACAATAAAGCTGTGATCAATTACGGCGCCTCCGTAAGCCATCTGGCAATTCGCCTGCTGGTAAAACAAAATATAGTCAAGCCACACCTGCTGAGTAACATCGATTTTGCGGCCGCTCTGCCATCAGCCACCCAGCCAGCGACACCACAAGAAATCGATGAAATGCGTATGCACATTGAACGCGGCCTCAGTGAAGGCGGCCTGGGTATTGGGCTCTTATTGGACTACATAAGTGAGGCCGTCAGTGAGGATGAGCTGGAAATGATCTTTTCAGCAGCTGCCGCCCACGAAGCCCCCGTCTTTGTCCACATTCGTCGCGGCCTGCCAGGCGACACCACCGGGCTCCTTGAAATTGTCGAGGCGGCACGCAAATACGGCACCCCTGTCCACATTTGCCACCTCAATGCCAGCGCCATGGGCGGGACAAGTCAGTTTCTCTCGATCATAAACAAGGCACGCGCGAGCGGCGTCGACATAACGACCGAAGCCTATCCCTGGAACGCGGGCTCAACATCCATTTCCGCGGCGGTATTCGACAAGGACTGGCAAGCCATATTTGACATCGACTATGGTGATATAGAATGGCCCGAAACCGGAGAGCGTTTTACCGAACAGACCTGGAATGAATACAGGGAAAAGTTTCCAAACGGCACTGTCATCCACCATTATGGCCGCGAGGCGTGGACCGGTCTGGCGATGACGGCAAAAGACGTGATCATTGCCAGCGATGCCATGCCATTGGTCAACCCCAACCAACGCGTACATCCTCGGGGCATCGGAACCTTTTCAAAAGCATTGGGGAAATACTTCACGAGCGACCCGGCTTTGGTCGAAGGATTGCGGAAAATGACGCTTTTACCAGCATTGCGGCTGCAGTCGATTGCACCGCGATTTGAACGCAAAGGTCGCATACAGATTGGAATGGATGCCGACATAACTATCTTTGACCCGAGTGCGATCGGTGCGGTCGCGACTTATCGCAGCCCGCTACAGGCTTCCAAAGGGATTACCTATGTACTGGTAGGTGGCAAGCTAGTGGTGAACCAGGGACAGGTGATCGAAGACGTTTACCCTGGGGAAATGATCCTAGGGGCCACGGGACCGCATTAAGGGTCCGGGTAGCTCAGATTAAAAGCAGGTTTTGCCTGTTGATCTACAAAAGCTTCTCCACTATCCATGAGATCCAGCGGCCCCGTAGCTCAGGTGGATAGAGCACCAGATTCCTAATCTGGGGGCCACAGGTTCGAATCCTGTCGGGGTCGCCAGCTTGTCTCAATCTTCAAAACTCACCGGCGGCAACACCTTGCGGTTCACATCAAGTTTGAAGAGATCCGGCCGGCCATAGTGCCCTGCCACATCCAGGGACCGCCGGGCGCGCCGCGCCGCCTCGATATCAATATCACCATAAAGAATACTTTTGTCGCGGGTGTGCGGCCCGGCAAGAACACCGCCCATCGGCTTGACGATCACGGCATCGCCGTCGTTGATCCATTCATCGTCGGTAAAGAGCTCATCGCGGCTCGGAAAATCGGCCGGCACGTCTTTGCCTTCCATCGCTGTCGCCGTGCCAATGACCCAGCAACCACCTTCCTTGGCGATATGCCGCATACTGGCAATCCAGCTCTCCCCGGTGTCCCAGGTCGGCGCCACGTAGATATCGATGTCCTGGGCATAAAGCGCAAAGCGCGCCAAAGGCATATAATTTTCCCAGCAGATCAGCGCGCCAATGCGCCCGACCGCCGTTTCAACCACATTCAGGCCAGAGCCATCGCCCTGCCCCCACACCATGCGTTCCGGATTGGTCGGCATCAATTTGCGATGACGGTTAGCAATCCACCCATCCGCATCAATGATCACCACGCTGTTAAAGAGGGTCGTGCCAGAAAAATCACTGTCGAGCTCATTGAGCCCCATCACAATCACAACCCCGTGCTTGGCCGCCGCCTCACAAAGAGGTTCAAGATCTCCGGCATCAATATCCACCGCATTGGCCCGCAACCGGGCATGAATCTCGCCTGTCAGGCCGCCGTCATTGCCAGGTCTGAGCCGCCAGATCCAGGTCGGATACCCCGGCAGATAGGTCTCCGGAAAAACTAAAAGCTTTGCCCCCTCACCGGCGGCCTCTTCAACGGAGGCCAGAGCCGCTGCCATGGACGCCTTCAAATCAAGCAGAACCGGCGGGCGCTGGATGACGGCAACTTTGACGCTCTGTGAATGTGTCATGGATTGATTCGCTTTCGGGCTTTGTTTCAGAAGTGACGATCTAAGCGGCTAACTTAACAGCCCAGGCACTCGTTGCGAAGACGGATCTCCAATGTACGCACACTTATTGATCTCCCCTTCCTCCCGGGTATAGTGAACGGATCGACTAAACATTGATTCCGGCGCCCCCGCGAAATCTTGGGGGGAATATCCAAACAGCAAGGCTCTTGATGACAGGCTTGACGCACCCACCTCGCCCCCAAATGGCCTACCGTATTGGCATTACCGGCCACCGGCGCAACCGCATAAGAGCCGAACAGATCGAGCGTATCGAAAATGAGCTGGCGAACGTCTTTTCGATTATTGATGAGGCCGTCAAAAAATCCCACGAAGCCTTTTCAACCTATTATGAGGCTAACCCGCCCGTCGTGCGACTGATCACACCTCTGGCCGACGGCGCTGATTCGCTCGCCGCCAAGGTCGCTCTCAAACATGCCTTTGATCTGCACGCCCCGATTCCTTTCCACAAAGCCGAATACGCCACCGATTTCGAACCGGACGCCCGGCGCGAACTTGAAGCCTTCATCGCCAACGCCACAAGCATTTATGAGCTTGATGGGGGGCGCACGTCGGACCGCGATGAGGCCACGGCCTATCTCGCTGCCGGTTACATGACCCTCAAGCAATCAGATGTCTTGGTGGCGGTATGGGATGGTGAAGGCGCCAGAGGTGTCGGCGGCACGGGCATGATCGTCGAGGCCGCCGTGCAGCAAGGCATTCCCGTTGTTTGGATCCATGCCGATGAACCCATGCCTGCCTGCATATTGTCAGAGGAGCTGACCTGCGACAAACCCTTGTCAGAGCTTACCAATATTGTCAGTCACGAATTGCAGCCGCCTTTCGTGCGCGACGCAGAGCAAAGCGATCCAGAACTCAGTGAGGAACAGCTCGCACTTGAAGTTTATTTGAGCGAAATCGAAAGACGTACAAATTACGGAATTTTCTATCGCCTCATGGAAAGCCTTCTAACCCTGTCGCGCCCACGCGGCATATCGATCCGGAAGGCGCCCTACCTTCCGCGCACTGAAGAGATGTATCACGACCTGGCGACAAAACTGCCGTCAGCAGGGACCCGGGCTTTCACGCAAATGGAAGAGGTCCTGTTGTCCCGGTTCTGCTGGGCGGACAATCTCGCACTGCATTACGCCGATATTTATCGCTCTTCCTACGCAATGAATTACTTCCTCAGCGCCTTTGCTGTCTTGTTGGCACTCATGGAAATCCTGACCGGCGGCTGGAAATTTGTCTGGATCTCGGTGGAAGTGGTGACCATCCTCGCGGTTCTCCTGATTACCTTGCGCGGTAAACGCAATCGCTGGCACGAAAAATGGATCGACTACCGCCAGCTGGCCGAACAATTGCGCCACTTGCGCTATCTTTATTTGTCGGGCGGCCTGTCACGGGACTCGCGCGCCCAGCAACAAAGCGACACCTCCCTTGGATCAGATTCCTGGGTGCAATGGTATTATCAGGCAACCGTGCGAGAGCTGGGCATGGCTCACATCGAATGCACGGAAACCTTTCGCGAAGAACTCTCCCGCTCCTATATTGACGACGAGCTCAATCCGCAGATTTCCTATCACGCCGCCAAGAGCCATACGCTGGAGCATATGGAACATGCCCTGCACAAAACCGGCGAATATCTTTTTGCCGCGACTCTGGTCATCTGCATCAGCTTTCTGGGCCTTTTGATCCTCTCCAAGATAAATGACCACGGCATTGCCTATAAGCTCACCAAGGCCTTAAAGGGTTTTGTAACAGCCGCCACGGCCTTTTTCCCGGCCCTGGGCGCCGCCACCTTTGGCATCCGGGTGCAAGGCGAATTTGCCTCCACTGCCAGCCGGTCTCATGCCATGTCCCGCCGTCTGACGGTGACGCGCGACGAACTCGCTCTTTATGCGGAAAATGCGCCCCCCAACTTAAGGGATCTGCGCCGCAACATCGAAACCGCCACCGAAACCATGATGGTGGAGATCGTTGACTGGAAATTCGTCTTTAGTAGCAAACCCTTATCCCTTCCCGCCTAATGACCGGACAAATTTTCAATATGCGCGAAAAACCGCAGAAACCCTGACCTATTACTTGGCTGAGGGTCAAATACCATGTTATGGTAATTGGCAAATCTGCGGGGGGTGCGGGATTATATGTCCGACGTTTTTATTTCCTATTCTCGAAACGACAAGGATCGAGTTGAAAAGCTTGTCGAGGCCATGCGCGCGCGTGGAATTGATGTCTGGTGGGATCCCAAGATCCGCACCGGGACAGAATTCCGCTTCGAAATAGCCCAGGCGCTCGAGAACGCACGGGTCGTCGTTGTCGTCTGGTCGGCCCATTCCGTTGCCTCACGATTTGTCTGGGACGAAGCCGATGAAGGCGCCCAGCGCGGCGCACTCGTTCCCGCCCTCTTTGACCTGGTCGATATCCCGCTTGGTTTCCGCCAGATCCAAACAGCGGACCTATCTCGCTGGCACGGTAAGCGCAAGGACCCTGCCTTGATGGAATTCCTCGACGTGGTTCAGGACGCCGTCAAATACGGCCGCAAAGCCAAGCCGGTGAAGCCAACCAAAAAGCCCAAGCCCGTTGCCCATGAAGAGCCTCAAGAGGTCGAGGAAACAACAGCCCCCGCGCCGGCCCCTGAACGCCAGCCCAGCCGATCTGAGACCCGAAGGCGGCCGCGGCGCAGTGCCATGGTTACCGGCCAGCGCATGCGCACAAAGCTGTTCATGAAGGCGCTCATGTTGACGGTTTTGATCGGCGGTGCCTTTGGCGCCCTGGCCTATCTGTCGGATTTCGTATTTGACGCTTACCGCCCCTATATGGTGGGCGCCATAGCCGGGTTGGTCTTTATTTCTCGTTTCTCGACCTTTGAGGCAGATCGCGCTCAGGGCGCGGCCTCGCTGAGGCTCTTGCCCCGCTCCTATCTTGCCCTCCTCTTCTTTGCCGCCATCTCGATCGCGCCAGCTCTTCTGGAGGGCCGCATGTACGCGGCAGCCCTGCAGGCGGTCCGCATGGAAGGTGTTGAAGGCGCAGACATTAACGGCGTTGCCTTTAGCAGCGATGGCAATGAGATCATCACCACGTCAGACGACACCACCGCGCGTCTGTGGGATTCCAAAACCGGGGTCGAACTCGGGATCTATGGCGGTCATGAACATTGGGTCTGGGGCGCCGGTTTCAGCCCCGATGGTAGCGAAGTCGTCACCGCCTCGCGAGACATGACAGCCCAGGTCTGGTCCACCAAAAATCGCAAGCCCATTGAAACACTCAAAGGGCACACAGCCAGCGTCTACGACGCCGCCTTTTCGCCCGACGGCAAAACCATTGCAACTGCCTCCGCCGACAAAACTGTTCGCCTGTGGAACGTGGAATCTGGCGAAAGCATCGCCCTCATGAGCGGCCACACAGACAAGGTAACCGGACTTGATTTCAGCCCAAGCGGCAATACCCTCGGCACGGTTTCAGAAGATGGGACTCTGCGCCTCTGGCGGGTTCCCAGCGGCAGTGCCCTTGGCCGCATGACAGCAGGCAGCAACCTTTTGTCGGTTGATTTTAACAATGACGGAACCCAGATCGCCGCCTCCGATGAAAACGGCCAAATATATGTTTGGGATGTCGGGAGCCGCAGTCTCGTCCGCAAAATCACCGCGCCTACAAAACAATATGGCGTCGCTTTCGCAGGGAACAAAAGTCAGTTTATCGCCGGTGGCGGGTTGGACGACACCTTACGCATCTGGAAAATCTCCGACGGTGAAATTTTGCATGAATTGACCGGCCATGAGTCCGACATTCGCGCAGTGAGTGCCGCGCCCGATGGCGCCTATGTAGCCACAGCCTCACGTGACAATACCGCACGCATTTGGGATGTAGAGACAGGCAAGCAAGTGCAAATCATGGGGCACATCAAACCAGCCCTGCGTCTGCCGATGGCCCTCGATCTGCCGCCCTACATTACTGCCTCCAGAGCACCCGTGCCGCTTGACGTGACAAAGGATCGCGATGAGCTGGTTTATTTGCTCGGCAAAGGCTTTGTCCTCGCGTCAATCTTGCTGCTGGCGGGCCTGTTCTTCAAAGGGTTCTTCAAGCTCATTCGGCTGCAGCGACTTTCAAACATCTCTGTCGTATTGATGCTGGGTCTGCCAACGCTCTACATAGCCGCTTTGATGGTCTCAGCTTTGCCCATTCAGGCCATGGGGCTTTGGGCTACGATTGCCTTCTTGCCGGCAGCGGTCTATGCGCTCCTGCGTTGGATCGCCACAAAGGCCATCGTCCGCAGATAAAGAAAACCCTGATCACAAGGATCAGGGTTTTAGAATTTATCCTCGATGCACCAGCAAGGCTTCAGCAATGCGGCGATGAAGACTGCCAACCCCGCGCATGATGTGCAGCGAAACAAACAGTAGCACCAGACCAATGGGCACCAGCGCCAGGGCCGCATAGGGGCTTTCCACCATACCAGCCAGCCAGGCCATATTCTCCTGCAGATAAGCAAGGCTTTCACTGTCAATCCGCACTGCGGCACTCGAGTCAAACAGACTAACGAAGGGAGCAAAAATGAAGGACAAAGAAACGCTCATCGTCGTCACCACAAAAGTGAAGTAAACAATCCCAAGCCCGAGTTGAAGAACCATATAGATCATGCTGGTCCAGGTTCGGCCGTCCTTCAGCATGGCCTTGATCTTGCCCCACAGGTTTGGAGTTTCGTCTTCGGCCGCTTCATCGCCCACATCGCCCTCATGAGCGCGCGCCATATCTGCGCCGAGCAACCCCTGCGCCAAAAACCCTTCAAGATAAGAAAAAAGCCGGACCGTTGCCAAAAAGAGCAGTGCCAGCGGCACACCGATGATCAAAATCATTGTGCCGAGTGACACGGAAAGACCGGTCACCACCCAAGTGAAATAAACAATGCCGGTTCCCAACGCCAGAACCATATAAAGCATCGCGCCATAGGTTTTGGGGTCCACAATGACGCCAAAAAACCGCGCCATGCCGCCGCGCCGGTCGTCACTACTGTCAAAATTAGCCTGATCTACAAGTGCCATGGGATTTAGCCCTCCTGAAATAACGGGAAAAGACCCTTAAAGGACCCTTCTCCGGTTTGCCTGCACCAATTGGCAGGCTCAGCCCTAAAGATAAGCCGCCGCGCGTCATTCCCATGACAACAGGTTTACAGAAAGTGTGGCACCCTAATCTCGCAAGGTCATCCGGCGATGGCCCTGCCAGGACTGAACCTCGATAAAGATCCGCTTTGCCGCCGGCACAGCGTGTTTTATCTGGGATTCCAGAATTGTGATCGTCGCCTCCACATCGCCTGCCGACAGGGAATCTTCAAAATCAACGCTCAGCGTCAAAAGAATGTCGGAGGGCCCCAGATGCATGGTCAAAATCTCGTTGACCCGGTTAATCTGCGGATGCGCCACCAAAAGGCGCTCGATACGTTTGACAATATCAGGTGAAGCGGATTCGCCGATGAGCAAGCTCTTGGTTTCAACTGCAAGCAAAGTAGCCGTGCCCGCGAGGATAAGACCGATAACAATGGAAGCCGCGCCATCAAGCACCGGGATATCAAAGGTCTTGCCAAGAAAAATTCCGAGAAAGGCCACAACGAGCCCCAAAAGGGCGGCTGAATCCTCCAGAAGAACCGTCATCACCGAAGGGTCCTTGGACTCTCGCATCGCCTGAAGAAAACCGCGCCGCCCCCGGCGCGAATTAAATTCCCGAAACGCAATCATCCAGGCGATGGCCTCAAAGATCATGGCCATACCCAAAACGATATAATTCACATAGACATTGGTCAGCGGCTCCGGGTGCAAAACCTTATGCAC
The DNA here is from genome assembly GCA_006226415.1 of Alphaproteobacteria bacterium. GTDB lineage: Bacteria > Pseudomonadota > Alphaproteobacteria > M2410 > M2410 > M2410. Next base: position 86,333 of record SBGZ01000085.1, read on the forward strand.
CCCCTCGTAGAGCGAAACACCTGCGCCCACGGCAAAAACCAGAATGGCGACCATAAAGGCCCAGAAATAAACCTCTTGCGCATAGCCAAAGGGATGGTCCTTGTCCGGCTTACGTTCTGCGCGTCCAAGCCCATAGAGCAGCAGCGCCTGGTTGCCGGTGTCCACGGTTGAGTGAATAGCCTCTGAAAACATCGCCGAAGAACCGGTGATGGCGGCCGCGGCATATTTGGTAAAGGCAATGAGTGTATTGCCTGCCAGAGCCGCAAAGATGACGCGGCGAGAGCCTTGATGAGACATGAAGCAAAAACCGTTAACTCAGGGTCCTTTAAAAACGCTCGACGAATCTAGCGCGATTTTCGCCCCCAAGACCAGCCTCTTCTCACGTCTCGGCATCCGGCTGGTTCTGCGGCGCCGCCAATTGAAAGGCCGGTAGTGACAAGGCTGCCTCCTCAATTCTTAAAATCGTCGGGTAACGCGTCATATCAACATCATAGCGCCGCGCATTAACGATTTGTGGGATGAGACATATATCGGCCAGCGTGGGCATGTCTCCATGAGCAAAGCGGCCGGTTTCTTCTTCACGGGTGAACTGCTTTTCAAGGGAGTCAAATCCAAGCGTGATCCAATGCCGGGCCCAAGCGGCCATCGTCGCGGCAGGGTCTTCAGCCCCTGCACTCACCCGCTGCAAAACCCGAAGGTTTTGGATCGGATGTATGTCCGCGGCCACAGCCAGAGCAATCTGGCGCACCCGCGCCCGCGCAAATGCCTCTGATGGCAAAATCGGCACATCCGGATAGACCTCTTCCAGATACTCCAGAATGGCCAGCGAATTGGAGATCACGCGGCCATCTGTTTCAAGCGCCGGCACAAGCCCGTGAGGATTGACCTTAAGGTAGCTCTCCGACTTTTGCTCACCGCCATTTTTTACGAGATGCACGGGCACGGTCTCAGCATCAAGCCCCTTGAGGTTAAGACCAATGCGCACCCGATAGGCCGCCGAGGAACGCCAGTAGGAGTAAAGCTTCATGGTGCTAACCTTTGTATTGGACCACTTGTTGATCAATCGCGCCAAAGATCGACTTGCCTTGCACATCATTCATCTCAATGCGAATGCGGTCTCCGAAGGACATGAACGGCGTCTCGGGCGCGCCCTTGTCGATAGTCTCCAACATGCGGATTTCCGCCAGGCAGCAATAGCCGTTTGAGCGATCCACATTTGAAACCGTACCGGACCCCACAATCGCACCGGACCCGAGCGGGCGGGTCTTGGCGGCATGTGCCACAAGTTCCGGGAAAGAAAACGTCATGTCGACCCCGGCATTGGGATGCCCCACCCGCACATCATTGAGGAAACACTCAAGCGGCAGGTGCACCTTGCCATCCTGAAAGGCATCTCCCAACTCATCGGGGGTCACAGCCACCGGCGAAAAGGCGCTGGACGGCTTGGACTGATAGAAGCCAAACCCCTTGGCGAGTTCCCCCGGAATAAGATTGCGCAGCGACACGTCATTGACCAGCATCAGAAGCTTGATGTGATCGCCCGCCTTGTCGGCGGATGTCCCCATGGGCACATCGTCGGTAATCACAGCGACCTCGCCTTCAAAGTCAATGCCCCAGGCTTCGTCCGCCATTTCAATATCGTCGCGCGGACCCAGAAAAGTGTCGCTTCCGCCCTGATACATCAAAGGATCTGTCCAAAAGCTTTGCGGCATCTCAGCGCCCCGCGCCTTACGTACCAGCTCAACGTGATTGACATAGGCACTTCCGTCCGCCCACTGAAAGGCCCGCGGCAAAGGCGAAGCACAGGCCGCGGCATCAAAGGCCTTGGCGCCTTCGGCCTCGCCAGCGTTCAAGGTGTCTGAGAGCACCTGCAGCTTGGGCGCCACAGCGGCCCAGTCATCAAGCGCGGCCTGAAGGGTCGGCGCGATATCGACTGCAGACACCATCGTCATCAGGTCTTTTGAAACAACAACAAGCGCGCCATCGCGCCCGGATTTGAGCGAAGCAAGTTTCATCTGGGGTCAATCTCCAAACTGAGGAATATAGATTTCTAAGCTGATTCTTTGAGCCGTGCGGCGGCATAAGCGCCCGTGCCGCGGCTCAACACCGCATCGCCCTCGACAATATCAAAGGGCTTGTGTTCAGGCAGCCCTTCCAGGCGGTCATAGATCGGACCAAAGTCTTGATAGGTTTCGTCAAACAGTTGCTTAAAACTGTCGATGACAAAATAGACTTCCTGAAAATCGTCGATCCGGTAATGGGTTTGCAGAAGTCGCTCGAGATTAAACCGAATGCGGTTGGGCGAGGCGTCTTCCAGGCAAAAGATGCTTTCCGATTTCGAGGAAAGAATGCCTGCCCCGTAAATTCTGAGGCCAGCCTCTGTCTCAATCAGACCAAATTCCACCGTGTACCAGTAAAGCCGCGCCAATTTGTTGAGCACATTGCGCCCCAGCGCGCGCAAGCCGCCCTTGCCATAGGCTTCCATATAGGCGGAAAACACCGGATCGGCGAGCAAGGGCACATGGCCAAAGACGTCATGAAAAATATCCGGCTCTTCCAGATAGTCGAGCTGGCTGCGCCGACGGATAAACCGCCCCGCCGGAAAGCGTTTGTTCGCCAAATGCTCAAAAAACACCTCGTCCGGCACCAGGTCCGGCACCGCCACGACTTGCCAACCAGTCAAGCCCGCGAGCTTGTCATTAAGATCGGCAAAATCGGGGATTTGCGCCGAGCTCATGCCCAACACATCCACCCCGTGCAGAAATTCGTCCACCGCGCGCCCTGGCAAAAGCTTCATTTGCCGCTCATAGAGCAGGCGCCAGATATCGTGCTCTTCGGCCGTATAGGTCTCCCAGGCCTGGTCGATTGTGTAGTCCGCCCGGGTCGATTTCGGTGTCGGTGAGTGTTCTGGGGTCATCTTGCACCATCCCTGAATGAAATTTCAGGACATAATAGCCTCAAATTCGCGAAATTTCTTTTCTCAACTCCGTAAATTATCTATGTTTAGGGTATATTTTTTCTAAAATTCACCAATAACCGAAAATTATGATCTCTCTTGATTCCCAGGATATGAGGATATTGGAAATCCTTCAGGAAGATGGCGCCAAGCCCACTGCTGAAATCGCGGAGATGGTTGGCTTGTCCCTCTCCCCCTGTTGGCGCCGCATCCGCCGTCTGCGCGACGCGGGCGTGATCGCCAAGGATGTAGCGCTTCTCGATCGCCACGCCATCGGGCTCGAAATTGATGCGGTGACCCGCGTTACCCTATCTGCCCAACAGGCCAGCGAACGCGACAGCTTCGAAAGTTGGGCCGTCAAATGCTCGGAAATCGTCGAATGCCTCTCCCTCTCCGGCGACACGGATTATATCCTGCGCATCCTGGTACCCGACTTGGCGGCTTATGAGCATTTTTTGACCTCGGAGCTCCTCAATCAGGGATGTGTCAGTTCGGTAAGCTCTTCCTTTGTGCTGCGCGAAGTCAAAAAGACAACGGCTCTACCCCTGCCTGCGACTGCGGGACCTTCATAAACGGCGTAAAATCGTCACAGGATTTAAAAAGGGACTCATATTTTGCCTGTGAAATGTATAAGGTGACGCCTCGTTTTTGATAAGAAATGCCGCCATCCGAATGGCGGTCGGAGGAAAACCCCATGCCGATCTATAAAGCCCCCGTCGACGACTACATGTTCCTGCTTTACGAGCTGTTCAATGTGCAGTCCGAGGACGAAATCCCCGGTTACGCCGATCTATCCCCTGATCTGGTGAGCGCCGTTCTTGAAGGAGGCGCCAAAATCGCTGAGGAGGTTCTCTTCCCGCTCAATCAGATCGGCGACGAAGAAGGCTGCCACCTGGAAAATGGCGTTGTCCGGACACCAAAGGGTTTCAAAGAAGCCTTCAAGGAATTTAATGACGGCGGCTGGAATCGCCTCGGTGCCTCTGAGGAAATGGGCGGCGCGGGCCTTCCTGGCGTCGTCTCCTTTGCGGTCACCGAGATGATGACCTCCGCCAACCAGGCCTTCACCATGTATCCGGGCCTCACCATGGCCGCCTATTCCGCCCTTCAGGCCACAGGCGAACCTTGGATGAAGGAACATGTCGTCAGCCGAATGGTTGAAGGCGATTGGACCGGCACCATGTGTCTGACCGAGCCCCACTGCGGCACCGACCTGAAACTGATGAAAACCAAAGCGGTCGAACAGGAAGACGGCACCTACCGCCTCACCGGAACCAAGATCTTCATCTCGGGCGGCGACCACGACATGACGGACAACATCATTCACATGGTCATTGCCAAGATCCCGGATGAAGATGGCAAGCTGCAGGATGATCTCTCCACCGTGAATTTTTTCATGGTGCCAAAGGTCTTGGTCAATCCCGAAGACGGCTCGCTCATGGAACGCAACAATGTCTCTGTCGGGTCCGTTGAAAAGAAGATGGGCATCAAGGGCAACGCCACCTGCGTCATGAATTTCGATGATGCCGTGGCTTACCGCCTCGGCCCGAAGCCGCAAAAGAAATCAGAAGGCGGCGAAAAGAAAAGATCCGCTTCTGCGGGTATGAGAGGCATGTTCGGCATGATGAATGGCGCGCGCATGGGCGTCGGCCTGCAAGGCATCGCCATTGGCGAAATCGCCTATCAGAACGCCGCCGCCTATGCCAAGGATCGCCTGGCGGGCCGCGCCCTCACCGGGGCTGAAAATCCGGAAGGACCCGCAGACCCCATCCTGGTGCACCCGGACGTGCGCCGCATGCTGTTGAAATCCCGTGCCTTTGTCGAAGGCGCCCGCGCCCTCTTCGGCTGGACCTCAATCCTGTCCTCCAAGGCCTTTTTTGCCAAAGACGAGGAAGAGCGGCAGGACGCCGCCGCACTCTCCAATCTGATGACACCCATCATCAAGGCCTATTTCACCGATCTCGGGTTTGAAGCTGCTAACAACTCACTGCAATGCTTCGGCGGACACGGTTACATCCGCGAGCATGGGATGGAGCAATATGTCCGCGACGCCCGCATCAATCAGGTCTACGAAGGCGCCAATGGCGTCCAGGCCCTTGACCTGGTGGGCCGCAAGCTCAATGCCGCAGGCGGTCGTGGCCCTATGGCCTTCTTCAAGGCGGTGGATGATTTTGTCGCTGAGAACGAAGGCAATGCCGACATGAAAGAATTCACCGATCCGCTCAAACGCGCATCGGAAGATCTCAAACAGGCAACTTTCTGGCTGGCAGAAAACGGCCTTAAAGACCCCAATAATGCGGCCGCCGCCTCCACCGACTATCTGCATATGTTCGGGACCGTGGCGCTCGGCCTCATGTGGGGCCGCATGGCCAAAGTCTCTCTGGCCAAGCTTACCGCAGGCGAAGGCAACCCGGATTTCTACAAGGGTAAAATCGTTCGCGCCCGCTTCTGGGCCGAACGCGCTCTGCCGGACACGGCTTCCCAGTTGATGCGGGCCACAGCCGGGGCCGATAATCTGATGGAGCTCGCCGAAGACGCCTTTTAAGGCGTTCATTGGCGGCTTCGGTGGATGAGGGGTCGCTCCCCTCACCCAAAACACTCGTCGTGTTTTGACCTCTCCCTGAGGGAGAGGTGATCTATACCGCTTCCTTCGCAAGCACGTGATCTGTAATCAGCTCGCTAATCCGCGCGCTCAATTTGAGCGGCAGGTCGTGCCCCATGTCCTCAATGACCTCAAGGCGCGCACCCGGGATCTTATTGGCCGTATCTTCTCCGTGCGCCAAAGGCACCAGCGGGTCAATTCGCCCATGAATCACCAGCGTCGGCGCGGTGATGGTTCTTAAGATCTCTGAGCGATCCCCCGTGGCGACAATCGCCGCATACTGCCGCAAATATCCTTTGGGATAATAACAGCGGTCATAGGCAGCGGCGGCTCTGGCATAGAGCACCTCGTCCTCATCAATAACACCCGCGGCAGAGCCGTTGACCTTGTTCGATTTGACCGCGTTCTCAATGATATCTTCGCGCGCACCACTCTTGGGGCGCTCATTGAGCGTACGCATCGCCGCCTCTGTTGCCGGTGGCAGAGAGCGGTCTCCGGTTGAGGACATGATGCTCGTCAGCGAGAGCGCCCGCTCCGGATAAGAGCCGACAACGAGTTGCGCAATCATGCCGCCCATGGACATGCCCATGATATGCGCCTTGTCAATCTCTAGGCCATCCATGACGCCGATGACATCTGCCGCCATGTCGTGCAGCGTATAGGGAACCTGCGGTTCGCCGCCCGCCATCACATCCGCAATGATCTCGCCGATGTCCGGAACTCTGTCATCCCCCATTTTTTCACTGAGACCCACGTCCCGATTATCGAAAGTGACAACATGAAGTCCCTTGCCCACCAGCCCTTGCAAAAATTCCGGCGTCCAGCCAATCATCTGCGTGCCAAGGCCGCGAATAACCACCAGGGTCGGGTCCTCTGGATCTCCATGTGTTTCATATTCAAGTTGAAGACCGTTGGCCTTGATCTGCGCCATGATTATTCCTCCGATTTTTTTATTCTTTGATCGCCCCGGTAAAGGCAACAACGTGAGACACGACAATGGAACCGAGATCGGGCGTGATCTCATGACCCATGCCATCAATGATGACCAACTGAGCGCCAGGCACCAGCGATGCAACGCTTTCACCCGCCGCCAGCGGAATGAGCGGATCGTCCCGCCCGTGAATAACAAGTGTCGGCACGTCAATCTCTTGAAGCCGCTCGACATTGGGACCAGATACCATGGCCGCCGCCATCTGCCGCGCCGCACCGATGGGGTAGTGACATCGGGCAATGCCCGTCTCTGCCCGCTGGCGCAGATAATCCGGACTCGCCTTGTATCTTGAGCCCTCCAGGATCTGCCAAAGCTTAACCACATGAGCGACTAAGGCCTCATGCTCTTCCGGCAAGGGCGCCATCAAGGCCTCTCGCGCTTTTGGGTTCCCGGGCGGCAGAGACGGATCGCCGGAAGTCGACATGGCGCTGATCAGGCTCGTCACCCGTTCCGGAGAACGGAAGGCCAC
>SBGZ01000020.1 GCA_006226415.1 Alphaproteobacteria bacterium
CCCAGCTCAAGCGCACGCTTGGCGACATCCGGTGTCACACCATCAATTTCAAACATGATCCGGCCCGGCTTAACCTTGGCCACCCAATACTCAGGTGAACCTTTACCTTTACCCATCCGAACTTCAGTCGGCTTCTTGGATACCGGCACATCCGGGAACACCCGGATCCAAACCCGACCGGCCCGTTTCATATGACGGGTAATGGCACGCCGCGCAGCTTCGATCTGACGCGCTGTCACACGCTCGGCCTCTTGGCTCTTCAAGCCATAAGCACCGAAATTCAATGCCGTGCCGCCCTTGGCGTTGCCTTTGATCCGCCCTTTATGAGCTTTCCGGAATTTTGTCCGTTTTGGCTGCAACATGGTTTTTAACTCTCTTCAAAATCTATTCGTCTTGATTCAGGTCTTACGAGTGACGCGGCGGACGGTTACCACCACGGCCACCTGGGGCCGGGCCTTCCTGAGCCGCTTGCGCACGTTTTTCCTGAGCCATCGGATCATGCTCAAGGATTTCACCCTTGAAGATCCAAACCTTGATCCCGCAAATACCGTAAGCCGTCGATGCTTCCGCCGTGCCGTAATCAATATCGGCCCGCAGTGTGTGAAGCGGAACGCGGCCCTCGCGGTACCATTCCATCCGGGCAATTTCAGCACCGCCCAAACGGCCAGCTGCGTTGATCCGGATACCCAGGGCGCCAAGACGCATCGCGGATTGAACCGCGCGCTTCAATGCCCGGCGGAAAGCCACACGGCGCTCAAGCTGCTGCGCAATATTCTCCGCAACCAGGGTCGCATCAATTTCCGGTTTGCGAACCTCAACAATGTTGAGATGCACTTCACTGGAAGTGATTTCCGAAAGCTTGCGGCGCAGGCGCTCAATGTCAGCACCCTTTTTCCCAATGATCACACCCGGACGCGCCGAATGAATGGACACCCGACACTTACGGTGCGGACGCTCAATAATGATCTTGGCAACACCAGCCTGCTTGAGTTCCTTCTTCAGGTACTCACGGATCTTCAGGTCTTCCTGCAGCAGCTGGCCATATTCATGACGGCCCGCATACCAGCGTGAATCCCAAGTCCGGTTAACGCCCAGGCGAATGCCAATTGGATTAATCTTCTGGCCCATTAGGCACTCTCCTCAAGATCAGCCGGTTGACGAACCACAATGGTGATTTCAGAAAACGGCTTCAGAATTTTTCCAACGCGACCGCGCGCCCGGGGACGCCAGCGCTTCATAACCAGGTTTTTGCCGACATAGGCTTCCGCAACAACCAGCTCATCGACATCCAGGTCATGGTTGTTTTCAGCATTCGCAATTGCCGATTCCAGGACCTTTTTGACTTCGTTGGAGACCCGGCGACGGTTAAACGTCAGATCTGCCAGAGCCGCTTCTACCTTCTTGCCGCGGATCGTCTGAGCCACAAGGTTCAGCTTCTGCGGGCTGGTCTTGATCATCCGGCCGACAGCGCGAGCTTCGTTTTCTTTAACGCGGCGGGGCGATTTCTTCTTACCCATGATTAGCCTCTTTTAGCCTTCTTGTCGGCGCCATGGCCGTAGTAAGTGCGGGTTGGTGCAAACTCACCAAACTTGTGTCCAACCATGTCCTCGCTCACCAGAACCGGTACATGCTTTTGGCCGTTGTAAACACCAAAGGTGAGACCAACGAACTGAGGCAGGATCACAGAACGACGCGACCAGATCTTGACCACAGACTTGCGACCGGAAGACTGGGCAGCTTCTGCCTTCTTGAGCATATATCCGTCGACAAACGGACCTTTCCATACAGAACGTGTCATTTGTCGTTCTCCTAGCGTTTCTTCTTGCGCAGGTGACGACTGCGAACGATGAATTTGTCAGTAGCCTTATTCTTCCGGGTTTTCTTACCCTTGGTCGGCTTACCCCAAGGCGTAACCGGGTGACGACCACCAGAAGTCCGGCCTTCACCACCACCGTGCGGGTGATCGATCGGGTTCATGGCCACACCGCGAACAGACGGACGCTTGCCAAGCCAGCGATTACGACCAGCCTTACCGATCTTGATGTTGCCGTGATCCGGGTTGGAGACCGCACCAACAGTCGCCATGCACTCAGAGCGCACCCGGCGGGTTTCACCAGACATCAAGCGGATCAGGGCGTAACCCAGATCGCGGCCAACCAGCTGAGCATAAGTTCCAGCGGAGCGAGCAATCTGTCCGCCCTTGCCTGCCTTCATCTCCACGTTGTGGATGATCGTACCAACAGGGATGTTCGCGAGCGGCAAGGCATTGCCCGGCTTAATGTCAGACTTCGGACCGGCATAAACCTTGTCGCCAACAGAAAGCCGTTGCGGCGCCAGGATATAAGCCTGTTCACCATCGGAATAATCCACAAGAGCGATAAAGGCTGTCCGGTTGGGATCATATTCGATCCGGCTCACAGTGCCTTCCACGTCGAACTTGCGGCGCTTAAAGTCCACCAAGCGATAGAGGCGCTTGTGGCCACCGCCCTGACGACGTGCCGTAATCCGCCCGTGATTGTTGCGACCACCCTTCTTAGTCAGGCCCTCAGTCAATTTCTTGACCGGGCGTCCCTTGTGCAGACCGGAACGGTCCACCAGCACAAGACCGCGCTGACCAGGAGAGGTTGGTTTGTATTGTTTCAGAGCCATCTGTCTAATCCAACTTCTTCTCGATTAAAGACCCGTCGTGACGTCAATGCTATCGCCTTCGGCGAGCGTCACGATGGCCTTCTTAACGTCATTCCGGCGACCAATCGTGCCACGGAACCGCTTCACTTTGCCCTTAGTGCGAATAGTATTCACGGCCTTCACTTTGACCTTGAACAGTTTTTCAACCGCACTCTTGATCTCTGTCTTGTTCGCGCTCAGCGGAACCTGAAAGATCACCTGATTATGTTCAGAAGCCATCGTCGCCTTTTCGGTAATCACCGGGCTGAGGATGACGTCATATTGGCTACCTGCAGAACTCATTTCAGACGGGCCTCCAGTTGATCAACAGCATCCTTCGTCAGAACCAAAGTCTGATGACGCAGGATGTCGTACACATTGATGCCTTGCGCCGGCAAAACGTCGACACTGGCGATGTTGCGGGACGCAAGCGCAAAGTTTTCGTCAAGCTGGGAACCGCCCACAATCAAGGCAGTCTTCCAACCGTGCTTACTGATCGAACCCAGCAATTCCTTCGTCTTCGGCGATGACATTTTGGCATCGTCAATGATCACCAGCTCGCCAGCCGTTTGCTTGGCAGACAGCGCGTGCTTAAGGGCCAGCTTGCGAACTTTCTTCGGCAGCTTGATCGAATGATCGCGCGGAACCGGACCAAAGGCACGGGCACCACCACGGAACTGGCTCACAGAACCATTACCATGACGCGCGGTCCCACCACCCTTCTGGCGGCCGATACGTTGCTTGTGCTTCGCCACTTCGCCGCGGGTGAGCACCTTGTGTGTTCCCTGGCGCTGCTTTGCCAGCTGATAGGTGACCATGCGCTGCAGCAGATCGGCGCGCGGCTCAAGACCATAGATCTCATCCGAAAGCTGGATGGAACCGGCTTCACCGGCGTCAAGCGTCTTTACTTCCGCCTTCATTGATCCTCATCCTTCTTAGCTTCTTCGGCTGGCGCTTCATCGGCAACAGCCTCTTCCGCCGGAGCTTCTTCAGCCGCCTCAACCGGAGCCACGTCCTGTGTCAGACGGAAACCACCCGGAAGCGGTACACCTTCCGGTGCAGCCTTCTTAATGGCATCGCGAATAGTGACCCAGCCACCTTTTGAGCCCGGAACCGCACCCTTCACCAGGATGAGCCCGCGCTCAGTATCAGTCGAAACGACTTCAAGGTTCAGCGTGGTGACACGAACATCACCCATGTGGCCGGCCATCTTCTTGCCCTTAAAGACCTTACCGGGGTCTTGGCACTGACCGGTCGAACCATGGCTACGGTGAGAAACCGACACACCGTGAGAGGCCCGAAGACCACCAAAGTTGTGACGCTTCATACCACCAGCAAAGCCCTTACCGATCGAGGTGCCGCAGACGTCGACCTTTTGACCCGCCACAAAGTGATCCGCGGTCAGTTCCGCACCCACTTCGATCAGGTTGTCTGGTGACACCCGGAACTCAGCAATCTTGCGCTTAGGCTCAACCTTCGCCACCGAGAAGTGACCGCGCATTTGCTTGCTTGTATTTTTGACCTTGGCCTTGCCTGCGCCCAATTGCACAGCCGTATAGCCATCTTTTTCAGCCGTCCGTTGCGAAACAACTTGGCAGTTGTCGAGCTTCAGAACGGTAACAGGCACATGACGACCGTCATCTGTGAAGATGCGAGTCATTCCCATTTTCTGAACAATCACGCCAGATCGCATGGATTTGTTCCTTTAAAGTTTAATCTCAACATCAACACCGGCCGCCAGATCGAGCTTCATCAAAGCATCGACGGTTTGAGGTGTTGGATCCACGATATCGAGCATGCGCTTATGTGTGCGCACTTCGAATTGCTCCCGGCTCTTCTTGTCAATGTGAGGACTTCTGAGCACGGTGAATTTTTCAATACGGGTCGGCAGAGGAATGGGCCCACGCACCTGCGCGCCCGTCCGCTTCGCGGTATTGACGATCTCCTTGGCGGACGTGTCCAACACGCGGTGATCAAAGGCTTTAAGCCGAATGCGAATATTTTGACTCTGCATGACCTTACCTGTTCAAAGTCTATTCTAAAAAGGAGCGAAGCCGGGACATCCGACTTCGCCCACCCAATCGTAATTACTCAATAATTTGCGTAACGATACCGGAGCCGACGGTACGGCCGCCTTCGCGGATCGCGAAGCGCAGACGCTCGTCCATGGCGATCGGCACGA
>SBGZ01000095.1 GCA_006226415.1 Alphaproteobacteria bacterium
GGACGCGCGGTGGACGTGCGTGATGTGGGCAAGGACCTTGGGGTTCATCTGGTGCTGGAAGGAAGTTTGCGCAAAGCCCGCGACATGGTGCGCTTTACGGCGCAGCTGATCGATGCACGTACGGGCCACCACCTTTGGGCCGACCGGCAGGATCTTGATATCTCCGACGAACTCGCGGCGCAGGACGCGATCTGTCGCAGCATTACACAGAATATCATATTGACGCTTTTTGAAGATGCCGCACCAGAAGCCTTGCCGATACCCAAGATAGATGTCGACAAGTCGCCCTTTCTCTTAAGCGCCAACCCTTATGAGACCAAGTATACGCAAGTTGACGGTCTCAACATTGCCTACAATGAAAGGGGCAAAGGAACTCTCAACTTTGTCTTTGTTCCCGGCATGGTTTCTCATCTGGAACTCATGGACAATATGCCGGGCGTGACATCCATTCCGGCGCATCTGTCCTCACTTGGGCATGTGGTTGCCTTTGACAAGCGCGGACAAGGAATGTCGGACCCTGTCAAAGGGACACCGGACCTTGAAGAGCGGATGAATGATGTGCGCGCGGTTATGGATGCGGCCGGTCTCGAAAAAGCTTTCATCGTTGGTTCCTCTGAAGGGGCGCCCATGAGCCTTCTTTTTGCCGCCACCCATCCGGAGAGGGTTCAAGGGCTCATCCTGATCGGCGGCTGTGCGCGCTGGACCATCGCGGACGACTACAGCATTGGCATTTCCGCCGATGATATCGAGCATCGCTTGGGTCAATGGGGCACTGGGGCCTTGCGTAAAACCTTCAACCCGGAAGTATCGGAAGAGGTCGTCAGCACCGCCTCGATGGCTGCCCTTGAAAGGCTCATCGCCACCCCGGCTAGCCTTGAGGCACAAATCAAACTCATTCAAACCATTGATGTCCGGCATATTCTGCCCATGGTGCAGGTGCCGACCCTTGTCATGCACATGCGCAATGACTATGCGGTGCCCCGTCGGCTGGCCAAATATATGGCACAGCACATCCCTGGCGCCGAGTATTACGAAATGCCGGGAGAGGGACATACCTCCTTTCCCGGTCAGCCGGAGCATCTGGAGAAGATCCGGCATTTCTGCTTACAGATCGAAGATCGCGCACAGGAAACTGAAGCGATCCTGGCGACGATCCTGGCCGTCCGTGGCGGCGGCGCAGAGGCCCAACAGACCGCACGGAGATTTAATCCAAACAATATCTGCGAAACAACGGATGGCACCCTGGTACTGACTTTCGATGGGCCGAGCCGGGCGGTGCGCTGCGCCCAGGCACTGGCACAGGCACAGGCAGAGGAAATTTCGTCAGGTGAGCTGAAGCAATCACTGCATACAGGCCTTGTGGAAATTGTCGGCCAGCAAGTGCAGGGACGCGCGGTTGAACAGACACTCGACAATTTGGCCTTTGTCCCTGCTGGCAAACCTCTTTTGACGCCTGAGCTCTTTGAGCTGGTGCAGCATTCCTCACTTCACCTTTCGCCCTTTAAGTCAGAGCAGACCGGTCGTGAGTTCTTTGTTGCAAATACTGGAAATCAATAAGGCCTGCGGGCGCGAATGGCTTCGGTCAAGGTGCCATCGTCGAGATAATCGAGCTCACCGCCCACCGGCACGCCGTGGGCGAGCTGTGAAACCGCAACGCCTGTTCCTTCAAGTCGGTCGATGATGTAGTGAGCCGTGGTCTGACCGTCCACCGTTGCGTTCAACGCCAGGACAACTTCGCGTACATCGCCCTGACTGACGCGCTCCACAAGTCCCGCGATGCTCAAATCGTCCGGGCCGACCCCATCCAGGGCGGACAAAGTGCCGCCCAAGACGTGGTAAAGACCCGACAGGGCACCCGCACGCTCCAGCGCCCAAAGATCTCCAACTTCCTCGACCACACAGATGAGCGACTTGTCGCGGCGATGATCAGAGCAGATCGCACAAGGGTCAATCGTGTCCACATTGCCGCAAGTGCTGCAGGTCACCACCCGGTCAGCAGCCAGCGCCATGGCATCGGCCAGAGGCCGCAAAAGCGTGTCCTTCTTTTTGATCAAAAAGAGCGCGGCCCGGCGGGCCGATCGAGGACCGAGCCCCGGCAGTTTCGCCAGCAGCTGAATCAGCTGTTCAATTTCAACACCGGTTTTCATGGCCATGATGAGCTACGCCTATTCTCAAAACGGCAGGTCAAAGCCCGGCGGCAAGGACAGACCGCCCATGATGCCTTGAGTTTTTTCAGCAACCATTGTTTCGGCTTTGCTCTTGGCGTCATTGTGGGCGGCGACAATCAAGTCCTCAAGAATTTCACCCTCTTCGGCCTTCAGGAGCGAGGGATCAATGCGCACAGCGAGCATGACGCCTTTGCCGTTGATGACAACGGTTACCATGCCGCCGCCGGAGACGCCTTCGACTTCCATCTCGTCCAACTCGCGCTGCATTTCTTCCATGCGGGATTTCATTTCTCCCGCCTGTTTCATGAGGTCTGCCAGGTTTTTCATGGGGCTTTACGCTTTCAAACTTTGTCGTTTCTTTGGGGGTCAGTCTTCGGAAGGTTCATCATCCATGGCGGTAACCGCATTCAAGGACGCCTCTTCTTCCATGTCTTTTATGCTCATAATTTCTGCGCCGGGGAAAAGCGCCATGGCTTTGGCGATCATGGGATCCCGTTTAACCTCCGCCAAGCGATCGGCCTGTTGTTGCAGCTCGACGGAGCGCAGGGTCGGCGCGCCTTCGTCGTTCGATCTTGAAATCAGCCAAGGGGAGCCGGTCCATGCCTTCAAGCGCGATTGAAGTTCCTGAATGAGATCCCGGTCCGCCTTGTCAGACACACGCATGTCAATACGGCCGTGCGCGAAACTGACAATGTTGACGTGATCTTTAAGCTGAGTGAGAAGACGAAGATCCCGCTCCTGCTCGACCTTGGCAACGAGCGCGGCGAAGGTGGGGATCAGATTTTGTGGGTTTTCTTCGGGGGTTAAATTTGGCGCGGCCATGGTGGTCCTGCCGGCCTGAGACGTCTGACCGGAGGGTGATATTGATCGTGCCGACGGAGGGGCCGAGCTTTGGTGGTTTACGGTGGCCCCGGAAGGCGCGCCCGGTGCTCGGGAGGTCGTTGCGCCTCCCTGGGACTGCGTGGTCTGAGCGCTGCCTGTCAGTTTTTTGACCAGATCCGCCGGGGCGGGTAGATCCGATGCATAGGCCAGACGGATCAGTACCATTTCGGCGGCGGAAATGGGCTGCGGGGCGCGGCGCACTTCTTCCAGGCCCTTGAGCAGCATCTGCCAGGTGCGGGTCAGTGTTGAGAGCGGCAGTTTGGCCGCCATCTCCTCACCGCGCGCCACATCGCTTTCTGAGGCGCTTGTGTCTTTTGCCGCGGCAGCGGCGACTTTCAAACGCGTTAGCCAATGGGTGAATTCCAACAGATCGCTTAAGATTACCGCCGGGTCCGCACCAATGTTAAATTGTTCACGCAGTTCATTGAGAGCGGCCGGCACATCGCCGCCCAAGGTCATTTCAAAGAGGTCAATAACACGGGTGCGATCAGCGAGCCCCAACATATCTCGGACCTGCGCTTCCAAAACCTCAGCATCGGACCCCAGGGCGATCGCCTGATCCAAGAGGGACAGGGCATCGCGCACAGAGCCTTCCGCCGCGCGGGCGATGAGTGACAAACCGGCCGGGGCAACCTGAGCGCCCTCCATGCCGCAGATCTTTTGAAGATAGGCGACCAGGGTCTCAGCATCGATGCGTTTCAGATCAAACCGCTGGCAACGAGACAGAACAGTGATCGGGACTTTGCGAATCTCTGTCGTCGCGAAAATGAATTTCACATGGGGCGGCGGCTCTTCCAGCGTCTTCAAGAGCCCATTGAAGGCGGCGGTGGAAAGCATATGCACTTCGTCGATGATATAGACTTTGTAGCGCGCCGAAACAGGCAGGAAGCGGACGCTCTCGATAATTTCGCGAATGTCGCCGATACCGGTGCGGGAGGCCGCATCCATTTCAATGACGTCGATGTGGCGCCCTTCGATAATGGCGCGGCAATGCTCGCCCTCCTCCGGCATATGGATTGAGGGTCTGGAAGCCTCATTGGTCTCACCTGGCGGCACGTAATTGAGGGCGCGGGCCAGAATGCGAGCCGTCGTCGTCTTCCCGATACCGCGCACGCCGGTCAGAATAAAGGCATGGGCGATGCGATTGGTTTCAAAGGCATTGGACAGGGTTTCCACCATGGGGCCATGGCCGATGAAATCGTCCTCAAAGGAATTGGGGCGATACTTGCGCGCAAGAACCTTGTAGGCCCCTTCCGAGGCGGTATTTGGGGTGGAATTTTCTGCCATCTGGGGAAGATAGAACGATTCAGAGCCGCTGTCGAAGGCGATTCACATGCCATGGACACACAAAAGGTGGATAAATCGCAGGATTTGGGGATTGGGTGGGAGATTGGTGAGGCGACCCACATCGGACTCGTTGCGGCTGCTTCCTTCCGGACCTGACCGGGTTCGCGAGGGACATGTCCACCGCCAACCTCCCGGGGCCTTATATCAG
>SBGZ01000004.1 GCA_006226415.1 Alphaproteobacteria bacterium
ACTGACTACAGTTGCGGGAACAGTTGCGGAATTGGCGTAAAACGCCGCACCGCATTCCCTCTTAGCTCTCATCTTCGATGAAAGAACCATCTAGGCAGGCTCTATAGCGATTCTTGAAGCGCTTGTCACCCAGTCAAAGGACTTGACCCATGGGCGCCCCCAAAATGGCCGGGGCTACCCTCGCCCCACGAACCCCTGTCAAAGTATTGAATTTGTTCACATATTGAACTTGCGTCCACACCACAGCCGAAAATCTCCTGAGACAAATTGTCAAAGTCACGCGCCTGTGCTTCAGTCTCTGCTGCATTTGACCGGAAGGGGGTTTTCGTGCAGCTGAGATCAATCCGCCTCTTTGTCTGGCTGACAATCTATTACGGCGCGGTGACGCTGATCGCTGTGATCGCCCAAAAGGTCTATCCGGCTCTGTCTGATTTCCTCCCCTTGGGAGGTGCTCAGCAGCTCTTGGGCGGCCCGAGCGGCAACACGCTGGAGCCGCTCGAAATCTACGCCACCCAAATTCAGAATTTCTCTGGCAGTCTTGCCTGGCTGGTCTTTGCGGTGCTCGGCGCTCTCGCGACAGTTTTGCCGGTGACCTGGGTTTACATGGAAGTGCGCAACCGGCACGACTACGACCAGTCACTGGTGGAAACCATCCTTATTTTACCCATAGCGGTCACCAGCGTTGTGGTCATTGTTCAAAACTCGCTCGCCCTGGCCTTCTCACTCGCAGGTGTCGTTGGCGCGGTGCGTTTTCGCAATACGCTCAAAAGTTCCGGCGATGCCCTTTACATTCTCTTGGCCATCGGCATTGGCCTGGCCGCTGGCACCAGCGCGCTGGAAATCGCCATCGTGATGACCATCATTTTCAACTACACATTCCTAATATTGTGGACCATTGACTACGGCGCCCGCGGCAATGGCCATCGCTATATGCGCCCCAGTCACAAGAAATCTGATCCACCGTCCAAGTCGGAGGAATAGCCATGAAAACTCTCTTATCTTTGATATCCGGGATCAGCATCAGCCTCGCTTGCGCCCTGTCTTTGGCTCAGGCGCAAACTTTAGACAATCAGCCGCTCTTTAATGAAAGCACCACACTTTCCATCCAGATCCAGGCGCCGCTAAACACTCTATTCAACGAGCAGCGCAAAACGGGCGATCCTGTGGAAGGGACATTGACGGTGAACACGCCAGACCACGGGGCGCAGACATTTAATGTCAAACTGGAAACGCGCGGAAAAACGCGGCGCGACAGCAAGGTCTGCAAGTTTCCGCCGCTCCTGGTCAACTTCAAAAAGAGTGAAGTAAAAGGCACGCTCTTTGCCCACCAAAACAAGCTTAAGCTGGTAACCCACTGTCAAAGCAAGCGAGCTTCATACGAGACCTACTATCTGCAGGAATATCTGATTTACAAAACCTATAATTTGATCACCGAAGAAAGCTTCCGGGTCAGACTTGCCACCTTCGATTATCTTGATACAGAAGGCAGACAAAGCGTGTCAGGACGCTATGGATTTTTTATTGAGGACGCAGACAACCTTGCCCAAAGGCTAGGACGCGAGAGGCGTGATGTGGAGCGGGTTCCCGCAGCCGATTATGAGGCCGCGGCGGCCAGCCGTGTTGCGCTCTTTCAATATTTTATTGGCAACCTGGATTGGGCCATGGTCGGCGGGCCGGAAGGCGAAAAATGCTGTCACAACCTTAAGCCCATGTATGCCGCCAACGGCCAGGCTATCCCGGTTCCTTACGACTTTGATTACGCCGGTGTCATCAATGCAAAATATGCAGTGCCCCCTGCCGGTTTACCCGTCAAAACAGTCCGCACACGTCTTTATCGTGGATTCTGCATCCACAATGATGCCCTGCCCGCTAGCATCGCAGCTTTCAGAGAACAAAAAGAGGGCATCTATGAGATCGCCCGCAATTCCGGCCTCCTTGCCGAGCGCAACATCAATTCAGCCATCAAGTATTATGATTCATTCTACCAAGTCATTGAGGACCCCGGCAAAGTCG
Organism: Alphaproteobacteria bacterium; assembly: GCA_006226415.1. Lineage (GTDB taxonomy): Bacteria > Pseudomonadota > Alphaproteobacteria > M2410 > M2410 > M2410. Next base: position 2,014 of record SBGZ01000004.1, read on the forward strand.
AGCGCTATCTGACAAGTAAGTGCCGTTAGCACAAGGCCCTATTGCGCCGGGTAAAGCGCGTCCATATAGGCATCAAGTCGGGTATGACTTTCTTCAAGCGACCGCGCCTTTTCCAAATAGGCCTTTAGCGCGGCTCCGCCGTCCATGGGCAAAGCCAATCGCTGGCCACGCTGGTTTGCATACAAAGTGCCATCCACGACTTCGACAAAGGCAAAGGCGCTACCGTAATATTCCGATAGGCCCACATCGGCGACAATGACTTTGCCATTGAACCGGGGGATAATCACTTCCGCGAGCGGCGTGTGGCCCATAATCACATGGTCGACCCCATAGTGCTGGAGCACCATATCCACATTAGCGGCTTCTTGCTCTTGCGAATGTTGCGCCATGCCCCGATACCACATGGGGCCGTCTGCTTCATTGGTTATGGTCGCTGGCACGTCTTGCCCGGCCTTGAGATCTTTTGACACCAGGTCATTAATCTCCTTGATCGACGAGCGCGCATATTTCGGACTGATGCCGCCATGCACAAAAAGCAAATTGCCAAGCTTGATCACACCTTTTTGCTCTATGGTCCACTTCCCATAGAGACCATCAGGCGCCCAGGCCTGACGATGTTCGACCCAGCCAAGCGGATGCGTTTCATTCCACTCCGCGCGGTAGGCCTCATCAAAATTCATGATTTTGCCGCCTTCGCGGTTTTCTCTCAGATAGGATTTATATCGCTCAAAATACGCGTCACGCTGTTGCCCGGAATTCCAGGTTTCATAGGATTCATATTCACCCGCAGACACATAGCGCAAATCACCCTTGATGTTCATCGCTTCGTGATTGCCAATGACAAATTGAACCGAACCACCGCTGCGCGGCGCTTGTTTTTGTAGCGACTTCAAAAGATCCAAAATCTTGCGGCTCTTGGCGCCGCGATCAACCACATCCCCGAGCTGAACCAATATGGTCTCACCGCCGGTCCAAAGGCCGCGTTCATTGACCACCTCAGCTTCCATCAGGATCGCAAGATACTGATCTATGTCGCCGTGGGCATCACCGATCACCACAACGCGGCCGGGCTGGGTTTCTGGCACTTTGGCCGACGCGAGTGCGGAAGGGTTTGCCACCACCACAAACCCGGCGACGAGCGCCACCACTTTCATCAATCTACGCAAATGTCCGCTCATTTTGTCTCTGTCCTCATGTCACCCACAGGCAGATTGCCCCCAATGGTCTATCTTTTACCATTGAAGGGCCCGAAGGGCAAAGACAAGGCGCTTTAAGACTAATTGGCGCCTGACTTTTCGCGCCGCTCCTGGCGAAGTCTTTGCAAGGTTGAAAAGGAAATCAACCGCTGCCGCTCACTGTCCCAGAGTTTAAGGCGCGGGGTCTTCAGGCTCTCCCAAAGCGTCAGGGCGCTCACGCCTTTGAGCTCCGGAAAATCCCTCAAGACTTGCGGCAGCCGGTAAAAGGGGATCCGGCTTGAAAGATGGTGCACATGATGCACGGAAATATTGGCGGTGAACCACCGCAGGACCGGCGGCAACACATAATATGAGGAACCCTTGAGCGCGGCTTCCTGCAAGGACCAGGCCTGACCCTCTTCCCAGAAAGTCTCCTCAAACTGATGCTGAACATAAAACAGCCAGACACCAACCGTTGTCGCGCAAAGCACCACCGGCAAATGGATCGCCAGGAAAGGCCCGGGCCCCACCAGCACGATCAAGACCGCAAACAGAGCGATAACGCCCACATTCGTGCCCATAGCGCTCACCCAGTAGCGCCAGCCACCCTTGCGCAGCCCGGCCGGTAGCCGGTTTCGAATAACAAAGTTATAGGTGGGCCCTATGCCAAAAAGGACAATCGGATGACGATAAAGCCGATAAAGAATTCTTTTGAGTTTAGGCAGCGCTTCATATTCTTCAACTGTGAGCGTGTCCACGTCGCCAATGCCGCGCCGATCCAGATTACCGGAGGTCGCATGGTGCATTGCATGCGCTTGGCGCCAGCAATCGTAAGGGGTTAAAGAAAGCACCCCAAGAGCGCGCCCCACCCAATCATTGAGTGCCCGCGAACGGAAAAAAGCATAATGACCACAGTCATGTTGGATCAAAAACAGGCGGACCAAAAACAGGCCGGCCGGAATAGCGAAAACCAGCGAAAACCAGAAACTCACCTGATAGGCCGCCCAAGCCGCGATCCAGAGCCCGATAAAGGGCAATCCGGTCCAAACCAGCTCCCCAAAGCTGCGTAAATGGGACGGCCGGCGGTAATCGGCCAGCAGTTTTAACCAATCCTGCGCCAAAACAGCGGGCTGGTCGGTCTGATTCGTCGTCAATTTGGGCAATCCCCTTGGTAAAGCAACTGATACACGCTTGAAGCACAGCATATATGGGGACCGACATTAAAACAAAAACCCCTCCCTGCAAAGCCGAGCAAAAGGAGAGGTTTTGGTGT
>SBGZ01000051.1 GCA_006226415.1 Alphaproteobacteria bacterium
GTGCCCTTCATCCTGGAGGATGGCCAGATTGTCGGCCGCTTTGTCTTTGAACCGATGCAGGCGCGCCCCGCGAGCCTTTACGGCGAAGGCATAGGCTCTAACTATCAGCGCCAGGGCCTGAAACTCTCCAAGCATTTCCGCGCGGAATAATTTTAAGCCGAACAGCTCGCCCCGCCGAGCACGCAGAAGGTGGCGCAGAAGGGGTGGTTCAGCCGCACCGCGCCCTTATCGATGGCGCCGCCAGTGGCCTCTGTCGCGGCCTTGAGGGTGGGGCCCATTTCAAACTGCGTATCATAGGCCAAAAGCGTGCAAGGCAGGACCATGGGGGCTGCTGCGCCTTTGCGCTTCACCACCATGCGGCTCGTCGCGCACATAACGTCCTTCGGGTCCTTGCCGAGGATCGACCAGCAGTCGGTGGTAATCTCCGGCACGTCTTTGGCCGCATCCATCTCCGGAAACAGCATGAGCTGGCGTGGCGACTGGGCGTCAATGGCCAGACCTTCAGTCTCAAAGAGTTTTGCAAACCCCGCACGGGCCTCCGCCTCGCTTTCGTCCCAGCGCAGCCGCCCGGCAATGTCGATCTGAAAGCACTGGGCGGAAAGCCACTGAAGGCCTTCAAGGGCGCTCTTGAAAGACCCCGCCCCGCGCTCTTCATCATGATGGGCCGCGCTGTAGTGGTCGAGGCTGATGCGCAGGGTCAGTTTGTCCCTGTGCGTTTCCAGAAGCGCCAGAAGTGGCTCCTGAACCTTTGGCCGCATCATCGGCCGCATGGCATTGGTCAGCACCAGCACCTCAAAGCCCCGTGCGAGCGCGGCCTCGGTAATCGCGGGGGTGTCCGGGTTGAGAAAGGGCTCGCCGCCGGTCAGGCCGATCTCCCGTGCCCCCATTTCCCGGGCTTCATCAAGAAAGGGCAGGGCCTCGGCCAGGGTGAGGTAGGAAAGCGCATCATTGCTCGGGCTCGATTCAATATAGCAATGAGCGCAGGTGATGTTGCACAGGGTACCCGTGTTGAGCCAGAGCGTGTCGAGGTTGGTGAGCGCGACGCTCGCCCGTGTCTCGCCCTTGGCGGTCACTTTGGGGTCGGAAAATTTAGGGCGCGCATGCGCCGCCCCGAGGAGTTCGTCCATCTTGTTCATGGACCCATGAATAGCCTGAAATTTTTCCCCTCGGAAGCCACGAAAGGCCGTTTTCACGAGACTGTGACCTGTGCTAGGGTCCGCCCCCTGGCAGGCGGGTGTAGCTCAATGGTAGAGCAGAAGCTTCCCAAGCTTAAGACGAGGGTTCGATTCCCTTCACCCGCTCCATGTTTCCCTCAATCTAATCGTTAGTCCAGCGCGCGGAGGATTTCGCTAAGCGCCGGCTTTTGCTTGAGTGACTTTTCGATCTCGCGCCGCCACTTTGGCCCTTTTATCATTGCTTCTTGGAAGGCATCTTGTAGATCGCCAGGTCGATCTTCTGAGAGAACCTCAATGAGAAATTCCGCCTGAGCCAGGTCCTTGCGGGCCTTGGCGAGTGAGCCCTTATCTCGTCGTTGAGCGACAATGAGTTTGTGAATGGCATAGCGTTCTGGTCGCGGGATCTGCACAAGAACACCGCTTCGGTATAGCCCGACGGCTGGAATGGGGTCCGCGATCAAAAAGTTCAGAAAGGAAAGAGCCTGGGCATAAACACCCAGGGGCTCAAGTTTGATAACTTCATGGTCGTCCTTCATGCGGGGCACAAGAAAATCGACCATGGAACCGCCGCCTTCCAGGATCCAGCGGGTTGGGTGGGCTCTTTTGTCGAGATTGGGGGCAGGCGAAAATCTGAGCGCTTTGAAGGTCTCCGGCAGCGATGGTGTCACACTGTCTTCTATGACGAGCTTCAACCCTTCAAAAGCTGCAATATCAATGTCTTGAGTAGCGGCCAGCGTGCCGCCAAGAGGAACACCAAGCTCGGCACCATAGAGCCGAAAGGCATGGGTACCGACCAGCGTTCCCCCGAGGCGAAACGTGCCAGCCTGCGCCATGGCATTGAGAACTTTGCCAGTCTCTCGGTCGAGGGCGGGTGCGCCGGCCGCTCGGAGTTGACGGACCAGATTCGAACACCGCTTTTCCACGGCTTTTCGATCTTCAATCTCCGTTCGGGCAAGTTCGATTTCTTTGCGCAATTCCTCTGTATCGGGTCCCAAATAGCGATCAAGGACACGTCGTCCTATCCTTTGTTGAGCATACCAATATCGCCCGTGATCCTTCTGCTCCTTCAGATAGGGGGTGCCACCCAGATTCTGGACGGCCTGCAGCTTCTTGAGTTGCAAGAGGTCTTGATAGGCTGTTTGGACAGCGAGCGAAAAACTGGTCATTCCAGAACTACCCTACGAACTAAAAAGTTGTAGGGTAATAGCAGAAATACCCTACAAAATCAACTTTTGTAGGGTATTTACAAAATAATCCCTGAAAACAGCCGTTTTTACAGCACCTCAAGCCCCATTTCCTTGAGCAATTGGCTCTGTTGATGGTCGAGAATGATCAACCCGTCGTAGGATTTGAGGAGCCTCAGATCGAGCCCCGAAAGATTAGAGCCGGACAGATTGGCTCGGGTAAGGTCCGCTGAGAGGAGCTCGGCGCCCCCCAGATCGCATTCCAGCAGCGCCGCTTCCGTCAGGTCGCACTCTTCCATGGCCGCATGGGCAAAGCGCACCTGTTCCGCCTGCAGGTTCTGCAAGGTCAGGCCCCGGAGGTTGGCATGTTCAAAATTACTGGTCTTGAACGTGGCTCGCACGAGCGACTTGGTGCGTGAAAGCTGCCGGGAAAAAGTGGTCCCGGCCAGATCCGCGCCGCGCAGCTGGCAATCCTCGATTTCGATGCCGTAAAGGTCCGAGCGCTCAAACTGGGCAAAGCTGAAATTGCATCCCTTGAGCCGGCCATCGCGAAAATCACAAAACCGGAATTCCGCGCCTTCATGGCGACCCTCTTCGGCAAAACTGCAATTCTCAAACAAGCCGTCGTTAAAGCTGACCGAGCGGAAGTGGCACGCGTGAAAACGGCAACCCCACACCTCAATGCCCTCAAATTCAGACTGCGTAACCTCAAGCCCTTCAAAAAGGCAGTTCTCAAGCCGAAGGTCTTCAAGCGTCAAGCCGCTGAGATCGCCGCCTTTAAGATGAACGTTGCTGATCGCGCGCGCGTCTTCGGCGCGGGCCACAAAATCAGTAAGGGAAATCATTTCAAGTGACATGGGGAGAGAGGGAGGCGGCCGGGATAATTGATGACATCCCGCCCAGTTTCCTGCCCGCCCCGGGATTTGTCAAACCTGAGGTTTCCTTAATCTTGCCTGATTCAAGGAGAGGTTCCGCCACATTCGGCCCCTAGCCTCACGATGAGCTCAAAAGGCTTCAGGTTCGAGGAGGGATCTTATGTTTGAGTATTTAACGCGGCTTGTGACCATTTTCGGCGTGAGCCTTTTTTTGACAGGTTGGACGATCGCGCCAGCTGAACCGCCGCTCAGTGCGCGGGTCGAAATTGACCACCCGAAGGTTTTGCGGGGCTACGAGGGTCCCATCTATGTGCTGATCGATCTTGAGGCGATCACCAAAGAGGCCTCAGAAGACGAAACGCGTCCCGACCTTAATCTCGGCCTTGTGCTCGACCGCTCCGGGTCCATGGAGGACGCGGGCAAGATGGACTACCTAAAACGAGCAGCCGGCATGGCGGTGGATCAAATGACACCAAAGGATCTCCTTTCCATCGTGGAATATGACGACCGGATTAACGTGCTCTGGCCCTCTGGGCGCGTTGAAAGTGCTTATACCATCAAGCATTTGATCAATGGCCTTTCCCCGCGCGGCTCCACCAATCTTACCGGCGGCATGATGCGCGGCGTTGCCGAGGTGGAAGGTGCCGAGGCGGGCGAGGGGGCCTTGTCCCGTGTCCTGCTTCTGTCGGATGGCCTCGCCAATCAGGGGATTACCGATCCGCGCCAGATCAAAGACCTGGTGCGCGAGGCGCGTTTGAAAGGTGTGCGCATTTCGACCCTCGGTCTGGGCCGCGACTATGACGAAGACCTGATGCAAATGATCGCTGAGCACGGCGGCGGCCATTATTACTACATCGAAAACCCCAATCAGATGGGCCGCATCTTCCAGGAAGAACTGGCAACGCTCTTCACCACGGTCGCGCGTGAAGCGGCTTTGGATGTGGATGTCACGAGCAAAGTCGAGGCGATTGAGCTTGTCAGCTTTAACAAGGACCTCACCAAATCCGGGGGCCGCGCTGATCTTTCTGATTTCTACGGCGGTGAAACCAGAACTCTGGTCCTGCG
>SBGZ01000044.1 GCA_006226415.1 Alphaproteobacteria bacterium
ATGAAACGCACTTTTCAGCCGAGCCGCCTCGTGCGCAAGCGTCGTCACGGTTTCCGCGCCCGCAAAGCCACTCTGGGTGGCCAAAAAGTGCTGGCTCGTCGCCGCGCCAAAGGCCGCAAGCGCCTGAGCGCCTAACTTTCCGCTGCCTGCTCTTATCGTGCGAGCGGGACGGGCGGGGTTGAACGCTAAAGGTCCCGCGCCCATGAGCCTATCCAGGTCATTTCCACGCCTCAAAAAACGTGCTGATTTTCTGCGGGTTGCGCGCGGCCGTAAAGCTGCACGTCCAGGGCTTGTGCTGCAGCGCGCACGGCAGACCACCTCGGAGGAAGCGGACGGCCCTCAGAAGGCCCGCGTGGGCTTTACAGCCAGTCGTAAGGTCGGCAATGCGGTCGCCCGGGCACGGGCAAAACGGCGCCTACGGGCCGCCGCGCAGGAAGTTCTGCGTCCCAAAGCCCTGCCGGGCTACGATTATGTGCTCATTGGGCGAGAGGCCACTCTGACACGAAGTTTTCCAGAGTTGCTTGACGACCTTGAAAAGGCTCTCCAAATGATCTCTAACCCTCGTAGCCCAAATCGCCGGAAAGAGCCGAAACCATGAGATATATAAGCGCGCCCTGGCACGCCCTCAGATCCGTTCTTCAGCTTGTCCTGAGGGGGCTCGTGCGGGGGTATCAAATCTTTATCTCGCCCCTCTTTCCGCCATCGTGCCGCTATGAGCCCACTTGCTCGGCCTATGCGCTGGAGGCGCTTGAGGTACATGGGCCTTTGCGAGGCAGTTGGCTCGCGGTTAAACGACTGGCGCGCTGCCACCCCAATGAATGGTTGGGTGGGGGGTCTGGCTATGATCCGGTGCCCCCTTGTTGCTCGCATTCCCACAAATCCCAAACGACATCCCCGGCCAGCGATCAGCCGATGAAAGAAGCATAAGAGACCCTTATCCCATGGAAGAAAACCGCAATCTCATTCTTGCCCTCGTGTTGTCCGGCGCCATTCTCCTGCTCTGGAGTTTTTTCGTGACCGGCCCGAAAATGAAAGAAGAGCAAGAAAGGCTCGTCCAGGAACAAGCCCAGCAACCGTCCGGCGATGAGATTCCCGCTGTTGTCGGGCAACCGGCAGCAAGCCCTGAAGGCACCAGTGAACCCGTGATGGAAGAAGGGGCGCCGTCGTCTGCGGCGCCGTCGCCGCGGCTCACCATTGATTCAGACAAATTGTCCGGCTCCATCGCTTTGAAAGGCGCGCGGATCGACGATCTGACATTAAAGGCCTACCGCGAGACCGTTGATCCGGAAAGCCCCAATGTTTCATTGCTCACCCCGATTGAGGCGGCACATCCCTATTTTGCTGATTTTGGCTGGGCGCCGGAAAGTGGCTCTGGGGTTCAAGTGCCCACCAAGGATGCCCTTTGGCGGCAGCGCGGCTCGGGTGCGCTGACGACACAGTCGCCCGTCGAGCTCTACTGGGAAAACGGTCAGGGGCTCACGTTCCGCCGATTTATTTCGGTTGATGAAAATTATATGTTCACCGTGCGCCAAACCGTTGAGAACAATGGCGACAATGCCGTGCGGCTTTTCCCTTACGGGCGGATATCGCGTTATGACGAGCCAGACAGCCGCCACTTCTACATCCTTCACGAAGGTTTTTTGGGTGTCGTTGACGAAAAGCTGAAAGAAGTCACCTATAAAGAATCGCGTGAGGATGGTCCTTCAGATTTTGACGCTACAGGAGGATGGCTGGGCTTTACGGACAAATACTGGTTGACGGCATTGATCCCCGATCAGACAGCTTCGGCCAAGTTCAGCTTTAGTGATCAGCAAAGGTCAGGGCGCGAACGCTTCCGCACGCAATATCTTTTCACGCAAGGGTATGAAGTGGTCCCTGGCGGGCGCACCGAAGTGTCCAATATGTTTTTTGCCGGCGCCAAGGAAAACGCTTTGTTGGTTAAATATCGCGACGAGCTGTCGATCCCGATGTTTGACTTCGCGATCGACTGGGGGCTGTTCAAGATTTTTACACGGCCCCTGTTCCAGGTGCTGGATTATCTCGGCAAGTTCATCGGCAACTTTGGCATTGCCATCATTTTGACCACCGTCCTTCTGAAACTCCTGTTCTTTCCGCTTGCCAACAAGCAGTACAAGTCCATGAGCCAGATGAAGAAGGTTCAGCCGGAGATGATGCGTCTGCGCGAACGTTATGCTGACGACAAAGTTAAACAACAACAAGAGATCATGGAGCTTTACAAGCGCGAGCAGATCAATCCCATGGCGGGCTGTCTGCCGATTGTTGTTCAGATCCCGGTCTTCTTTGCCTTCTACAAGGTTCTTTTCGTCACGATCGAGATGCGCCAGGCCCCCTTCTTTGGCTGGGTGAAGGATCTGTCGCTTGCAGATCCGACATACGTCTGGAACCTCTTTGGCCTTTTACCATTTGATCCGAGCGGCTGGCCGCTTCTGGGAACCACGCTGGCACTTGGCGCCTGGCCGTTGATCATGGGCATCACCATGTTCATCCAGATGCGCATGAACCCGGCGCCTCAGGACCCTATTCAAGAGAAGGTCTTCATGTTCATGCCGGTCATGTTCACCATCATGCTGTCGCAGTTCTCTGTCGGGCTGGTGATTTACTGGGCCTGGAACAACACGCTGTCGATCCTGCAGCAATATGTGATGATGCGGCGGAACGGGGTTGAAGTGGAACTGGTCAAAAATCTGGGCATCGAGAAGCTGCGGGCACGATTTGCAGGCAACAAAGCCTCAACAGAGGACGGCAGCCAGGCGGAGTAATCCGCCCGGGCCCGGTTGCATTGATTTGGAACCTCACACCTACAATGCTGATGAATTGGAGCGCGGACGCTGGCTCTTCGCGCAGGAGTGCACCTTTTTTAAAGGTGTTGTCGCGCTGAAAGCCCTGCCCCCGGCGGACCGTCCCGAGATTGCCTTTGCCGGGCGGTCGAATGTCGGCAAGTCGAGCCTCGTCAACGCCTTGACCGGTCGCAACACCCTGGCGCGCACCTCCAACACGCCCGGGCGCACACGCGAACTCAATTTCTTTGAATTGACCCAGGGGCTGTATCTGGTCGACCTGCCCGGCTATGGATATGCACGGGTCGAGCGCACATTGGCCGAGAACTGGGTGCGCCTTTTGAAGTCCTATCTGGCAGGGCGTCCGACCCTTCAAAGGATCCTCATTCTGGTCGATAGCCGCCACGGGCTGAAGGACAGTGACATTGAAATGATGGAGATGCTGGATGTGGCCGCAGTGACCTATCAGATCGTCCTCACCAAGGCCGACAAATTGAAGGCAGGCCAACTCGCCAAAGTCCTTGAAAGTACCCAAAAGAAAATTGCGCGCAGGCCCGCCGCCCACCCCCAGATCATGGTCACTTCTTCTGAAAAGAAAACCGGCATTGAGGAGCTCAGGGCCGAACTTGCGGCCTTGGCGGATTGGACCCTGATCCCGTATAAAGCAAAACAGGATAACTCAACGGACTGATCCCAAACGATGAATGACAGCTCTCAAACGGAAAAAAAGGGCACACGGCGCTCCGCCAAGGAATGGCTGACCACGGCCAAAGTTCTGACGGAAGCTCTGCCTTTCCTCTTGCGCTATGACCGGGAGACCATTGTCATCAAATACGGTGGTCATGCCATGGGCAACGAAAGGCTTGCCTATGATTTTGCACGGGACATTGTGGTGCTCAAGCAAGTTGGCATCAATCCGGTCATTGTTCATGGTGGTGGGCCGCAGATCGGCGAAATGCTCAAACGTCTGTCGATAGAGAGCGATTTTGTCGATGGGCTGCGTGTCACTGACAAAGCAACGGTTGAAGTGGTCGAAATGGTTTTGGCGGGCAAAATCAACAAGCAGATTGTCAGCGCCATTTCCGCGCAAGGGGGCAAAGCTGTTGGCCTGTCGGGCAAAGACGGCAATATGATCATCGCCCGCAAGCTACACCGTACGCAGAAGGATCCCGATTCCAACATTGAGCGCATTCTTGATCTTGGATTTGTCGGCGAACCAGAGGCGATCAATGGCGAGATCCTGGAGACCATTATTGAGTCGGACCTGATCCCTGTTGTGGCGCCCATTGGTGTGAGCGCCAACAACGAAACCTACAATATCAATGCCGATACGGTAGCGGGCGCCGTCGCGGGCGAGTTGGCTGCGAAACGACTGTTTCTTCTGACGGATGTGCCGGGCGTTCTGGACAAGGACGGCAACCTCATCGCCCAGATCAATGCGGAGCGTGCCGAAGAGCTCATTCAAGACGGCACCATTTCTGGCGGCATGATCCCAAAGATCCGAACCGCCATGTCGGCCATTGACAGCGGCGTCGAGGCCGTGGTCATTCTGGATGGTCGGGTGCCCCATGCGCTCCTGCTTGAGCTCTTTACCGATCAGGGCGCCGGCACCTTGATCACCGCAGAGGCTTAAAGCCTTTCTTGAGAATTTTGCGGTAGGGATGGTACTGTTTTTGCCTTACCAATTTGACACTTTTCCTGGCGGGGCGAAGAGGGTTATTTTAGGGGATGTCACACGGGCTAATGGGAAATTTTTGGCAGAAATCTGGGCTTTTTAAGCTCGTGATCGCCGTTGCGCTCAGCGCCACGGCTTCTTTTGCCTTTTCGCCAAGGGCCGAGGCTTCTTTGAAATTGTGCAATGAATCCAGCTACATGCTGCAGGCCGCCATCGCGCACAAATCCAACAAAAAATGGAAGGTGGAGGGCTGGTGGACCATTCAGCCGGGAACCTGCGCCACGGCGATTAAAGACAATCTGCGCGAAAAGGACTTTTATACCTTCGCCCGATCGATCCCCGGCCATGTGGGCGGCGTGAAAGCCTGGGGCGGGCGCTATTTTTTCTGCACAGGCGCGGACACATTCTCTCTGGATAATCCCCCCAACTGCGAGCAGGAAGGTTTGCAACTCCTTGGGTTTGCCCGGGTCGAGACCGATGGCTCTAAGGATTGGACCGACACCTTTACCGAAACCGCTGAATACGACGAAAAGAAAGCCCGCACGGCCGGTGTGCAGCGCCTCTTGAAAGACATCGGTTATGACCGGGTTGGGATCGACGGCTATATGGGGCGTCAGACGCGGCTTGCCATCACCAAGTTCAAAAAGGAAAACAAGCTTCCTGACGGTGAGGCCCTGACCAACGAACTTTTTGACGCGCTGGCACGCGTTGCCAATGCCCAGGTCCAAAAAGCCGGATTGGAGCTTTGCAATTCTACGGAATTTGACCTCTTTGCCGCCGTTGCCGACAATGTTGCGGCGCCACAGCAATTTGTTTCGCGCGGCTGGTACCAAATCGCCAAAGGGCAATGCAAGCGGGTGATCAAAGATCCCCTGACCAAATCATCCTATTTCGCCTATGCGGAGGTGGATCTGCCCAACGGTGATTTTTATGCCTGGGGCGGCGAGCGGCAGTTCTGTGTCAATGACATTCGATTTGCTATTGATTCAGAGGGCTCTTGCACCGTCCGTGGTTATGCGGAGCGCAGTTTTATCAAAGTTGATACGCAGGGAAATACGCACACGCGTTACTACTTCACCATGGAAAACTTTACCGAACCGGAGCGACCTGTCGCGGTGCCCGCGGTAGAGGGTGCCGCCGAAGCACAGCCCGCGGAATTATCACCAACGACCGGGGATGCGAATGGTTGATCGCAAGAACGGCGAAGCGCGCCGACTTGATCAACATTCCCACGACTTTTGGATCTTTGATCTCGACAACACGCTTTATCCCTCTGAGTGCAATCTGTTTGAACAGATGGATAAAAAGATGGGCAACTTCATCGCCCAGTTGCTCGACCTTACCTATGAAGATGCCCGGAAGGTTCAAAAGGGATATCTGCACGCCCATGGGACAACGCTTAATGGGCTGATGAAAGAGCACAACGTAGATCCGGCTCATTTTCTCGATCACGTTCACGATATTGATCTCAGCGTTATTGCCCCGGACCCGCATCTGGCGGAGGCTCTCAAGGCCCTGCCCGGACAGAAACTGATCTTTACCAACGGGTCCGAGCGGCATGTCGAAAACGTTATCGCGCAGCTGGGTATCAGCGATTGTTTTGACGGTGTTTTCGATATTGCGGCTTCGGGTTACGTGCCCAAACCCAATCACGAGACTTATGAGAATTTCGTCAGGAAATTCAATGTCGATCCTGAACGCGCGGTCATGTTTGAAGATATGGCCCGCAACCTCGTTTCGCCTGAAAAAATGGGCATGTCGACCGTGCTGGTGGCCAGTCATGCGGACTGGCTGGGAGATCATCCGGCCGAAGCTTCAATCTTCCATCACTCAAGCCAGGACCACATCCATCATTTTGCAGAGGACATCTCTGATTTCCTTCACGGGGTCCTTGCCTGCGGTCAGATCTGCGAGGAGAGTTGACTTGGCTTGGCCTGTCTGTATGGTCCGAGCCAGACAATAAAAGAGGTTCAACACCCCCATGAACAACCAAGACCACACCGCCCTTGAACGCACCATCTGCGCGGCATGGGAAGATCAGGAAGCCATTTCATTTGATACAAAAGGCGAAGTGCGCGATGCGGTCGAAGCGGCACTTTCCGGTCTTGATGCGGGCCAGTTTCGGGTTGCCGAAAAGATCAACCACGAATGGGTGGTCCACCAATGGCTCAAAAAAGCCGTCCTTCTGTCCTTCCGTCTGAACGACATGGCTACGATCGCTGGCGGGCCCGGGTCCGCGCAGTGGTGGGACAAGGTTCCTTCAAAATTCGACGGTTGGCAGGCTGACGACTTTCGCAAGGCAGGCTTTCGCGCCGTCCCCGGCGCCATTGTGCGGCGCTCTGCCTATATCGCCCCTGGTGCAGTATTGATGCCTTCCTTCGTCAATCTTGGTGCCCATGTCGGCGAAGGGACCATGGTGGATACATGGGCGACGGTGGGCTCCTGTGCGCAAGTGGGCAAGAATTGCCACATCTCCGGCGGCACGGGCCTTGGCGGTGTCCTCGAGCCTTTGCAGGCTGGCCCTGTGATCATTGAAGACAATTGTTTTATCGGCGCCCGATCCGAGGTCGCCGAAGGCGTGATTGTCGGACAGGGCTCGGTGATCTCGATGGGGGTTTTCCTGGGCGCCTCTACCCGGATCATCAACCGTGAAACAGGCGAAGTTCATTATGGCGCAGTGCCTCCCTATTCCGTTGTTGTGCCGGGCACTCTGCCAGGACCCGTGGGAACACCCAGTCTTGCCTGTGCGGTCATTGTTAAAACCGTTGATGAGCGCACGCGGTCGAAGACCAGCATCAACGATCTTCTTCGAGATTGACCCGAATGGTCGCGGCGTTTGACCCCGCCCCATTGGCGCAGGCGCTGATCCGCTGTCCGAGCGTGACGCCCGCCGATGCAGGCGCGCTTGGCTGTCTCCAGGAGGTTCTGGAAGACCTTGGGTTTAGCTGCGAGCGCATGCCCTTTTCAGAAGAGGGCCAGGATGATGTGGACAATCTTCTTGCTTCGATTGGGCAAGGCGCGCCGCATTTCTGCTTTGCCGGTCATACGGATGTGGTGCCGGTGGGTAACCTTGCCAATTGGAGCGTCGAGCCTTTTGAAGGGGTGATCCAAAACGGGCAGCTGGTGGGACGCGGCGCCTGTGACATGAAAGGCTCCATTGCCGCCTTTGTTTGTGCGGTATCGTCTTTCCTCCATGACAGTACGGACAATTTCGCGGGTACGATCAGTTTTTTGATCACGGGCGACGAAGAAGGTCCGGCAGTCAACGGCACGGCCAAAATGTTGACGCAGCTGCGTGACAAAGGCGTGCAGTTTGACCATGTGCTTGTGGGGGAGCCGTCCTGCCAAAAGACGTTGGGCGATATGATCAAGATCGGTCGGCGCGGCAGCCTTAACGCGCGTGTCACCGCGCGCGGCGCGCAGGGACATGTTGCCTATCCGCATCTGGCAGACAATCCTATTCCGCGGCTCATTGAGCTCCTCAGACGGCTCAGCGCGCATGTGCTGGACGAAGGCAATGTGCATTTTCAGCCCTCCAATCTTGAAATCGTCACGGTCGATACCGGCAATCAAGCGACCAATGTCATCCCGGCGGAGGTTCATGCTGGTTTTAACATTCGCTTCAACAACCTTCACACCGAAGCATCCCTGATCCGCTGGATTGAACGCGAAATCGCTGCCGTGGAAAACGAAATGGGCGGTCACTTTGAGCTTCAAGCCAAGGCAAGTGGCGAAGCTTTTTTGACAACGCCTTGTGGTTTTACAGATCTGATGCAGAGCGCCATTCGGGAAGTGACCGAGCTGACGCCCGTTCTTTCGACCAGCGGCGGCACTTCGGACGCGCGATTTATTTCACAATATTCGCCGGTTATCGAGTTCGGCCTTGTCGGTCAAACCATGCATAAAGCGGACGAGCATGTAAGTCTTCAGGACCTTGCGGTTTTGCGGGATATCTACCGGCGGCTCCTTGATGGCTATTTCAGCAGGGATGGCGGCTCATGAGTTTCGCTCAAGAAATCCGTGCGGGCCTTAAGGGCGCCTTGCGTCTTTTCTTTTGGGACAAGAACGCGTTTGAGGAATTCGACATCAGCGCTGATGGTTTCTGGCGATCCTTCGCCGCGCCGATCATGATCTTGCCGTTTTACTATCTGTTTTTTGCAATGCACTACAATCTGACCGTAGATCTGGGTCTTTTGCAACGCCTCCAGACCGGCGCGGACCTTGTGAGCGAGCGCAGCTATGTCTGGCACTGGGTGGTGGCTTATGTGCTGGATATTGTGATCTTGCCGATCCTGCTTGTTCCCATCAGCCGATTGCTTCAGTTCAACGACCGCTATGTTCATATGGTGATCGCTCGAAACTGGGGGCAGGCTCTTGCTTTTGTACTCTATTTTGTGCCGATCCTGATGTATGGCCTGGGCTTGTTGAGCCCGCTTATGGCCGGCAGCGTCTTCACATTGATGGTTATTGTCGGCTTGATCTATGAGCTGGCGATCATCCGTTTTGCATCGGGCCTTAATGTCTTTATCAGCGCGATAATCCTGATCATTCTCGGCCTGATCAATGAAGTGATCAAAGTTCTGGTCGATCTGCTCTAGCGATCAGCCCCATAATCGACCCGAGTAAGGTAAAGCCCTTCAGGCGGCGCGGTTGGGCCGCAAGCGGTGCGATCTTTTGCCTGCAGCGCTTTTTCCACATCGCGCCGGGTCCATTTACCCTCGCCAACCTTGAGAAGAGTACCGGCAAAGCTGCGCACCTGATTGTGCAGAAAGGACCGCGCAGACACATTGATGTGCACTTCATCGCCGACACGCGAGACCGATATCTTGTTGACGGTTTTGACCGGCGACTTGGACTGGCATGACGAAGACCGGAAGGTGGTAAAGTCGTGATTGCCCACCAGCACTTGAGCTGCATGATGCATGGCATCTACGTCAAGGGCTTTGGTGGTATGGGCGACAAGCCCCCGCGTGACCGTGGGCGGCGCGCGGCGATCCAGGACCCGGTAGAGATAATGGCGCTGGGTGGCATCAAATCGGGAAGAAAATTCCTTATCCACCTCTTCGACCGTGACGAGCGCAACCGGATTGGGCTTGAGGTGGTAGTTCACGCCATCGCGCACCGCATCCAGTTTAACAGGCTTGTCGATGGTAAAATCAATGACCTGCCCCAGGGCGTGAACGCCGGAATCTGTGCGGCCCGCGGCGCGGACGATAGCGGGTTCGCCGCAGAATTTTTCGATGGCCGCCTCAATCACCCCTTGCACCGTGGGATGGCCCTCTTGGAGTTGCCAACCGGCATAAGGGGCGCCGCTGTATTCGACAATGGCCTTATATTTGGTCATGCCGCCCCCAGCCGATCCTCAGCGCCCATCTGAAAGCCGCGGGCGAAATCTTCCGCCGAACAGGGACCTTTGCCCGCGCGCTGAACTTCAAGAATTTCGAGAGCGCCCTGCCCGCAAGCAATGGTGAAGGGCGCCGCGATGTGGGTGCCAGGTTCTCCGTTGCCCGCTGTAGCCCTCGCCTTTAATACCTTCAGGCGATCGCCGGACCCCGGCAGGCTTGTCCAGGCACCCGGGAAGGGACTGAGGCCGCACACCTGGCGGGCAATTTCTTCGGCGGGGCGCCGCCAGTCGATTTGCGCCTCCCCCTTATCGATCTTGGCGGCATAGACCGCCCCTTCCTCGGCCTGGGCAGTTGGCTGGGCTCCTTCTGGCAAACGGGAGAGCGTCTTCAAGATCAAAGGCCCGCCAAGGGCGCAAAGTCGGTCATGGAGCTCGCCAGCGGTTTCATCCGCGCCGATCATAACTTCCTCGGTGTCGTAGATTGGGCCGGTGTCGAGACCCTTCTCCATTTGCATGGTCATGAGACCGGTCTTGGTGTCGCCCGCCATGATCGCCCGTTGGATGGGCGCCGCACCGCGCCAGCGCGGCAGAAGAGAGGCGTGAATGTTCAGGCAACCATATCGGGGCGCTGTCAGGATCGCTTCCGGCAGAAGCAGTCCATAGGCCACCACGACGGCAGCATCCAGGTTGAGATCCTCAAAGACTTTAAGGTCTGCCGGATCCTTGAAATTGAGCGGCGTATAGACAGCGATGCCCGCTGCTTCCGCACATTGATGAACCGGGCTCTTGACGACCTTATGGCCGCGGCCTGCCTTGCGCGGCGGCTGGCTGTAGACCGCCACCACCTCATGTTCACTGGCGAGCAGGGCTTGTAGAACCGGCACCGAAAACTCAGGGGTCCCCATGAAGGCAAGTCTTAAAGGCATGGGCCCTTCCGCTTCAGGTCAAGCGGCCCCTTTTTGCAGGCGCTTCGTCTTCTGCAATTTACGAAGAATAATCGAACGCTTGAGCTTTGAAATATGATCGACAAACAGAACGCCTTCCAGGTGATCCATTTCATGCTGGATGCAGGTCGCCAGGAGGCCTTCGCACTCAAGGGTCTGGCGCTCACCATGATAGTCGAGATAGGTGATTGTTGCCTGGGACGGACGCGCCACATCCTCGTAATAGGTTGGTAGCGACAAACAGCCTTCCTCGTAGACCGTCAGGTCTCCCGAGGTTTCCACGATCTCAGGATTGATCAAAAAAAGCGGCGACTTTTCCTCTCCCTCACGCGAGAGGTCCATCACAATCACCCGCTTGGGCACGCCGACCTGCACCGCCGCCAGGCCAATGCCAGGCGCGTCATACATGGTTTCAAGCATGTCATCCATCAGCTTGCGAATGTCGTCGGTCACCTCATCCACGGGCGTGGAGATCACCTTCAGGCGTGGATCGGGCGCGACCAAAATGGGCATAATCGTCATGCCTTGGACATAAGGGGCTAAATCCTTGCCGTCAAGGCGGCGCGGCGGGGGAGGCAAAGGTTTCGCTCCCGAATCGGCTAAAATGATCGTAAACTGCCCAAAATCCTTGCTGAAAGAGCCCAATTTACATGGAAATGACCCCCCTTGCGATTGCCCTTCTGGGGCTTGGCGCCCTTATTTTGGCGGCCCTGTTGATGGTGCTGCGGACGCTGTCTCAGACCCAGGCACGGGCCAACGAAACGCGGCAGACAGAGCAGATGCTCAAAGGTCAGCTTGAAACTCAAATGCAGGCGCTTGCCCAATCTCAAAGTGAGTTGGCGGGGCGCCTGGCGCAGGTCACAGAGGCGCAAACCGGCGCCCAGATCCGCCTGACCAAGGCTTTGGAAGAACGGCTCGACAAGGTTTCCACCCGGCTCAACCAGACCTTGGGCGAAAGCGCCACAAAGACCGCCCAGTCGCTGGGTCACCTGAACAACCGCCTGTCGGTGATTGACGAAGCGCAAAAGAACATCACCGAACTTTCGGGCAAGGTCTTGGGGCTGCAGGATATCCTTTCGAACAAACAGGCGCGCGGCGCGTTTGGCGAAATCCAGATGGGGGACATTGTGCGCAATGCCTTGCCGCCATCCGCCTTTGAACTTCAAGCCACCCTTTCCACCCGAGTACGGGTGGACTGTCTGATCAAACTGCCCAACCCGCCGGGGTCCATTTCCGTCGACTCAAAATTTCCACTAGAGAGCTTTTACGCGCTTCGGGCGGCGGAATCGGACGAAGAAAAGAAGCTGGCCGAGCGCGCCTTTCGCGCCGCTTTCATGAAACATATCAAGGATATTTCCGAACGTTATATCGTGCCGGGTGAAACAGCCGATTCCGCGCTGATGTTCCTGCCGTCAGAAGCGGTTTATGCGGAGCTGCACGCCCATTTTGTCGATGTCGTGGAAGCGGGTTTCAAAGCACGGGTCTTTATCGTCTCGCCGACGACTTTTATGGCGACGCTCAACACGGTGCGCGCCGTGCTGAAAGACGCCAAGATGCGCGAACAGGCCGGGCTTATTCAGGTAGAGGTTGGCAAGATGATGGAAGATGTGTTGCGGCTCCGCAAACGCGTGGGCAATCTGGAAAGCCATTTCAATCTGGCGGAGAAAGATATTCGCGAAATTACCACTTCCACTGAAAAGGTCTTGCGCACCGGTGAGCGCATCAGTGATGTTCAACTTGAATCGACCGCCGAAGAGGTGGCCGCCGTCGCCTTGCCCGCAAACCAGGAAGGATCTTAATCCCCATGAGCGACAAAACTGTATACGAATTTAAAGTCACGACCATCGACGGTGCTCATGTACCGATGGATCACTACAAGGACAAGGTGCTGCTCATCGTCAACGTGGCCTCCAAATGCGGATTGACGCCCCAATATGAAGGGCTGGAAGAGCTTTATGAGAAGTATCACGAATATGGCTTTGAGGTTTTGGGCTTTCCCTGCAATCAATTTGCCGGGCAGGAGCCGGGCACGCATGAAGAGATCGCCGAGTTTTGCACCCTGAACTACGGCGTGAAGTTTCCCATGTTCGCAAAGGTGGATGTGAACGGCAAGAATGCCGACCCACTCTTTAAGTTCCTTCGTAAAGAAACAAAGAGCTTGCTCGGGCTGGACCTGGTCAAGTGGAACTTTACCAAGTTTCTGGTGGATATGTCTGGGCATGTGGTCAAACGCTTTGAACCCATGACAGCCCCAGCCGACATCGCGCCAGATGTGGCGAAGCTTTTAAAGGAAGCCTAAACGGCGGCTTGCTTAACTCTAAAGAACTGACATACTCTGCTCGCTGATTGTTTCGTTTTAGACGGGTCAGGGGTCGATGAAGAAATTCTGGGCGGAAATCAAACGCCGCAAAGTGGTTCAGTTTGCGACGATTTATGCCGTTGCAGCGTGGATTATCGTTCAGATTTCCGTCGCTGTTTTTCCTGCCCTTTTGTTGCCTGACTGGGCCGTTCGGCTTGTCGTCATCATCGCGGTTCTGGGCTTTCCCCTTGTTCTCATCCTTGCCTGGGCGCATGAAACCGCGCCTGCTGGCGCAACGGCCACGCAGGATGTGGCCACGGAACTTCAACCGCTGCCGGATTGCCCCTCCCTCGCCGTCCTGCCATTTAGCAATATCTCCTCCGATCCGGAACAAGAGCACCTGGCTGACAGCCTGACAGAAGATCTGATTACGGATCTTTCCAAGCATGCCAATCTGGATGTGGTTGCCCGCAATTCAACCTTTACCTACAAGGGACGCGCGGTGGACGTGCGTGATGTGGGCAAGGACCTTGGGGTTCATCTGGTGCTGGAAGGAAGTTTGCGCAAAGCCCGCGACATGGTGCGCTT
>SBGZ01000087.1 GCA_006226415.1 Alphaproteobacteria bacterium
GTCAGCGACACCGCTGTTGCCTTCCAGGTCGGCGCGGGCGTTTCCTTTGACCTTCCGAAAGAGGGCCATGCGATCAGCCTGGAAGTGCGCCGCTTCGTGGTTCCGAAGCTGGAACTCACACACAACGGCTTTGATATCCCGCTCGATTATGAGACCACGGACATCATCATCAGCTACCGGATTGCTCTTTAATCCAATAGATTTCTACTTTATTTGAAGGCCGCTGGAGAAATTCAGCGGCCTTTTTTGTTGCGCGGATTCACCCTTTGGGGGCCTCGACAGTTTTTCAAAATGGAATTAGATTCAACACCAACTTTTCAAAGAAGAGGTCGCCGCCCCATGTATATCCGATATTTGACATTTGCTCTTGGCCTTACCGCTTTCGTGCTCGCCGGATGTTCCGACAAGCCGCAAAAGGAGGAGGCTGCTGAAGTGTCCGCCGAAAGCGCGCCCGTTGCCGCAACAGCGGAAGATGCCACACCCACGGCTGAGAGCAACGCGGATCCGGTTGCTGCCGAACGGGCGGCGGGCCGGATGATCGAGATTGATACCCCCAAGGGAAAGTTTAACGTCTGGACCCGGAAGGTTGGCGACAACCCAAGCATCAAGGTTTTGCTTCTTCATGGCGGCCCCGGCGCCACCCATGAATATTTGAAAAACGTCGACAATTTCTTTCCAGGCGCCGACATCGAATATTATTACTACGATCAGCTCGGGTCTTATTTTTCTGATCAGCCGGACGATCCCAGTCTTTGGGTTATCGATCGTTTTGTTGATGAAGTCGAACAAGTGCGCCTGGCATTGGGCCTTGGTCCTGATAACTTTTACCTATTCGGGCAATCGTGGGGCGGCGCGCTCGCCATGGAATATGCGTTGAAACATCAGGAAAACCTGAAAGGGCTCATTATCTCCAATATGATGGCCAGCGGTCCCGCTTATGACGCTTATGCCGAAGAGGTCTTAATGCCGCAGATGGACCCGGATGCCCTCGCCGAGATCAAAGCGCTTGAGGCCGCCGAAGACTATGGCAATCCTCGATATGAAGCGCTTTTGATGACCCATCACTACGTTCACCATGTTTTGCGCTTACCGCCAGAGGAATGGCCGCTGGACGTGATCCACGGCTTCGAACACATCAACCCGGATATCTACATCCCTATGCAAGGCCCCAGTGAATTGGGGATTAGCGGTGTGCTCGGCTCCTGGGACATTTCAGAGGAGATCCACAAGATCACGGTGCCGACGCTCGTGATCGGCGCCACCCATGACACGATGGATCCTAAATATATGGAATGGATGGCGGAAGAGATCCCCAACGCCAGATTTCTGCTTTGTCCCGATGGCTCTCATATCGCGCTGGTCGATGATGCGGATGTCTATTTCGCCGGGCTCATCCAATTTATTGAAGATGTGGATCGCGGGACATTCCCCGGCGAAGAATGAGCGAGGCTCACCCGCTAGAGATAATAATCAGACGGGCGGCGACCGGTGAAGCGGGCGTGCTGACCTGTTTGGCTTTGCGATCCAAGCAGTCGAATGGCTATGACGACCAGTTCATGGCGGCGTGCCGGGAGGAACTCACGGTCCATGAAGAGGACCTGACAGCGCACATGGTTCTGGTAGCCGAAGGCCATGATCAGACGCTGCTGGGCTTTGTTATTCTACAATTGACAGAAGACCCCACATTGGGGGAAGTGCGTGATTTTTTCGTTGATCCGCGTGCTAAGCGCAGCGGGGTTGGCCGCGCCCTTTGGGCCCACCTGAAAAGACATGCCATCGGACTGGACATCCGAAGGCTTTTTCTGGACGCGGATCCACATGCCACCGCCTTTTATGAAGCCATGGGGTTTGCCATTACCGGGGAAGTGCCTTCCGGTTCCATTGCCGGGCGTCAATTGCCCCGAATGGAAACCGCGCTCGACCAGCCCCTTTAGGCTTTTGCCCGGCCCAAGCTGAAATGCAAGATCGCAGCCGCCATCAGGGCAGACAGCACAGACCCAGCAAGAATGCCAAGGCGGTCGCCCGCAATATCCGATGTACTGCCGTGCTCAAAGGCGAGGCCCGCAATGAACAGGCTCATCGTAAAGCCAATGCCGCAGGCGACCGACACACCAACCAATTGAGCCCATGAGGTTCCTTTGGGAAGTTTTGCCAAGCCGCCAAGAACCGCAAGCCCGACAAACAGCAAAATGCCGAGCGGCTTGCCGAGGGCGAGGCCTGCGACAATGCCTGTGGTGATGGGATGGAACAGATCGCTCCAGGACATACCCCCAAGAGCAAGACCGGCGTTGGCAAAGGCAAAGAGCGGGAGGATGGCATAGGCTACCGGGCCATGCAGGTCATGCTCGAGCGCCTTGAGCGGTGACTGTCCCGCGACCCCCTTATGGGGCACACAAAAAGCAATGAGAACACCGGCCAGGGTTGCGTGCACGCCTGATTTCAGAACAGCCACCCAAAGCACGATCCCTATCAGCACATAGGCGGATGTTGTCGTGACACCGCGCCGGTTCATCAGAAAGGCCAGGCCGAGCACAGCTGCGCTCACCACCAGGGCAGCGCCTGAGAGATCTCCTGAATAAAACAAGGCAATAATGACAATCGCGGCGAGGTCATCAAAAATGGCGAGTGTCAGCAAAAAGACTTTAAGGGCCGTTGGAACGCGCGTGCCAAAAACACTCAGCAAGCCAAGCGCAAAGGCAATGTCGGTTGCCACGGGTATGGCCCAGCCATCAACCGCCCGGGGGTCCTGCCAATTAAGCCAGAGGTAAATTGCGGCCGGCACGACCATACCCCCCAAGGCGCCGAGGCCCGGCAGAATGACCTGAGACAGGGATGAAAGCTCGCCTTCCAAAAATTCGCGCTTAATCTCCAAACCAATCAGAAAGAAAAAAATCGCCATCAGCCCATCGTTGACCCACAAGAGCAGCGGCTTATCAATGGCAAAACTGCCGACCTGCACGGCGACGGGCGTGGCAAAGATTCCATCATAGAAATCGGACAGTGGCGAATTTGCGAGGCCCATGGCCAAAATGGCCGCCGCCAACAGCAAAATGCCGCCGGCGGATTCGAGCCGAAGAAAATCGCGAATGGCATCCGCAATGTCGGAGGGTTTAGGCAAAGAAAAGTCGTCGGTCATCGGCGGCTTGTTTCCTGGGGTCGGTGGTGTTGGCGTTTCACAATATAAATAAAGACCGAGCGCTCGGGCGGCCGATCTTCCATTGAAGAGATATGAATTTATCCAGGTATTACAAGTGATGTCCAAGCCGATTTTGGTGCCGTGCCCATAGGCCTTTCGCAAGCAACGTTCGGGCAAAGACAATTGACTTGCGCCCTCAAGTCTGATTGATGGTGGTGTTATTCTACCATTCCATGAAAGCCTGATCTGAAGATGTCTGATTATCCTGCCTGCCCTCAATGCGGTTCTGAATTCACCTATGAAGACCGCGGGCTTTTGGTTTGCCCTGAATGTGGCCACGAGTGGTCAGCAGAGGCCGTCAGCGAAGGCGGTGGCAGCGCGCGCGTGGTCCGCGATGCCAATGGCAATGAACTGGCGGATGGTGACACCGTGACGGTGATTAAGGACCTCAAGGTCAAAGGCTCGTCCTCCGTGGTGAAGGTCGGCACGAAAGTGAAGAATATCCGGCTCGTGGATGGCGATCACGACATTGACTGCAAGATTCCAGGTATCGGGTCGATGGGCCTGAAATCAGAATTCGTCAAAAAGAGCTAGGCGGCCCTTGTCGTTATTGGTCGTTTAGGAATTTGAGCGCGGGCTCGAAGTTTTGAGCAGCGGATTTTCTTATCCACTCATCTGCCTTGACCGGGTCCTTGGGGATTATATCGCCGTAATAGTAGAACTGCCCAACCATGAATTGGCTGTGGGCATCGTTTTGTTTGGCGGCCGCCAGATAATAGTCAAAGGACTTAGCCCAGTCCTCTTCTACAAACTGCCCCAGATAATAGGCACTCCCAAGGGTCCGCTGGGCTTCTATATAACCCAGTGCCGCACTCTTTTCTAAGTATGCAAGCGCAGCGACTTCATTGACAGGCGCGCCAATGCCTTCGAACAGATGACCCGCCAAAACATACTGCGCTTCAGCATCGCCCGTATCGGCGGCCTTATAGATCCAGAAAAAGATTTCCTTGTCATCCGCTGGCTTTAACGTTCCGCTCGCGGCCAGTTCTGCCATCGCAAAATAGGCGGGCACATAGGCCTGATCGGCGGCGCGCAAAAACCATTGCCTTGCCTTGCGCGCCCTGACCTCCTCGCTTTCGAACGACATTCTGTTGAGGATGAAATCACCGTAGCTCACCTGGGCGGCCGGATCTCCGCCCTCTGCTTGTGTCTCCATCTCCTGGACTTTTGCATCCGCGGCGCGGGCGACATAGTCGCTAAAGTCTTCCTGAGCGGAAGCTGAGACAGGCCCCAACATGATTGCGGCGACTACACCGTATTTGAACAGATTTTTCATTGGACTGGCTCCGACTGCAGGCGTGAAGGGATCACCCTAAACGTGACTTGTTTCAACCCTGTTAATATCTGTCGCTAATGCGCGGCCTTTACCCTTGCGACTTCCTCAAGCCCTGAATTGGTTTGCGCAAGAAGGTCCTGGATCGAAGGCCTTAGACTTGTGGACAAAATCAGATACCGCTGAAAAAAGCCTGTCAGATCCTCCGGATCCACATTTAGAATGACATTAGTTAATACCATGGCCGCGTCATTGACTTCCTTCTGCCCCACGAAGGGCGACATGATGGCGGAGGCAGAGGATGGTTCAAGCCAGGCATAAAAGCCGGTCAGGACGGCTGTTTCATGAGCGGTCAAATGAGAGCCCCCTGCCTCAAGTTGGCAGCAGTTTTCCATGAGCCTGCGCGCTTCTTCTTCGGTAATTCCGTCAGGCAGGGCTGCCTGAATTCTTTTGATCACATCGTCGTAATAGGCAATCGCAGCCTCCAGTTCGACTTGATTGGCCTTCATTTCGGCCTCAATCAAATCCAGGGTTTTGTAATGCCCCGCATCGACTTTCGACTGTGCCCACCAGCTGTTGAGAAACAGAGCCAAGAGAACAGAAAAAACGATGGCAAATGTTTCAAGCCCCACCCGCTGTAACAAGTCCTTATTCATCTGGTCGTCTCCCCTTTCTGCCTTTGGCAAGACCCTATCACTAAAACCTCCGCGTGCAGAGGGTTGGTGGCAACCTTTTTCGAATCGGCTCAGCTTATGTACCCGTCTCGACACATGGAGCATGACAATGGCCCGATATTACGTCAACAAAAACGCCCAATCGACGGGCGAACACGAGGTTCATCGGGAGAGCTGTCAGAAACTCCCCTACCCTGAGAACAGGATATTTCTGGGAAACTTTAATTCCTGCCAGCCAGCCGTGACGGAAGCCAGACGATACTACAAAAATGTTGATGGTTGTTTTCATTGCAGCAGACCCTGCCACACCCGATGAAAAGGGCGCCGATCGCCGCAATAGGGGTCCGCTCGAAAGCTGCCTAAGGTTGGAAGGTCTATCACCGTAAAACCCGTGACCCTGCTCCTCCATGAACACCCTATTTCGTAATGCCGCTTATTCGTGATACTGCCGGAACAACCTACGGGGGATCGTTATCCTTTGGTTAACGGAATCAGATGAGGCTGGTGGAATTCGCTGACGCGAGCATTATGGAAAGGAACAGCTCATGAATATCAAAAACCTTTGGTTCACATTTGGTGGTCGCGCCTCTCGCAGTGACTATTGGGTGCGAACCTTTTTGCCCTTGGTCGGCATTAGCTTTCTGCTCGCCATCGTGGCAGGTTTGACAGACGATGGCAGCGGTATGTCACCGATGATGCTCGTCTATTATGCATTTTCTCTTTTCACCATCCTTCCTTCCGTTGCCGTGAGCATTAAGCGCTTTCACGACCGGAACATGAGCGGCTGGTGGCTCTTGTTGACCTTTGTCCCGGTTCTTGGCTGGATCTTCGGCCTTATCTTCATTGGGTTCCTTCCGGGTACGGACGGTGACAATGACTACGGCCCAAATCCTGTAGCAGCAAGTTCTGCCGCCTGAGAAAAAAATTTCATTCAACAGTTCATAGGTCGCAGGGACATTCCTGCGGCCTTTTTTGTTTCTCACGCGCTCTCTGATACGAATGCGTGTACCCGGTTGGTGGTCAGGCTTCCGGAATCAGATCAATTTTAGCGTTTCCTCAACAAAGGAGCGCTTCTCATGCCTCACTACTACGTTAATAGAAATGAGCAAAACAATGGCGACCACGAAGTTCATACCGATGGTTGCCCGCACCCGCCGGACTTTGCTAATCGCCATGATCTTGGGTTTCACTCAGATTGCCGCTCCGCTGTCCGAGCCGCAAAATACATCTACCCGCAAAGCAATGGCTGTTATTGGTGCTGCACCGACTGCCATACGACCTGACTTTTTGACGCTGGTCGATCATTCTGTTCACCGACCAGCGCCCCTGTTACTTATCCGGCAAGAGACAGGCGCAGAAAGAGGCCGCGCCCGGCGCCTGGCAGGCGCTCACCCAGCGGCACATCGCCATAGCCGTTGCGGTTATATCCAGACAGATGGTCACGGTAGTGGGTATCGAAAAGGTTTTCGATGCCCATCGACAGGCGCACCCCTTCTTTGACCTCGACATCACCGTATAGGCTTGCCGTGGCATAGGCGGGCGATCGGGCTTCGCTGTTGGTGACAGAAACTTCATGTTGCCGCGCCACCGCTCGGGCCTCAAGGGTCGCCGACCAACGCTCATTCTCCCATGTAAGCCCCAGCATGAGGCTCGGCGGGGCAATGCGGTAGAGATTGTCATCGATATCCCGGCGTTCACCGCGCACATAACTCAAAACCCCGTCAAGGCGCAGGGGCCCAGCAAAGTCATAGCCGCCATCGACATCAAATCCATAGAGCCGCGCGTTCACATTGGACCAGGTCAGCGGTGTTGGATCTCCATTCATGTCCGAGACCATTTCCACGGTTGAATCAATGATCCCCGGCGTGTCGTCATAAGGTACACCTTGAATATAATGATCGATCTGACGCCAAAAGATGGTTGGCCGCAGATAGAAGTCCTGGCTGGCATAGTCAAAGCCACTCTCAACAATCCATGCGGTCTCGGGATTGAGCGCCACATCCCCAACATAGGTATTGCCATCGGCAAGACCGCCGCTCGCAGGCGTGGGAAGCCAGGCAAAGCGCTGTATGTAGCCTGGCGCATTTTCCTTACGGGCAAGGGTTGCTCGCCACGAAAGACCTTTGCTCTCTTGCGTCCAAACCCGCGCAACCACATCGTAAGTGGTATCGTTTGCCGTTCGGCCCCGCGCATTAAAGCTGCTAGCCAGCATTGCCGCGCCCTCCGGGACGGCGGGACCGGTTGTCGCCTCACCCGCTCGCGCCTCATAAGAATCGACACGAAGTCCCAGCTCTGCGTTCAAGCCGCCTACTTTGCCGGTCCATTGCGCAAAGCCGCCCAGGCGATCTATGGAGATTTTAGGGAAGGCCCCCACATAGAACTCCGCGTTGTAAGGATTTGTAATTCGCGAGTTGTGATCGGCTTGGTCGCTGTCCATTCCCAGTTTGAAGTCTCCCCCCCAAGCGGGCATCGTGAGACTTATCTGACCGCCGTGGGTCGTGGCATCGGCATAGGTGTCGCGTGTCATCATCATGGCGGGCGCCGGACGCTGGGTATGATTATCCATCAAGTGGCTGACATCTGTGTAATTGACAGAGGCCTTCAAGGTCATCTCGCCGAGAGGTGCCTCATAAGAAAGCCGGGCAAAATCCGTGTCGACAAAAACGATATCCATCGGGAAAGGCGGATTGCCGGAGGGCCCGGTGTTTTGACGACGCATGTCAAGGCTCAGGGTTCCCCCTCCCAGCTTGGCGCCTGCCACAAGCCCATAGACACCGCGCTGAAAGCCGGAACCACCAATAATCCCGTCAGAGAATTCTGTGTCGTCGCCCTCTTCATAAGCGCCTAATAAATTGAATCGGAAGCGCTCATTGGCCGCGCCAACAATGCCGCCCATGGAGAGGCTCTCATCGACGGTGCGCGTGGAAAGGCTCACATCGTAGCCCCCGCCCCAAGCCTCTGTCAGATCAAAATCAATGCGTTTGAAAATCGCATCCACGCCGCCAGCAAGACCCGGCCCCTCGGAGACAGGGCTGACGCCGCGGTCGATTTTGATCGCTGCAATCAAGGGCGGTGGCGCGTAGTGAAACGCTGGATCCATCATATTGGGGCCGCCGGAGGCAAAGCGCTGACCGTCCACGCGCAAATTCAGGCGCTCGCCGAACAGGCCGCGATAGGCGACTTGGCCAGAGAGCTCACCGTTGGCAATGCGCCCGCCGCCAGGTGTGCGGGCGATAAGGTGCGTGACGTCCGTACCCTCAAAGGGCGCCATTTCCGGCTTAATGGTCAGGACTTTCGCATCGTCCATTCTTGGTCCGGTCACCACGATCATATCGACGAGCGCGGCTTCTGATTTATCGGTCGGTTCAGCGAGTGTCGCGGAGGCTGACGCGCAAAGAGCGATCAGCCCCGCGCCAGAGCGAAGAAGGTTTTTCATGTCATTTGTCCAATTACAGATGCGCGAGGGCGAGGCCTTGCGACTTTCAAAGAATGTAAAGTTGAAAATTATAATCAGACGCGCGCAGGCGGGCCGCGAGGCGGCAAGGGCGCCTGCGAAGCCCCCTCAAGTGGGAGATGGTAAGTCGGCCGTCCCGCCAAGAGAGGCGGACCGAAGAAGGCCAGGGAGAGGGGAGCCGCGTCACTTGCGTTTTCAAACAGGGCGCCAGCGGCGAAAGGACAGGCGGATTTGTGGGTGTTGTGAGTGGGCTGCTCAGAGCCACCTTTATGCCCCTCCTCGCCCTTGATGATTGACCCGGTTTTCAGATCGTAAGTGACAAGTCCGCCGCCATAAGCATCGCAGATTTGAACTGTGAGAAACCCGCCCTCATCTGACTGTCCGGGCATGAACCCCATGGGCACCAGACTGCGCACAGCGAAGGCCAGCGCCAAAAGGCTCAGCAAAACTGTGCGGGAAATCGTCGGCTGTCGGGACTTCGCTGTCATGGGCTTGCTTATAACCGGGCGTGCCTGGGCATGGCAATGCGGCAAAATGTATGCCCCCTTATTCGGCCCTCTCCGGCGTGTCCGACAAGTCCGACCGCCCTCGGACGGCGATTTACCCGAGCAAGGTCACCGGATCTTCCAGACTTACCTCGCCGGGATTTTCAACAGAGGCGTAGACGCCCAGATTGCCGCCTGCTTCTTTGACAAGGGCACGCATAACGCCGGGGTCCTTGGGCAAATCGTCAAATCCATGAGTGGCCATGACGCAGCGCAGGCAAGCAATTTCCAGCTTGAAGGTTACCGATCCGATCTGCAGCTTCTTGCCAAGCCAGGCGGCCTCCACCAAGCCCTCCCCCTCGACATCCAGTAGGATGTTGGGCCGAAAACGTTTAACGGCAAATGTGCTGTCCGGCTTGACCTTCTCCATGTGACTTAATGATTGCTCCGTGAGGATTAAAACCGGGAAGGCATCAAAATAGGTGCCCGGGGGCGATTCAAACTCCATCTTCTCCGAAGGATAGGCCGAAAGATCCGGCAGAGGCTCGTCGTCCGTGCGCCCAAACACGCGCCGAAACTCCTTTTCCATGTCAGCCAACAGGGGAGCGCCGCGGCGGTAGTGATCCAATGCCTCTTTTGGCATCAACGGCCAAAGCGTCACAGGACTGCCGACCACATCCGAAAGGCGCTGGGCGGCGTTGTCGTCCCCGGTGAAGAGTTTGTCTCCAGAGGGCAAAGTGATCTGCGCCGGGGAGGAGCCTTCCGCCGCTGGCGCTTCAGGGTAAGACGCCGCACAGGCCATGAGTTCGGGAAACCGTTTGGCGCCGCGAATGCCGCCCCGCTCTTCGTCCCGCACCGCCCAGGCCCGGTCCCCCGGGATACCATTCTCGCCAAAGCGCGCCTCCGTCAGGCTCTCGCCCATCATGCTTTTGACCGGATACCTGTAAAGGCCCGTTACCTTGCCAATGGTCATGAATTTTTCCCCGATTTCAGTATACAGACGAGAGGCTAAACCGATTTGCGCGCGCCAAGCAAGGCGGGGCCGCCCGTGGCTATGGGGGCGAAACCGTCCGCTCTCACTTCATTTGCGGGGAAAAATGCGCCGGGAAAGCTTGCGTTTTGACACCCTCCCGCCCGCCGGCCTATCCTTAGGGCATACCATTCAAGGAGGGGTCCTTCATGAACATCCGGCACCGCTTTCTCACAGCCGCTCTTGCGGCCTTTGTGATCACCACGGGCGCGGCGGGGGACACCCAAACGGCTGCCGATCTCAAAGCTGCTTACAAAAGGGACGTTGTGCCGGCGCTTGACAGTGCTTTTGCGGCGGAGGATCAAACGCAGGCCGCGCTCAGAACCTATCGCAGCTGGTTGGCAGAGATGCAAGCGGCCAACATTGACGACATGGATGTCTTGGCTGAACTCGAAGATGGCCTTAAGCGACTGGACACTATCCTGACGAAGTGGATTAGCGCCTCTGAAAAGGAATGCATCCAGAACAAGGACCCCTATCAGGTCAACGACATGATCCAATGGGAGAGCGAAAGACTGGCGCTTGGATTGATCGAGGAAAGCAACCTGCGCGACCTTATTGCGGATTGCGCCCAGTTCACGGTCGCGTTCCGCTCAGAGATCCGGTCCGAGTTTTCTGATTTCACCGTGACCAGCGTCGCCAGCGGCACGGTTCCCCTCACCCTTGATGAAACCGGCCTCTTTTGGACGGGCGCCTCGCAGCCCCTGGTGCTTGAGGACTATTCCACCACACGGCAGTTTACCGGCTCATGTTCCGCAGAGTTTACGGGCGGCAATGCAACCATGTCCGTGCCTGGATTGACCCTTGGCGTCCTCACCTCTTCGCGCGGCGATGACGGTGACAAGGAAAAAGCCTCCCCGGGCGCCCTCGCCTCGCTCACGCTTTCGGTGGGCATGCTGCCCCAGTTCACCACTCAGCATTGCCCGGACCAGCCCGACATGAAAATGCCGAGCCCTCATTTTTCGCCGCTCTTTTATAATCTGCACCAGGACACTTATGAAGAAGGCTTTGGCGTGCTGTTTGACAAGGGTTGGGAGGAGGCGGCAGACCCCTTTCTGGCGGCCCTTGTCCAAAACAGCCAGATGATTGACGACATGCGCGTGGTGGAGGAAACCGAGATTGAGATCCGGCACACGCCCGCGGGCGCCCCTTAAACCCCGCAAGGCGCACCCCGTGTGAAACTGCCGGAAACCCGCTGTTTTTGGGCACACTTGGCGAAAACGCCCTCTTTTCATAGCGGTTTGACAGGGTTTTTACGCCGGTTTGACAGGGGTGGTGGAGATTTGGGTTCTGGCGGGACCCACGCGGCAGCATGCCCACGGCCCCGCCGCATCGCTTTTAAATTATGAAGGGGAACCCCATGTTGCGCCGAGCCACCACAGTTTTTGCCGCCCTTGCTCTGACCGCCTGTGCCCCGGGGGTTTATAAAAACACGGTCTATGTGCCGCCGGCGGTGTCACATGAGATCAAAACCGTATCGATCGAGGTCAGCTGGCCGGAAGCCGCGCCGGACTTTCACGGCTATGCCCGAAGCCGGGGGCAGGCCGCAGGAGAAGGCGCCGGTAGCGCGGCAGGCGAAGGCGTGGATGCCGCGGTCAATTCACTTGCTAATGATTGCAGTGGCGGCGACTGCCTCCTGATCCCGGTCATCCTGCCTTTTGCCATGGCCTTTGGCGCCATTGGCAATGCGGCCCTCAGCGATAGCGCCGAGGAAGTGCAAGCCGCTGAGGAAAAAATTGCCGCGCGGTTCTCAGAAGCGCGTTTGCCTGAAGTGGCGCAAAGTGCTCTCGCGCGCTCGGTCCGCGCACGCACACCCTACCAGATTGTCGAGGCTGGCCAGGCGGACGCGCATTTGTCGGTGCAAGTTCATCCGCTCGAAGTCTCTGGCGCCAATCAAGAGCGCCAAAATGTGACGGTCAATTTTGCCATTGATGCCAAATTTGACCGGGTCCAACCCGATGGCACCGCGCAGACCCTGCATTCCAAGCTTTATTGGCAGCCTTATGGCACCCAACGTCTCAATAGTCGTACCAGCCTGCGCCTCAGTAAATTGGCCGATCAGGTGGACGAGGTCGCGGCCTGGTTGCCGGAGGCGATTGACGTTTTGGCGTCCCAGGTCGCCGAAGACATTTACACCGGTTTTGCCGCAGATGCGGCGCGGTTTGAGATCGATCAGCCGCGCACAGATCTTCTTTGCGTTTTTTCAGACTGCAAGCCAGCAGAAGTTGCCAGCCTACGGCCGGTGCTGAGCTGGTCGCCCGTGACCGCGCAAGACGTACCGCTGCGACCACAAGATACACTTACCTACAGCATACGGATCATTGAGTTTGCGGACCCACCCAAACTCCACTTTAACAATCTGACGGCAACTGCCTTTGCGGAGGCGGCCATGGACCGGGACCCGGTCTATACGGCCGACCACATCACCAACCCGCAGCATGAAGTCTCCATGCCCTTGAAGGCCTGTATGAGCTATCTCTGGGAGGTGCGCGCCCGCCTGTCTGACGGCACCGAAGAGCGCCTTTCTGACTGGCGCGGCTATTTTGTTGAGCGGGACGGCAGCGGCAATATCCAAAGACGCATGCCCTGGTTCGTGACCCCGTGTTGATTTTCTTAGCGTATCGCTCCGGATCAGCTAATCTCTTGTCTCAAAGTTCAAACGGCCCGCCCGGGCCGCATGGGAGGCATGCATGGATTTTGATCGTATTGGAAAATGGCTTGGCCTGGGCGCCAATCTAGGTGTGCTTTTGGGGCTCGTCCTGTTGATCCTTGAGCTCACCGAAAACCGCCACATGATGAAAGCGCAGATCCGCCACGAGCTTGCCATGGGGATTGTGGATGTGCTTCAGGCGCCCGCCAACAATCCACAGCTGGCCGAGGCGCTCTACCGGGCCCACTCGGGTGAGGCGCTCAGCGCGACGCAGGCCTATCAGGTGCAACTGCGCACCAATGCGCTGTTCAGATATTGGGAAGACGTTCACTATCAGTATCGTGCGGGGCTCTACGATGACGAAGAGTTTTCAAGGCAGCGCGAAGCCTGGAAGGCGTCCTTCCGCGCCTCAAAATATCAGGAAGGCTATTGGTGCCGGGTACGTGGCAGCTACTCGCCGGACTTTGCCGCCGAGATCAATGGGCTGCTGGAGAAAGGGTGTTGAGTGAGGGACTAGGGTCTGGAAGGCTGTGGTGCCCAGGGGCGGAATCGAACCACCGACACGCGGATTTTCAATCCG